>DBFBEA010000168.1:0-12583 GCA_048248475.1 Collinsella sp. | reverse complement strand
CACCCGCCAGCGCGCCGCTATCGGCCGCCACCTGGGTATCCCCGGCACGCGACATGCTCCATATCGCCGCGGTCGACGAAAACAACAACGTGAGCACCACTAGGATGACCACGGCAGAAGAAAGCGTGGTGTAGGCACCGTCTTCGATAAACAGATCGACACCGGCGCGGCCCATAAAGCCGCCTCGTTTGCGATGGCAGCTCGGACGGCGCGTCAAAACGCATCTAGACCAGAAACGCTTAATCCCATGCAGCAATCCACGAATCATAATCTCCCTCCAGCCATTCGGGACGCGATTGATACGAGACATCGACCTTGAGCTCAACGTAGCCGCCCTCGGCGGTACCACCCATAGCCTGCGCAAACGCACCGATCACAGGCAACGGCTTGACCTCGCCGGAAACGGACACGGACGAGACGCCACCCGCACCGGCCCGGCCAAGCTCGATATCCCACGACAACGGCCCGCCGGCATGAAAGATCGAAACGTTGGGCACTGCGGCAAGCCGGCGGCGGGTGAACTCCTTAAGATCGTCGTCCTCCGCCGTCGTCGTGGTCATGAGCCGCGCGGTCTCGGCGGCGGCAGACTCCATGACCGCGCGCGTATAAAGCAGGCACACCGGTTGCAGTGCGAGAAGGATGAGCGTCAGAAACGTCGGCAGCAAAAAAGCAGCCTCGACCGTAGACTGCGCCCGGTCCTCGTGCGCGATATCAATACAACGCGATGTCCTTAGCGCCCGCGGCGGCGTCGATAACCGACATCGAGGCAACGCCATGGGATGCCGCCCGCTCAACCAGCGCCGCCAAGCGTCCATCGGTGCCAGCACGCCAAAGTCCCGCAATCGCCAGCACGATCGATAGCAGCGCCACCGTGACGATGGCGTATTCCACAGTCGCTTGGGCAACCTCTTCACGCAGAACGCCATGCATTTCACGATCCCTCCTTTGAGCTTATTGTTTGCGGGACCAGGCGCACCGCGCGCAGACGACATGAAGCATCGCCAGCATCCGCGGCAACCGTCACCATATCGACCCAGCCGCGCCCATCGCGCACGATGGCGCCCCATACGTTGCCCTTAATATCGAGATAGCCGCTCAGGGCGAGCTGGGCCGTTGGCACCTCGCGGTAGGCGCGTAACATATCCGCCGCTGCCTCGGTCATCGGTCGGTCCTCGGACCATGCAAGCCGGACCGCAATCGCGTTGTCCTCAGGCGAATCCGTCGTAGTGCCAGACCGCTTGTCGAGCGTCCGCAGAAAGGTTTGCGCCGTGACAGCGACATCCGAATCGTCCGCATCTCGCATCTCATCTTTTTGAGACGCCACCGCCGAATCTGAGCCCGAATCGAAGGCGGCCCCAGGACGCTGCTGCCGCGCGGCGTTAAGCCCCCAAAGCACCGCCGCCATCGCCACGATCAGGCAAGCAAACACCAGCAGCACCCCGATGGAGCGCTCGCCCTCTACAGGCTGTTGATGCCCTCGCTGATCGCATCCCATAGCTCTTTAACCTTGCCCTTAAATGCGACGATGGCGATAATCGCGATCACCACGAGCACGCCGACCAAGATGGCATACTCGGTGGTACCCTGTGCACTCTCCTCCTGCAGTAGCTCCTTGGCATGCTGGCGAGCGCGGATCGCCCGGCAAAAAGCCCAGTTCCAAGCCTTGTCAGCAACTTCGACCACCGTGTTCATGTATTCCTCCCTACATCATCCCGCCTGCTCCCAGCAGCGGGCCCAATATGGACAGAAGCAACGCCGGCAAGATGAGCGTGCCGGTGGGAATCAGCAGCTTGACGGGCGCACGCTCAATCTCGCGCTCGACCGCGGCGCGATGAGCCGCACGGATCTCGCGACTTTGAGCGGCCAGCGTCTCGGCAAGTGGGGCACCCAGGGCGAGTGCCTGCCCCACCGTAATGGCAAAGGTCTCGAGCGCTCGCACGTCCAGGTCGCGCGCGGCGACCAACAACTCGTCCTCACGCGTGCCCACGCCCACCTGCCACGCCATGCAGGCCCGCTCAAGGCGAAGAGCCAGCACTGACCGGCGGTTGGCGCAGAAAATCTCAAGCGCTGCATCAAACGAAAGACCGGCCGAAAGACCCAAGCGCACAACATCGATCATCTCGGACACTTCGCCGAGCGAAACTCGCGCCGGGCCGCCCGCTCCAACCGCGCCCTTCACTCGCGCGGTCAGGGCATCGACCACCGAGCGACCCGCGGCAGCGACCAGCACCGCCTCGCGCTTGCAGGCCCCTGCGATCTTGCGCGCATCCGCCCGATCCAAACCCGTCGCGACAAATACACTCAGGGCGCACAGGCAAGCCGCAACTGCAACTGGGGCGCTCATAGCTCCACCCTCATAATGCGCCGGATAACCACCAGGGCAACGGCGTTGAGGGCAAGACCCAGCACCACAGCGCCCGCGCCGGCAGGCGTCGCAAGACCGCGACGAAAATCTGCCGAAAGCAGCGCCAACACCGCGCACATGCCCGCCGGCATCGCCGCGACCATATGCGCAGACATGCGAGCCTGCGACGTCTTAACATCCAGGCGGCGCTTGAGCTCAATGCGCTCCCCCACCATGCTCGACGCCTCGGACAGTAAGTCGGCAAGCGGAGCGCCAGTGCGCTGTGACACCTTAAGCGCCAAGGTCACAAGCGAAAGACCGGGGGCGTCGATGCGCACGAGCAAGTCATCGAGCGCGTCGGTCGCCGAGATGCCGCAATCGATCGCCGCCGCCACCCGCAAAAACTCGGTATGTACCGGCTCTTGCGCATGAGCGCCCACAAAGCGCATGCCCTGGGCCAGCGAATGTCCCGAGGCAAGCGACATGGAAAGTGCGGTAAACGCCTCGGGCATGGCCTCTTCTGCATCGTGTTGCTCGCGCCGGCTCTCAAAGCCATCCCGAGCGGCGCCAACGGCAATCGGAGCAACAAGTCCCAAGGCAAATCCGAGGGGCGATAACGACACCATCGTTAGTAAAACGCAGCAGATACCGCTCGATAGCAGCAGAAACGCCAAACGCCCCGAAGCATCCTCGATCACGAGGCCAAGGCGATGCGCCGGAGCCAGCGATGCCCACGAACGGGCGATCTTTTTCAGCAGATCGTTTTCCACCAGCTCACGCGGCAGCTTCTCTGCCACCGTCTCGAGCGCCTGACGCGCCAGCTCCGCCGGCGGCACCTGCGGCACACGAGGTTCCGCCCCGCACGCCGTCGCAACAGAAAACCCTGCCAAACCCCCTACGACGAGGGGCACAGCGACCTCCATTCGTCCACCTCCTCTTGTGTGAGCGTCCCCGACCGCAGGCCTTCTGCGATAAACGGCGGCTCGCGGTCAAGCGCCCAGGTGCGCTCGGCGGCATCGAAAGTCACATAGTGCTCGAGCTCTACGCCGCCCGACGCGGCGCGACGCACCCCCGAATACGAGGAGACGAAGCGCCTGCCATCGGCGTGGCGCTCGGACATCACGATGCCGTCGAGCGCCATGGCAATCTGCTCCTCGATGAGCTCGCTCGGCAGATCGATGCCATAACGTGCAAGCAACGTCAGACGCACCACGGTCTCCTGTTCTGAACCCGCATGAAGTGTGGTGAGCGACCCGTCGTGGCCCGTATTCATGGCCTGCAACATGTCGCAGCACTCGGCACCGCGCACCTCGCCCACCACGATGCGGTCGGGGCGCATGCGCAGGGCATTGGTCACCAGGTCGCGGATCGTCACCGCGCCCTCGCCCTCAATTGAAGCCTCGCGCGCCTCTAGGCGCACCACGTGCGGATGATGCGCAAACTTGAGCTCGGCAGAGTCCTCGATCGTCACGATGCGCTCGCCGGTGGAAATCTCGCATGACAGCGCGTTGAGCAGGGTGGTCTTACCAGATCCCGTGCCTCCCGCAACCGCCAGGTCCTGTCGCAGCGACACCGCGCACGACAGCAGCTGCGCATACCAAAGCGGCAGTGACCCCAGCCCCACAAGCTCGTCCAGCGAGCAGATGCGGTCCGAGAACTTTCGGATGGTGAGAATCGGTCCGTCAATCGCCACAGGCGGAATCACCGCGTTGACGCGATAGCCCGTTTTAAGGCGAGCGTTGACGATGGGGCTGCGCTCGTCGATACGGCGGCCAAGTGGCGAGATGATGCGGTCGATAAGCACACGGATCTGCTCATCATCCTCAAACGCATGCTCGATAGGGTACAAGACGCCGCCGCGTTCAAAGAAGGCCGAGCGGCAGCCGTTGATCATGATCTCGGTAACGGTGTCGTCCTCGATGAGCGGCTGCAACGGCCCCAGGCCCACCACGTCATCCAAAATCTCGTCGATGATGGTCTCGCGTTCGGACGTCGCGAGATCGGTCGGTTCCTCAACATTGAGCGCCGCCTCCACCGCGGGACGCAATTCCGAGCGGGCAAGCGCCGGGTCGATATAGGCGCTGATACGCGCCACTTCGTCGTAACCCGTGCGGTCCATCACAGCGCGCTTGGTGCGTCGTTTCACCGCGCGACGACGCCCCGCATCTACAGGCGCTGCAGCCGCTGCAGCGCCGGCAGCCTTAATCCTCGTTTGCAGGCTCATCGCTGATCACCCTCGCGCGACCAGGGAAGGCGGATACGCGGGCGTTCGGTGCGCGTTGCACGGTCGGCGACCATATCGCTCCAAGGGCCGACGGCGCACCCCAGTTCCACGAGCATCTCGCGCGTGGCCTCGCGCACGCTGGTCGCGAAAGCGCTCGTCTGACCCACTGCCTCGTCAGCGCGCCCAAACGCCATGAGCGCGGCGAGATCCTGCCCGCCATCGGCGATACGAATCTTTGAGCTCAACGCACAGGCAATCTCAAAGCGCATGGCGACGTCCTCGTCTGCCCCGCGCGCACCGAACCGGTTGAACACGGCGCTCATGCGCGTGCGCGGCACACCTACTCGACTTGCCAGTTCAATGACGCGCGATGCCGATGTCGCGGACGACACCGCCGCATCGCCAACGACCAGGCAACGGTCGCTCGCCGCCACCGCAGCCGCCACGGCGTCGCCCCAAAAGACCGAGGTATCGATAAAGACCACGTCGGATTCGCGACGCAGGACATCAAGCAATAGCTCCACCGGACGTGCCATGAGCTCGGCTTGCTCGGGCGCCGCGACGGGACCCCAGAGCGTAACGCCCGGCGCCACGCGCATCGATGTGGCTACGATATCCGGCTCGGTGAGCGCGCCCGCCGCCGACGGCTCGATAAGTGCCGCCATATCGCGCGGAGCATCGACGCCTAACAAGTCGTAAAGGTTTCCAAACATCAGGTCCAGGTCGAGCACGGCGGCACGCAAGCCCAACAGCGACGATATGTGTGCCATGGTGGCAACGATCGTCGACTTGCCGCAACCGCCCGAACCCGAAATGGCGCAGATGACCGGAGCTCGATGCTGCGGAGCGGCAGCGTCTGCCGGCGGCATCGGAGGCGGCGGGGCGGGCGTCGGCGACAGCGTCCCCGTCTCCCCCGCCGCAACCACACGCTGCGTCCAAGCCGGCATGGCAGCTTGTTCGGTCTGCAAGGCAGGCTCGTTCTGTGCAATCTGCTCATGCTGCATCAGCGACAACTCGCCGCACCCGGCAAAGCCCTCAACTTCGTCGAGTTCATCCGCCAGATTCACGCCGTGCACGTATCCCATATCTACAGCCGGGGAGTCGCCAGCATGCTGTGCCGGCCCTCCAGCGTCATCGTATACAAGGGGGTTCCGGGGGCGCCGACCATGCTCGGCTTCCGCTTTTCCATAATCATCAACACGCGGGCCTCTTGTAGCGCGAGGCGCCCCGGGTTCCCTATCAACAAAAGCATCGGGCTCAATCGTCATGCGCCGATCGGAATCAACCGCTCCCTCGCCCGCGCGCCCGTTGCCGCATATGCTGTGCGCAGCGATGACCTCGGTCGCCCCCGCGCGAAACAGTCCCTCGATATCCGACGGATCGAGCGCTTCTATCAACACGACCACGCGACTCACGCGGCCTTCGGCCGTCAGGCGCGCAACAGTCTTGCGCACATCTTCGATATCAAACAGAGACGCCGCGATGATGGCAGCCCCGCGGCGCGACGGAAACGCCCGCGCCATGGAAATCAGCCCGTCCAGGTCACCCACGCGAAGCACCTGTGCACCCGCATCACGGCCCTCGACTTCCCGCTGCAACAGCCCGTAATCGCCGCACGCGCAGCACGCAAGCCAGATCGCCTTCATCACTCGTCGCCTCCGCTCTTTTTGCCGCGCGCCGTGGCGGGAATCGTCAAGCTGACCGTTCCCTTGCCCGAGGCTCCCAGCAGTTCCTTGACGTCTTCGGGGTCAGCCGCCAGCGTCACCCATTCGATCTTGCCCTCGCGCGTGGCACCGGAATCCTCACTGGTATCGATCACGTGCGCGCCGCACAGTCGATCGGTTACGCCGTCTTTTTGCACATACACATCCACGTAGCTGCCCACGCCTGTAGCACCGCCGACCGAGTGCTCGGCATCGACCGCCACCGAAACGGCAACCTTGCCCTTAGGCACCTCGAGCTTGTGGCTCTCGGCCTTGGTGTAGACATTGCAGATCACGGCGTTTTTGGGAATACGCGAAGTCGTCACGTCGCCGCGCACCTGGCGCAGCTCGGTCGCCGCGTCACGCGGCAACAGGCTCGTCAGCCATTCCTGGGTTATGACATTGGTCTCATCGAGGGTCTCGCCCACATCGATATCGCGCGCCGCGACGCATACCTCGACGCGATCGCCACCGTACTTGGCCAAGGTCTCAGCCTGGACCCGTTCGGCTTGCGAGCGGATCGACGAGCCGTAAACCATGCAGAGCAGAGCAGCGAGCACGCCCGCGACCAGACTGATGGCGATGCGCTTGCTCTTGTTCACGGCCGCTCCTCTCATGGCAGTGCCGGGCGAATGCCCGTACCACCATTGTCTGGGCGGTCAGAGTGCAAAGCGGCGCAATCGCGATCTTGGTTTTCGATGTCAAACCAATCGCTGACCAAAAGCTGACCAGCCCGTCAAGCTCATGGCAAGGTTTTGGTCAGCACGTCAGCAAGCTGCATGTTTCGAGGCTTTTCCGCAGCAAAAAAAGCCGTCTCCCGAACAGTTGGGAGACGGCTGTCATAGGAAAAATCAATTACAGATGGACATCGGGATCGAGCATTTGAGCGCTCACGCGCATGGATGACGCCAGGTTTTGGAACGTTTCCAGACGCAGGCTGTCAATCTGCCCGGCGTCCTCGGCCTCGCGAACGGCGCAACCCGGCTCATGGGTATGTGTGCAATCGCCAAACCGGCACGCGCGCGATGTCTCGACAATCTCGGGGAAGGCGCGCGCCAGACCCCGCTCGTGACCCACGAGCGGTAGGCTGCGCAGGCCCGGGGCATCGGCGATCACGCCGGCGTCGCCCGGCAGCGCCACCATCACGCGCGCAACGGTAGTGTGACGGCCCTGGTCGTCGCGTTCGCGCACACCGCCGGTCGCCAACGTATCGTGGCCCAGCAGTGCATTGAGCAGCGTCGACTTACCGGCACCCGACTCGCCCAGAATCATGGCACAGCTCCCGGCGGGCACGCAGGCACGGACCTCGTCCAGGCCGCGGCCCTCGGCAGAGGACGTCACGATCACGCGCACGTCCGGACCCACCAGGCGGCGCACGCGGTCCAGATCGCGCTCGAGCTCCTCGGCATCGCAGCGGTCAGCTTTGGTAAGCACCACCACCGGCTCGGCATCGCAGTCGAGCGCCAACACCAGCGAGCGCGCCACGCGGTCGAGCAGCACCTCACCGGCACCGAGCGCCTGCACGATTAGCACGCTATCCACGTTGGAGCAGAGCACCTGGCGCTCTCCACGGGCACGGCCGCGCCAACGCTCAAAGCTCGTACGGCGCGGCAGCACGCACTCAATCACGCCCATATCGTGCCCGGGAGCGCGGCGCACCGCCACACGATCGCCCACGGCAGGCAGCAGGACCTCGTCCTCGCCGCGCGACTTGGCAAACCCCACGGCATGCTCGGCGCGAAAGGTGTCGTCGGCAGTGGCCACCAGCGGAAACCCGCGATCCAGGCGAATAACGGCACCCAGCTGCATCTGCTCGGGCTCCTCGGCATGTGCGCAGAAATCATCAAAGGCAGTCTGCTGGGCTTCATCGACCGGCAGGTCATCAAACGCCGGAACATCCTGCAGCGCATCGAGCCCCGGTACGCTCGCCAACAACTCCTCGGCAGACACGGGCGCTTCGGTCGCGAGTTTCCGACGACGGTCACGCTTAGCCCGCGCCCCCGTCGTCTTTTTCTTCGCTTTAGCCTTAGCCTTAGCCACAAACGCCTCCCAGCAGCCAAAATCACAACTGAGCAGGTATTTTAAATCAAAAAGATCTGGCCGGGCAAAGCCCGACCAGCTCACAAACTTTCCCTCAGCCCTTTTCATCCGCACGGGAGAAAAGCCAGCAAGGATACCGCAGGGCCCGCCCGCCGGGAGGGGTTTCCTAAGGGCACATCCCGCAGCCGCAAAGCGGCGAGGACGTGCCCGTGGAAACCCCGCAGGCGGTCGGGCCCGGACAGGAACGTTACTCTTTTTCGACCGCGCGCATGATCGCCTTGTAGATCTCCATCAGCGGGATGATCAGGAAGGCCAGGCCCAGCGCGGCAAGAACGCCCTTGAGCTCAAGCGTCACAGGACCAAAGAACATCTCGGCAAGCGTCGGCTGCACGGTCACGATCACCGTCAGCACCAGTGCCAGCGCGGCGGAAGCCCACAGCCACTTGTTCTGCTTCTTCATGGTGAACAGCGACGCACGACGGCTGCGCATATTGAAGCAGTGGAAAATCTCGACCATGTTGAGCGTGATGAACGCCATCATCACGCCTTCCTCGTCGGCATTGCCGGCGATCATATCGGCGATGTGGATGTAGCCCATGTCAAAGTACACGCCCACAAAGAAACTCGCCAGCACCAGCACGGTGATGATTAGGCCCTGGACCACGCAGTCCAGACCCATATGTCCGGCAAAGACGCCGTCCTTGGCGTTGCGCGGCTTGCGCTTCATGATGTCGCCCTCGGCATCCTCCATGCCCAGCGCGAGCGCGGGGAAACAGTCGGTGACCAGGTTCACCCACAGCAGCTGCACCGGCTGGAAGATGGTAAAGCCGATGAGCGTGGCGATAAACACCGAGAAGACCTCGGCAAGGTTGGCCGAAAGCAGGAACTGGATGACCTTGCGGATGTTGTCGTAGATGCGACGGCCCTCTTCGCAGGCACCGATGATGGTGGCGAAGTTGTCGTCGGCAAGCACCATGTCGGCGACGTTCTTGGTGACATCGGTACCGGTGATGCCCATGCCCACGCCGATGTCGGCGCGCTTGATGGACGGGGCGTCGTTGACGCCGTCGCCCGTCATGGCCACGATCTGGTCGCGCGACTTCCAAGCCTCGACGATGCGGGTCTTGTGCTCGGGCTGGACGCGGGCGTACACGCCGTAGTCCTCGATGTGCGCGTCGAGCTCCTCTTCGCTCATGCGATCGAGGTCGGCACCGGTGATGGCCTGGCTGCGATCGGTGACGATGCCCAGCTGCTTGGCAATGGCCACGGCGGTGTCGATATGGTCGCCCGTAATCATGACGGTGCGGATACCGGCGTCGTGCGCCTCGCGGATGGCGTCGGCGACCTCGGGGCGGACCGGGTCAATCATGCCGGACAGGCCACAGAAGACCAGGTCATGCTCGAGCGCGGCGGGGCTGCAGTCGCTCGGGACCTCGGTGTAGGTGCGGCTTGCCAGCGCCAGCACGCGCAGGGCCTCGTCGGCCATGGCCTTGTTGGCGGTCACGAGCTCGGCACGACGTTCCTCGGTCAGGGGGACGACCTTGTCGCCGTCGTAGATATGGGTGCACAGGCCGATCACCACGTCGGGCGCGCCCTTGGTGTACTGCTCGTACTCGCCGTCCAGGGTCTCGACGACCACGGACATCATCTTGCGGCCCGAGTCAAACGGGGCCTCGCCCACGCGCGGATGCTCGGCAGTCAGGCCAGTGAGGCCCGCCTTGCCGGCATCGTTGACGAGCGCACACTCGGTCGGCTCACCCACGGCCTCGCCCAGCTCCTCGTCCCACTGGGCGTCGGAGCACAGAGCCATGCCGGCCAGGAACTTCTCCTTAGGCGCGGCGAGCTCGTGCTTGACGACGGTCATCTTGTTTTGGGTAAGGGTACCGGTCTTGTCGGAGCAGATGGTCTGCGTGCAGCCGAGAGTCTCGACGGCAGAGAGCTTGCGGATGATTGCCTGACGCTTGGCCATTTTGGTCACGCCGAGCGAAAGCACGATAGTCACGACGGCAACCAGGCCCTCGGGGATGGCGGCGACGGCAAGCGAGACAGCGACCATAAAGGTGTCGAGCAGCGCGGTCGGATCGGTGAGAACGTTGCCCACGCCGTGGCGGATGATGTCGACGCCAAAGATGACGACGCAGATGACGATAACCATGATGGTGAGGATGCGGCTGAGCTCGGCAAGCTTCACCTGCAGCGGCGTGAGCTCTTCCTTGGCCTCGGCCAGGGCGCCGGCGATCTTACCCATCTCGGTGTTCATGCCGGTGCCGACCACGACGGCGCGGCCGCGGCCGTATACCACGGTGGAGCCCATGTAGCACATGTTCTTGCGGTCGCCGAGCGGCACGTCGTCGGTGCCGGCGGCGAGCTCGATCACGTTGGCATGCTTCTCGACGGGCACGGACTCGCCGGTAAGGGCGGCCTCCTCGATCTTCATCGTGGCGCTCTCGAGCACGCGGCAGTCGGCCGGGACGGAGTCGCCCGCCTCGAGCATGATCACGTCACCGGGCACGAGCTCGGCGCTCGGCAGGTGCACGAGCTTGCCGTCGCGCAGCACCTTGGACTGCGCCGCGCTCATCTCCTGCAGGGCCTCGAGAGCCTCCTCGCTTTTAGCCTCCTGGACCACGCCCAGCACCGAGTTGACGATAACGACGAACATGATGATGGCGACATCGGCAAAGTCCGCCTCGCCCTTGACCATACCCGTGAGCGCGCTGATGACGGCGGCAACGATCAGCATGATGACCATGGGGTCGGCCATCTGCTCAAAGAAGCGCTTCCACAGCGGCGTCTTCTCGGCTTCCTCGAGCTTGTTAGGGCCTGTCTTAGCGAGGCGCGACGACGCCTCGTCGTCGCTCAGGCCGAGGTTCTCATCGACACCTTGGTCGCTGAGCACCTCCGCCGCGGCGGACAGGTATTCCTTTTGCATATAGAGTCCCCTCCTGGGATTCGGGCCACTCAGCAGATTGATGCCCGATCATAATTCCCAGGAGAAGGGCAAGGGCTCATCAAGGCTGCCGTGCTGAGCGGCAGTTGATAGTGGAGCTATGGTACCCCAAAGCAACGCGTCTAGCCAAAACAATCCATTTGGAAATATGGTCCATAAGCAACGGTGCAGACCGTGTGATGCTCAATACTGATAAAACGTTTTTTCTTCGGCGCATCATCAAATTGAAATATCGCCCAGATAGCAGCGGTTAGAACGGTTGGTAAAGTTTTTGCATATACCGTTTTTCCGCAAAAAATGAACTTCTAATTCGGCATACGGTCGATTTTTTGGGGTATTCGGACGCCATTTCGTTATAATCAACTCGGTTTTATTTCTTATGGTTTATCTATCAGCGCAAGACGATGTCAGATGGAGGTCTGAATGTACAAGCGCACCAAGATTGTATGCACCATGGGTCCCGCCTGCGATAGCGACGAGACCATCCGCGAGATGATCAAGGCGGGCATGAACGTCGCCCGTTTTAACTTCTCGCACGGCTCCTACGACGAGCACCACGGTCGCATCGAGCGCGTCCGTCGTATTTCCAAGGAGCTCGGTATGCCCGTCGGCATCCTGCTCGACACCAAGGGCCCCGAGGTCCGCACCGGCCTTCTGGTCGACGGCAAGAAGGTTGCCGTCAAGACCGGCGACAAGATCGTCGTCACCGCTCAGCCCACGACCGAGGATTTCCACGGCACCTCTGAGCACATCTCCCTCGACTACCTGGCTCTGCCCTCCGAGGTCGAGAAGGGCTCCCTCATCCTGATCGATGACGGCCTGGTTGCCCTCGAGGTCGAGTCCGTCGACGGCCAGGACATGACCTGCGTCGTTAAGAACGACGGCCTGATCGGCGAGCGCAAGGGCGTCAACATGCCCAACGTCAACATCTCGCTGCCCGCCATCACCGAGCGCGATCGTCAGGACATCCTCTTTGGCCTGACCGAGAACATCGACTACATCGCCGCTTCCTTCATCCGCGACGGCGAGTCCGTCCGCGGCATCCGCGAGCTTTGCCGCGAGAACGGCGGCGAGCACGTGACGATCTTCCCGAAGATCGAGTGCGCCCTGGGCGTCGAGAACTTCGACGAGATCCTCGAGGCTTCCGACGGCATCATGGTCGCCCGTGGCGACCTGGGCATCGAGATCAAGCCCGAGCTCGTTCCGCACATCCAGAAGGAGATCATCGCCAAGTGCAACGCGGCCTACAAGCCCGTTATCACCGCTACGCAGATGCTCGACTCCATGCAGCAGAACCCGCGCCCGACGCGCGCCGAGGTTGCCGA
>DBFBEA010000167.1:0-3436 GCA_048248475.1 Collinsella sp. | reverse complement strand
GCAGCACTATATCGACCACCAGGTCGACGTCGTCACCCGCCGCACTCGTTTTGACCTCAAGAAGGCCCAGGCGCGTGCGCATATCCTCGAGGGCTACCTGATGGCCCTCGACCATATCGACGAGGTTATCAGCATTATCCGCTCCTCGCAGACCGACTCCGAGGCCAGCAGCCGACTGATCGAGCGCTTTGGCTTTACGCCCGAGCAGACCACGGCCATCCTCGAGATGAAGCTGCGCCGCCTGACCGGCCTGGAGCGCGACAAGATCCAAGAAGAGTTGGACGGCCTGCGCCGCGCCATCGCCTACTACGAGGACCTGCTGGCGCATGAGGAGAAGATCCTGGGCGTCATCAAGGAAGAGATGCGCGAGATCTCCAAGAAGTTTGGCGACAAGCGCCGCACCGAGATCAGCCAGGTTGAGAAGGACCTGGATGTCGAGGACCTCATCGCCGACGAGGATATGGTCGTGACCATCACCCACACCGGCTACGTTAAGCGTATCCCAGTGGCTGCCTACCGTGCCCAGAAGCGCGGTGGCAAGGGCGTGTCGGGCGTCAACCTCAAAGAGGACGACGTTATCGATGAGATGTTCATCGCGTCCACGCACGAGTACGTGCTGTTCTTCTCGAGCAAGGGCAAGGTCTATCGCCTGAAGGTGCACGAGCTGCCGGTGGGTACGCGCCAGGCGCGCGGTACCGCGATCGTCAACCTGCTGCCCTTCGAGGAAGGCGAGAAGATCGCGAGCGTCATTAGCTGCCGCGAGTTCCCGGCCGACGAGTACCTGATGTTTGCCACCAAGAGCGGCATGGTCAAGAAGACCGTGATGAGCGCTTACGATCGTAGCCGCCGTGATGGCCTGATCGCTATCAACCTGCGCGACGACGACGCACTGCTGAACGTGCGCCGCGTGCGCGAGGGTGACAAGATTATCCTAGCCACCACCGCGGGCAAGGCGATCATGTTCTCCGAGAAGCAGGTGCGCGCCACCGGCCGCGATACCAGCGGCGTTCGCGGTATCGGTATGAAGGACGGCGTGAGCGTTCTGGGCATGGAAGTCACTAACGGCAACGGCGATCTGTTCGTCATCACCGAGCGCGGCTACGGCAAGCGCACGCCGGTCGCGGACTACCCAGAGCAGAATCGCGGCGGCCAGGGCGTCTACACCATCCAAATGACCGAGCGCAAGGGTAACCTCGCGGCCATGAAGACGGTGGGCCCGCAGCACGAGCTGTTCATCGTGACGGAGGGTGCGACGGTCATTCGCGTCAAGACCGACGAGATCAGCCAGACCGGCCGCGCCACCCAGGGCGTCAAGATGATGACCGTCGACGACAACGACCGCATCTGCGCCGTAGCTCGCATGACAGCCGCCAAAGAGAAGCCCGAGGGCGAAGGTGCAGAAGACGGCTCTGCCCCCGAAGAAACCCCTGTCGATCTAGGCGACGGCAACGACATGCCAGAAGATCTCCTCGACGAGTAAGAGGAACTAGCTGGTAGAAAATATCAGACCCCATATATCGGCGGTCGGCGCACCTGCGCGCCGACCGCTTTTTTGACAATTTTGGACCCACGTTCGCCCCGGCCGCGCGGCGGCATATGAAGTCGATCGCGAGTTCCGCACGAGCCGGAGAGCACTTAATGTGCTCTCCGTGCGAGTCAGGACTGTCCGAGCAGGCGACTTCATATGCCGCCGCGCGGCCGGGGCGAACTCCTCCCAAAGATTTTCAAAAAAGTTGTTGACGCGCGCGTAACGACTCGTCTAATATATCCCTTGCGCGATGGACCTGTAGCTCAGTTGGTTAGAGCGTCCGGCTGATAACCGGGAGGTCACAAGTTCGAATCTTGTCAGGTCCACCACTTTCTTTCGCAATAAACACCCCAGCGAGAGCCGAGTCGCCGCTGGGGTGTTTATTACTGTCTCCGTGGGGGTTTAGCTCAGCTGGGAGAGCGCGGGCTTTGCAAGCCTGAGGTCAGGGGTTCGATCCCCCTAACCTCCACCATGATGGACCTGTAGCTCAGTTGGTTAGAGCGTCCGGCTGATAACCGGGAGGTCACAAGTTCGAATCTTGTCAGGTCCACCATCAAAACCGTGAAGAGCCTCGGGGCAATTGCCTCGAGGCTTTTTTCTTACCTACTGCAAGTAGTCAAAAAGGTCCCGTCCCAAATTAACTACTTTGATTTTGTGTGCTGTGCGGAAGTTTGGGTAGTATAGCTATTCAATGCGGCGGGCCGCCGCGTGTTAACCGCTACGTACCGGAGGTGTTCCATGGTTCGTGTCGACATAGAGACTATCGTCATGGCCGCCGGTCCCGTGCCATCGCTTATCGTGCTTCGCGAGCGCTGCAGCAAGTCGGATTCCCCCGCGCCGCTGCGCTCCCTCTCCATCCAGACTGGCTCGTTTGAGGCTGCGGCAATCAGCCGCGGCATCGACAGCGGCCGCGCCGATCGCCCGATCACGCACGACCTGCTGCTCGACACCGTCGACGCCCTAGGTGCCAAGCTCGAGCGCGTCGAAATCGTCCGCGCCGAGCCGCCCGTGTTTTACGCGACGGTTGTCGTGTTGGCCGATGGCAACGAGCATAGGATCGATGCACGTCCGAGTGACGCCATCGCCCTCGCCGTACGCAGCAATGCCCCCATGTTCGTTGAAGACGACATCATGAATCGCTTGGGCACCGTCTCACCGCACGCCGAGGAAGTCGACGACGAGCAAGAGTTCGAAAAGTTCGATGAGTTCGTCCAAACGCTCTCGCCCGATGATTTTTAAATGCCCGGCAAACACGCGACGGAGTGCGCGCTCATGAGTGCTGGAGTTTCTGCCGAGGCGGCTGCGATCGCCCGCGAGGCCCAGATGCGCTCGGAGGCTTCTGAGGCGGCACGCATCGCCTATGTGACGCAGGCCCGCACGCTTCGTGAACGCCGCGGCTCGTTTATCAAGATGGTTGTCATCTCCGCCCTTGTCGCGGCAATCTGCTCGCGCCTTCGTGGTACAGTTGGTGCGCTTGGGTTTTCGATCTCTACGGGCCTGGTGATTTGGGGCGTGGTCGATGCGGTCATGCTGACCAGCCAGATCAAGGTGCTCGACAAGCGCGCGTCGGACATGATGCGCGCCCGCGATGCCGCCGCTAAGATCGCCGCCGAGGCGCAAGAACTGTAACGACGCCAGACTCGATGGGAAGGTCTAAAGATGGCACAGGATATGCAGGACGCCGGTAACGTCTCCGCCGAGCTCGACGCCATGGTGTGCGATCTGATCGGCGCGTTCTTGGATGACCTTGCCGCCGGTGAAAACCCCGGCGTGGTCGTGGCAATTGAGGACGCCGCTTCCAACCGTTATCTGGCGGCGCTCGATGAGGATGGCGAAGAGGCGTGCCTCGAGGCGGCCACCAACTTTATCTCCGAGCACAAGATGGGTCTTAAGGACGAGGGCCTGGGC
>DBFBEA010000166.1:0-35308 GCA_048248475.1 Collinsella sp. | reverse complement strand
AACGCAACGTCATCTTCGACAAGCGTTGCCACCAGCTGATCATCGGGATTCTGGAACACCATGCCAGCAGTCGAGCGGATGTCGTAGACCAGCTCGGGATCGGACGCGTCCATGCCGTTGACGCACACCGTTCCCGCATCGGGCTGCAGCAGCGCATTCAGATGCTTGGCAAACGTCGACTTGCCCGACCCATTGCCACCGAGGATGCAGAAAAACTCCCCGTCCTCGATGTTCAGATCGACACCGTCGAGTGCCGACACGGCACCGTCATAGCTAAAGGAAACGCCCCGACACTCAATCATGCGCGGCCTTTGACCTGGTCCTTTTTAGGCGTGATGAGGTTGGAGACTGCTTTATACACCACCAGCGTCAACACCGAGTTAAGCACGGTCTTGATAAGGTTGAACGGCAGCACGGCAGGAATCATGAGCGGGGCGATCACATCGACCGAGCCATACCAGAACCATACGCCAATGGTAAGGTTTGCGACCATAGACAGCGCTGTAGCGGCAATGACGCCGAGCACCAGGCCAATCACGGCACCCTTATAGGTGTGCATCTTCTGGTAAACGATAGCCGCGGGCAGAATATAGCCCAGCGTGGCAACCAAGTTCATAAGCGCACCGACCCAGTCACCCGTGGTGAGCGCATGGATAACGATAGCCATAGCGGCAACAGCGGTGCCGGCACTAGGACCGTACGCAAACCCGCACACCATCGCCGGCACCAGCGACGGGTCATACGTCAAAAACGGCGCCGAAGGAAGGATGGGCAGCTGCACGTACATAAACAGGGCACCCAAGGCGCACATCAGCGCCATGGTAACGAGCTGTTTGGTGCTCCACCTATTCGTGTTCTCAAAATGGATATGCTGCGACTGTTCAGACATAAGATCACCTGCCTCTTTCATCCGGACTCTAACCGTTGGTACTGGAATCTCACCAGTTCAGCCGGCATGCGAACCAACGCACACACGGGTCGCGGACTCATCGGCTCGGCCGCAGGCGTCTCGCCTGCGCCACGGCACCCCTTTGGCACCGCCCGATTTACCGCCAGTGGGGAATTTCACCCCGCCCTGAAACAGCAATTGCAAGTGTAGCACCAGTAGGCTTTCGCGCAAGTATGCCATGGGTAATTTATGGCGGGGACCAGTTACCGCAACAACCACGTTCCCCACCCGTCCCAAAGTAACGCGCCTTTCGCGGCAAAGCCGCGAAACAGCGACCGGGACACGTATCCCCATCAGCCACGATCTCCGCCCACGCCGACCTCAAGGCCGTAAACGCAGGGAATCCGGGGGCGGGACGGGGACTTCTCTCCGGAATATTCCGCAGGACGCAAAGAGGCTCCGCAGCGCGAAGCGCGATGCGGAGCCTCTTTGCATGTCCGAGGACGTTCCGGAGAGAAGTCCCCGTCCCGCCCCCGGATTCCCGGTGGGAGTTCTAGACCTTGTCGGCCTTAGTACATACCGCCGCCCTGCTGACCAGCGGTAGCAGCAGCGATTGCGTCCTCAAGCTGAGTGTTCTTGGGCACATCGGAGACGGTGGCCTCGGTGATGAGGATCAGGCTGGCGACAGAAGCAGCGTTCTGCAGGGTGACGCGGCTGACCTTGACGGGGTCGAGGACGCCCATCTCGATCATGTCGCCCCACTCGCCGTTGGCAGAGTTGAGACCCTGGCCGGCGGGCAGCTCGGCAACCTTGTCGACCACGACAGCGCCCTCAAAGCCAGCGTTCTTGGCGATGGTGGCGACCGGAGCGGTCAGAGCCTTCTTGACGATGTCGACGCCGATCTTCTCCTCGGGGTCGTCGATCTCGACAGCGTCGAGCGCAGAAGCAGCGTCCATGAAGGCGACGCCGCCGCCAGCGACAATGCCCTCCTCGACAGCAGCGCGGGTAGCCTGCAGGGCGTCCTCGACGCGATGCTTGATCTCCTTGAGCTCGGACTCGGTAGCAGCGCCAACCTTGATGACGGCAACGCCACCGGAGAGCTTGGCCAGGCGCTCCTGGAGCTTCTCACGGTCGAAGTCAGAGGTGGTGTTCTCCATCTCACCCTTGATCTGAGCGATACGAGCGTCGATGGCCTCCTTGGAGCCAGCGCCGCCGACGACAACGGTGTTGTCCTTGGAGATGGTGACGGACTTAGCGGTACCGAGCATATCGGCGGTGATGTCAGCGACCTTCACGCCCAGCTCGTCCAGGGCAGCCTGACCACCGGTGAGGACGGCGATGTCCTCGAGGATGCGCTTGCGACGGTCGCCGTAGCCCGGAGCCTTGACGGCGCAAACGTTGAGGGCGCCACGGATCTTGTTGAGGACGAGGGTGGGCAGGGCCTCGCCGTCGATGTCCTCAGCGATGATGAGCAGGCCACGGCCAGCGCGCTGGACAGCCTCGAGAACGGGCATGATGTCCTGGACGCTGGAGATCTTCTGGTCGGTGATGAGAATGTACGGATCCTTCATCACGGCCTCCATGCGGTCGTTGTCCGTGACGAAGTAAGCGGAGACATAGCCCTTGTCGAACTGCATGCCCTCGACGGTGTCGATGGTGATGTCGAACGTCTGGGAATCCTCGACGGTGATGACGCCGTCCTTGCCCACGACCTCCATGGCCTCGGCGATCTTCTCGCCGACCTCGGGGTCACCGGCGGAGATGGTACCGACGGAAGCGATCTGTTCCTTGGTCTCGACCGGCTTGGCCTGCTTCTTCATCTCGGCGACGGCGGCGTTAACGGCCTTGTCGATGCCGCGACGAATGGCCAGCGGGTTGGCGCCAGCGGCGACGTTGCGCAGACCGTCGTTGACGATAGCCTGGGCGAGCAGGGTTGCGGTGGTGGTGCCGTCACCCACGGTGTCGTTGGTCTTGGTGGCGACCTCCTTCACCAGCTGAGCGCCCATGTTCTCGATGTTGTCCTCGAGCTCGATCTCCTTGGCGACAGAAACGCCGTCGTTGGTGATGGTCGGAGCACCGAACGTGCGCTGCAGCGCAACGTAGCGACCCTTGGGGCCCATGGTGACGGTAACGGCGTCGGCCAGAGTGTTGACGCCCTTGGCAAGCTTAGCGCGGGCATCGGTGTTGAACGTAATGTTCTTTGCCATGGTAGGTAATCCTCCAAAAGAAATGTGACTCGCGTCGCCGCTTCCGAGTCCTATGCGGCGGACGCGTTCAAAGACGAATCAGAGATTCTGACGAGACTAGGCCTCGACGACAGCGTAGATGTCGTCGGCGCGCATCAGCAGATACTTCTCGCCGTCGACCTTGACCTCGTTGCCACCGAACTTACCGTAGATGACAACGTCGCCGACCTTGACGTCCATGGGGATGCGCTCACCCTTGTCGTTGACCTTGCCGGCGCCCACGGCAACGATGGTGCCGCGCTGCGGCTTCTCCTGAGCGTTGCTGGCGATATACAGACCAGAAGCGGTCTTCTGCTCGGCCTCGTCGGGCTTGACCAGAACACGATCTGCAAGCGGCTTCAAAGACGACATGCTTGTCTCCTCCTTTTTGGGCCGCGCGGTTATACCACGCGAATTAACCCTTTTTGTTTGCGTACGCGTTGAATGGTACCCACGAATGGCGGGTTATACAACACGGAGTCAAAAAATCTTATTTTTTGGCACTTAGATTTTCTGAATGCCGGGGGATAACTTAGCGGTGGCTCCCGTGTGGCTCCGGAGGGGCGGGGCATAAGGTTTCCTGCTCGGGCAGTCCTGCTCGCACGAAGGCCACATTAAGCGGCTTTCGGCTCGTGCGGAACTCGCGATAAACCTTATGCCCCGCCCCTCCGGAGCCACACGGGAGGCAGGTTAACTAATTCGGGCCCGGCATTCAGAAAAGTCAGTGCAGCAAAATGGCGATGCAGATGTTGCGAACAAGAAAGGGGCACGTTGCTGAAACGTGCCCCCTATGAGTGGGGTATGAGGCTAGCGCTCGTAGATTACGTTACCTGCCAGGTAGGTGGCCTGAACCTTGGTGGCTTGCAGTTCTTGGGGGTCAACGGTGAGCGGGTTTTGGTCCAGGACTACCAGGTCGGCATACTTGCCGGGCTCCAAGCTGCCGAGGTTTTGCTCGTCGCCCGCTGCGTACGCGCTGCCCAGGGTATAGTTGCGCAGAGCTGTGGCCGCATCGATACGCTCGCTCGGTAGCCAGCCGCCCTCGGGCCAGTGGCTTTTGGGGTCCTGGCGCGTGATAGCCGTGTAGAGCACGTTCATGCTGGTAACAGCTGTGATAGGGCTGTCGGTACCGAAGGCTTGGCGAATGCCGCGCTGCTTATAGGTCGCAAACGGCCACATGATGCGGCTGCGCTCCAGGCCCAGATCGCGCTCCGGTCCACCCGGGTCGAGTGTAATGTGACAGGGCTGGCTCGAGGCAACGACGTTAAGCTTGCGTAGACGATCGATGTCCTCGGGCAAGAGGTTCTCCAGGTGCTCGAGCGTGTTATGGCCGTGCTGGGGCAGGCCGTACAGGTCGGCGGCCTCCTCGAAGATATCCAGCGCGGCATGAATCGCACCGTCGCCGATGACGTGGATGCGCACGGTATGGCCGCGCTCCGCGGCCGCCAGAACCAGCTTGCGCATGCGCTCGGCAGGAACCGTCAGGCGACCTTGATCGCCCGGGAAGCGCGGGTTGGTATAGGGCTCGGTGAGATAGGCCGTGTGTTCGCTCGACACGCCGTCGAAGAACTGCTTAAAGCCTGGCGCCGAAAGCAGCGCGTTGTTCGCGTAACGTACCTGCAGCTCTTCCAAGCGCGATTGGTCATCCAGCAGCGTGGGAAACAAATGGGCTCGGATGCCCAACTTGCCGGCTGCCTGCAGTTTGTCGTAGACGTCGTCGCGGATAAAATCGCAGCCCGGCATGGGCATGAGCGACATATCGCATATCGAGGTGATGCCCTGCTCGGCCATCCGCCTCATTTGATCGGCGTAAGCGCTTGCGATGCGATCCTCGCCCAGCCACTCAAGGCAGCGCGGTAGCAGCTGCATGGCAGCCGCCTCGTGAGCAATACCCGTGAGCTCGCCGTTTGCGTCCTTGTCGTAGCTACCGCCCGCTGGTGGCTCGCTGTCGCGCGTGACGCCGAGTGCATCGAGTGCGCGGCTGTTGAGCCACAGCGTGTGCCCGTCGCCCGAATACATAACACAGGGACGATCGGGGAATGCCACATCGAGCGACGCCTTGGTAGGATGCTCGGGCGGGTCCCAACGGTAGTCGCGCCAGCCCTGCGTCACAACCCAAGCGTCGTCGGGCAGGTCCTGGGAAAACTCGAGCGCATGTTGCACCAGCGCTGCCTCGGACGTGCCCATATCCATGAGCATGTACGGCGAGGAACCGACCGAGGTATGGAAGAAGTGCAGATGAGCGTCATGGAAACCGGGGCAGACAAACTGCTCGCCGTAGTCGATAACCGACGTAGCGGCAGGAGCGGCGGCGATCACGTCATCGGGCGCACCGACTGCGACGATACGGTCGCCTGCGATGGCAATCGCCAGCTCGCGGGTGGTATCGATGCCGTCTTGCGCGGTAAAGACGTTCTTGGAGCGGATAATCCGATCGATGTGTTGCATGGGCATCCCCATCTCTGGCAGGAAATTCAACACCCCCGAGTGTACTCCCCCGCCCTTGTAACAAAACCCCAAGCGGCAAACGGCAACTTTACCAGCCCTAGCGGCAGGTGGCATACTGGAGAGAGCCTGTACGATTTTGCGATCAACCCAGCAAGGAGCAAATCGACCATGACGAAGACCAAGGCACAGCAGATTATGGCGGCGACCGAGGCTCGCGCGGCTGACGACGTCACCGCGGCCATCCAAGATATCGCTACCGAGTTTGAACCATATATCATCAAGCAGCGCCGGCACTTCCATAAGCACCCGGAGCTGAGCCTTGCCGAGGAGCGCACGACCTCCGACATCGCCAACCAGCTCGACGCCATGAATATCCCCTACGAGCGTCCGCTCAAGACCGGCTTGGTGGCAACGCTTCGCGGTACCGCGCCGGATGCCTACCGCGAGGACGGCACGCCACGCCGCCGCATCCTGCTGCGCGCCGACATCGACGCCCTGCCCGTCACCGAGCAGACCGGCGAGGAGTTCGCCAGCGTCAACGAGGGCTGCATGCACGCCTGCGGCCACGACTGCCATATCGCCATGATGCTCGGAACGCTGCAAATCCTGCGCCATATGACCGACGACATCCACGGCGAAGTCCGCATCGTATTCCAGCCCAGCGAGGAAAACGGCCAGGGCGCTAAGCTCATGATCGGCACGGGTGTGCTCGACGGCGTCGATGGCGCCTACGCCGCGCACATCTGGAGTGAGGTCGACGCCGGCACCGTGAGCTGCGAGCCCGGTCCGCGCATGGCCAATACCGACTGGTTCCGCATCGACGTCCGCGGCACCTCGTGCCATGGCGCCATGCCCCAGCGAGGTCACGACGCCGTCATGGTTGCCGCCGAGATCGTCAACGCCCTGCAAACCATCGTTTCGCGCGAAATCAGCCCCTACGAGCCGGCCGTCATCACCGTCGGCGAGCTGCACGGCGGCACCGCGCGCAACGTTATCGCCGGCACGGCCTACCTCGCCGGCACAGTGCGCACCTACGGCGATTCGACCCACGAGGAAATGCCGGAGCTCATGCGCCGCATCGTGGAGCATACCGCGGCCGCCTTGGGCGCCGAGGCAGAGCTCACCGACTACACCATCGCCAACTACAAGGTCGAAAACGACGCCGCCTCGAGCGAGCGCTGCCGTCAGGCTGTAATTAAGTGTCTGGGCCCCGCCGGCCAAGGCCATTATCGCGGCACGCTTTCGGGCGAGGATTTTTCGGAGTACCTGCGTCGCGTACCGGGCGTGCTCGCCTTTGTAGGTACGCGCAACCCCAAGATTGGCGCCACGTACGCCCAACATTCCTGCTTCTACAAGATCGACGAGACCGTGCTGGCAAAGGGCTCCATGGTGGCCGCCCAGTATGCTATCGACTTTTTGGCCGAGCCCACGCAAGAGGAGCTCGACGGCCCCGCGATTACCGCGGTCGCCGAAACCAACCCCGATCTGGCCGCCAAGTTGCGCTCTGCCAAGGCGACGACCGCCGAGGCTCGCGACGCCATCCATGATGCCCGAACGGCTCGCCATGCCGCGATCAAGGGCATCCACGACGCACGCGCTGCTGCACGCCGTGAGGAGAAGCACGACGAGTAATCGATTCGCTGGCATCTCGCAGTCATAGCCACATCGCGATGTCAAAGCGGGGGCGGACGTTTCGACACGTCCGCCCCCGCTCATTTGTCAAACGCTATTTCTACCAATTCTACCCCGTCCCCAAATGGCAGACGGCATGGCTACTCGTCCTGAGGTTCCTCGTCGGAGCTTGGCTCGAACGCCGACTCAGGTGCAGGTGCCGGCTCAGGCTCAGGCTCCGGCTCAGGCGCAGGCTCGGGCTCGGGCTCAGATGCCGTCTCAGGCTCGGGCGCCGGTTCAGACTCGGGCGCCGGCTCAGGCTCGGTCGCGGGAGCGGGTGCAGGTGCCGGCTCAGGCTTGGGCTCGGACTCAGGTGCGGGCTCGGCATCCGGAGCGCTGTAACCCGAGGGAGCGGACTTCTTCTCGAAGGGCAACACAAAAGTCAGGACGTCGTCCTTATCCTCATCGGCCCACTCGCTTGCATAGCGTGCGGCCCAATAGCCAACGGCACGGTGCTTGAGCATCTTGCCAAAGACCGTAAGAAATACGGTGACAAAAGCGACCAGCACCAAGAACAGCGCGAGCGTGACGCCACCGCCGGTAACGATTGCCTCAATACCCGTAGGACGATAGTAGTAGCTATACATACCGACAGAGGCAATGGCGCCAAAGACGACCGTCAAGATCCATGTGACAACGTTGGCGACCAGGCCGGTCAAAAACTCGGGAAGGAACGAAGCACAGAACAGCTTGGTCTTGTTGTGCTTAAACGCCGCCCAGACCTTATCGAGCGAAAACGCGCTCTCGACGCGCCCGGTCACCGCAAAGTGCATCACGGCGATGTCGGCGAACATCTTAAAGAAGACACCCAGAATCGCCGAGGCAATTAGCGCCAGGACAAGCAGGCCGAGCGAACCGAACAGCGCAGCCTCGAGCGCATAAGAGCCGTAATAAGAATACGAGCCAGCGGCGCCAATTACCACGCCCTCCACCAGCGAAAGCACTACACCGATAACGGGAATGGCAGCGATAACCTCGAGCACGACCGAGATAACGCTCGAAAAGACTCCGAGGCCAAACGACGTGGAACGCATGAGTGGACGATCCATGCCGTCATCAACCTTGAGCGACAGATCGCGACCCCACTCGATACCAAAGCCGGAACCGCACACGCTCGCAATGCAAGCTGCCAAAAAGCCGATGGCAGCCGCAATGCCGCCAATAACGGGAATAAACAACACGAGCACCGACACAACGCAAATCAGCGCCGGCAAAAACGCGATTTGGCATACACGCTGAAGCACGCCCGGAGTCTTGGTCATATCTTGGAACGCCTGAGCCACACAGCCCTTTGGCGCATTCGCCACGGGCGGTTGCGGAACAAACTGCTGGGGCTGAGGCTGTCCCTGGGGAGCGGGGCCAGCGGCACCGGCATTAGGAGCACCGCACACGCCGCAGAACTTGTCGTTATCGCCCATGGGGGCGCCACACTGCGAGCAGAACATAGAATCATCCCTTCATATTTTGAACGAATCACTTGGATCGCAAACGATGTCTTTAGCATCATTATTGCCCAATGTAGGGTCAAATACTCAAAGATGACCGATTTGCAAGGTACACGGCGCCAGCAGGCGGTTCGTTGAATACGTCTGTGCTAGTTCGTTCCGCGGAAGCCCTTGCCGACGATCTCGGAGCTGTCGACGATCGTGATAAAGGCACCTGGATCGACTTCGCGCGCATAGCGGCGCAGCTGCACGGCCTCGCGACGGCTCAGCACGCTCATGATCACCGTCACGCACTTGCCCGAGAAGGCACCGTAGCCGCGGCTGATGGTCGCCGTGCGGTTGAGATGCTTGACGATAAACTCCTCGACCTTAAGGGGCTCGGAACAAATGACCGTGCAGACTTTGCGCAGGTGAATGCTCTCAATGGCTTTGTCGACCACAAGCGTCTTGGCAAACAGGCCGAGCACGCAATACAGACCGACACGCGGGCCATACAAAAAGGCCGCGATGGTCACGATGCCGATATCGACCAGCAGCAGGGCGCGACCAATCTCGAGCGTGGTGCGGCGCTTGAGAATCATGGCAAGAATGTCCGTGCCACCCGTCGAGGCGCCGATGTCAAAGACAATAGCGCTGCCGAGCGCCGGCAAGATGACGGCAAAGCACAGGTCGAGCCACATATCACCCGTCAGAGAGACATCGGTCGGAATGAAGAGCTCAAACAGCGAGACGTAGGCCGAAAGCGCAAACGAGGCGAAGACGCTCCAAAGAATCGCCTTGCGCTCCAAAAAGATAAAGCCCAAAACGACGAGAACCGCGTTGATAATCCACATAAAGACGCCGACGGGCAGGGTCGGGAACAGCGTGGACAGAATGACCGACACGCCCGAGGTGCCGCCAAAAGCAAAGTGATTAGGGGTTTTAAACGCAACGATGGCAAAGGCCGTAAGAATCAGGCCCAGATTGAGCTCGGCAAAAAAGCGCGGGAAACCCGGCTCCTGGCTGCGCTTTTGGCCGGCACGCTCGCCGCGCTCGATATCGGTGCGATCAACCACGCGCTCCATCGGCACTACGGGAGGACGATGCACCTCTTCGGCAGCACGCGATGCCGCCTCTGCCGCGGCGGCCTCAATCGCCCATGCCTTGCTTTCTGTTTCGTGCTCGTCAGCCATTACGGCAACCCCTCGTTAACAATTTGGAAACAATGCGCCCATTAGGGTAACGCGGAACGCGACGATTGCAACCCCTAGTTAGACGAGCGGTATGCCTACATCGGGGGGCATACAAATAACGGCCGGCCACGCTTTTGCTTGCGCGGTCGGCCGTTTAATGTTTTCGCAGATAAAACCTGCCAAAACAAACCTGTCCCTTTTTGGAAGGTTATTCGTGCTGGCTGGTGCGGTGCTCGTACTCCTCGGGGGTGATGACGTCCTCGATACGCAGGTTGACGCCCGCCACCTCAAGGCCGGTCATCGCGGCAAGGCGCTCGGTGACACGTGCCTTGACATCGTCGAAGATCGCGGGCGCATAGGCGCCGTACTCGATAATGACGGAAATGTTGACGACCACGCGATTGTCATCGGTGACCTCGACCGTCACGCCCTTGGTCAGATTCTCGGCACCAAACTGCTCCTGCACAAAGTGCATGAGGTTACCCTTCATGCCCAGAACGTGCGGAACCTCGCGGGTGGCCATGGCAACGATCTTCTCGATCACACCGTTGGAATAGGTCAGCGAGTCCTCGGACTCGTCCGCTTCCTCGTCGTCCTCATCCGCATCGGACTCGGCCTCGACGAGAGCCTCGTCCTCGAGTGTTACATCCTCGGACTCGGCGGTGACGGTCTCGTCCGCCTCGAGCTCGGTATCGGCCACATCGACCTTCGTATTAAAAGCCATGGTTCCTCCTTATGCCTGCCGCGGATGCGACAGTCGAATACATATTAGCGGCCGCTAAACAGACGGCCGAAGAAGTTGACGATCCCGTTCTCGCCGTCGCGAATTTGGCCGATCACAGCGCCGATCAGCACGAAGAATGCAATGACGAGCGTGTCCCACAGGCCGAGCGTGAGCACCAACACGGCGAGGATAAAGCCAGAGACGGCACCGAGCGTGGTGTTGGGATGACGCACAGCATAGCTCCAGATGGCAGCGCCCGTACCCTTGATGAGACCCATAGCCTCGTCAAAATCCGCGGCTGCCACGTCTTGTAACTCGGTTGCCTCTGCTTTGGAATCAACAGGTTCGCTCGCCGGTGTGGCGCTCTGGTCAATCGTCAGGCGCGGCGTACGAGCGGTCTTATCTTGATTGGTATCACTCACCGGAAACCTCCACGGTCTGGACGGTAGTCTTGGACGGCAAAAAACGGACGCGCGTGGTCGTACCCGGCGTGCCGAGCATGGTGTCGCAAGCTTCTTCGATGCGCTGCTGCATCGCGGTAGCCAGAGATGCCACGTCCTTATCGTCAAGCGCGATAGCCTCGACCTTAAATCGGACATGCGAATCGTCGGGGCCTTGGACGCGGGCCTCGACATGCTCGACCATCACGCGGTCGTCGCGCTCGGCAGCAGCCCTAGCACACGAAGAAAGCGCCGCAAGGGTGACCTCGATATTGCGCTCCCCCGCCGGATGCACACAGGACGGCTCGCGACGAGCAAACATCAGGCGGAAGAAGCTTACCAGCACGCCGATCGCCACAACTCCGCCGCATGCCGTCACGACAATGCGCGGCATGGGGTCGCGCATCAGCAGCATAAAGCGATACGTATACGGCCCCCAAAACTGGCAGACAAGCGTACCCAGCGCCACGATGGCGGCGGCAAGATACACAATCGCTAGGACTCGTTTGAGTACGCGCACGTGGCGCTCCCTTCAAATCTCGGCACTCGAAATACAAAACGGTTCGCATCATTATAAAAGAGCCGGGTCCGGTGCTCTACGCACGCGGATCCGGCTCATCTATTCCACGAGGCTTGCATGCTCGCTTCAT
Source organism: Collinsella sp. (assembly GCA_048248475.1). Classification (GTDB taxonomy): domain Bacteria; phylum Actinomycetota; class Coriobacteriia; order Coriobacteriales; family Coriobacteriaceae; genus Collinsella. The sequence goes on along the minus strand of DBFBEA010000166.1, from coordinate 23,647 downwards.
TATGCCCAGATATGCACGGCTTAACCCGTGCGGGCGCTACTCCTCCTCGAGGGCAGCGATGACCTCGTCGGTCATGTCCATGGTGCTGTAAACATCCTGGACGTCGTCGAGCTCCTCAAGACGGTCGATGAGGCGCTGAACCTTCTTGGCGTCGGCGCCGGAGACCTCGGTCGGGGTGGTCGGGACCATGGTGGTCTCGGAGCCCTTGACCTGGACGCCCTGCTCCTCGAGCGCCTTGGAGACAGCCATGACCTCGTTGGCAGTAGTCCAGACGATCCACTCCTCGCCGGCATCCTCGTAGTCCTCGCCACCGGCCTCGGCGATGGCCATCATGAACTCATCCTCGTCACCGGCAGCACCGTTGGCGATCATGGTCTCCTTCTTGGCGTTCTCGTCCAGGATCTCCTTGGCGACGACGATCTGGCCCTTACGCTCAAACTGGAAGGCGACGGAGCCGGAGGTGCCCAGGTTGCCACCAGCGTGGGAGAAGGCGGAACGGACATCAGCGGCGGTACGGTTGCGGTTGTCGGTCAGGCAGTCGACGTAGACGGCGACACCGGCGGGACCGTAGCCCTCGTACACGATGTTCTCGTAGACGGCGGCATCGGCACCCGAACCAAAAGCCTTGTCGATAGCGGACTTGATCTTGTCCTTAGGCATGGACTGAGCCTTGGCCTTGGCAACAGCAGCGGCGAGGCTGGCGTTGTTCTCGGGCAGCGGGTCACCGCCGAGACGGGCAGCAACGGTGATGTTGCGGCTGAGCTTGGAGAAGAGGGCGGAACGCTTGGCGTCCTGCGCGCCCTTACGATGCTTGGTTGTGGCCCACTTAGAGTGTCCGGACATACGTGTCTCCTATCGGTTTCGACCTAAAGCCCAGCGCAGATGCTCGGGCAATATAAACAAACGTCGTTATGATATACCTACTGCCCTGCGAGATAAACCCCAAAATGAAGGCGTCGTGATGATGTCCCCTTTGGTGCAAAGAAACCTGGCCCTCAATGCACCAAATTAGAACCAGAAGAAGTCGCTGCGGGTGACGGTGGCGCCGATGGCGAAGGGCATGCAGGCGATGACCGGATACAGGTAGCGCATGTAAGTCGAGCCGTTGCACGGGCCAATCAGGCACACAGCGAGCACGCCCAACAGCGGCACCCAGATCGCCAGCGCACGCCATGAATGACGACGCAGCAAGTAGACCACCACGGCGATCATGATCCACACATAGGTGGCCGAGCTCATGGTGAGCGAGATAAAGGGAACACGCTGCACCGCCACACGGTACAAATTGATCAGGTGGTCGCACCAGCGCACCACGTTGCTGTCAACCGGATGGAAGTCGAAGTACTTGAGGTTGTCGGGACGCGCCATGATCTCGGCACTACGCGCCGTGCTGTAGACCCAGGCATCGCGCGCGCTCGGATAAAAATAACCATAGTAGTTATTGATAAGCGCCGAAATATAGCACTCGGGATCCTTCTTAAACATCTGGGCCCATACCTCAAAATAGGCATCGATGTCCTCCTGCGAGGCGTACTCGTTAAAGCAGTTCTTGACGGCATCGGACTTGTCGGGGTTGTAGCGGCGGCCCAGGTTCTCGTACTTGAGTACGCAATCGATCACGGCACGTTCTTCGTCGGTCACCAAACCGTCGCAAGGAGCCTCCACGATGGTGCCATCCTCCTTAACCGTAGGGTTGACGCCCGAGTTGAGGCCGTCGTGCTTTTGGACGAAACGAGCCGTCTGCTGGAACGGAATCGAAAGGATTTCGCGCTTGGAACCAGGCGTGATATCGTGCGCCGGCATAAAGACCTTGGTGAAGTACATATTAGAGGCAAGGCAGAGCGCGAGCACCGCGAGAACGCCAACCCAGCGGAAACGCGGGATGGCGCCCGAAGGCGCAGCACCAGCCTGCTTGGCTGCACGACGTGCCACATGCACGTCCCATACGCAAAACGCCACCGCGATTACGCATGCCGCCAGGGGAAACACCAAGCCGCCGTTGCGCAGGAACGTGGAACCCATGGCGCCCAGAGCGAGCAGAAGCCAGTCGTGGCGCGCAAAGAGCACGGGGGCTTTCTCGCCCGCTCGCTCGACATTGGCATCACGACGGGGCAAGCCACATGCCACGAGCTTGACGGTCTGTACCAGCAGCACCAAGAACGCGTCGGCAAAGAGCACGTCTTTGGTGAGCAACGCCGCGTAGTTAGAGAACATCGGCATAAACGCAAAGAACAGCAGGATCGCACCGCGAACCGGCAGGCTCACGCCTAGTTTGCGCAGCGACGAAATGGAATAGGCCATGCAGGCGGCCGTGATGACGAACTGAGCACAGGTGTAGATGGCAAGACCTGCGTTGGCGCTGTTGAACAGTGAAAGCCCCAGCTGAACGCACGAGCCGATAATGGCCGTGTGCACTACGGGATGATGCCCGTTGAGCAGCACGTTGGGGTTGAGTAGGCGCAGGTAGTCGCTCGTGCCGTTGGGATAGTTGAACCACTGGCGAATCTGCGCGCCCGTATCTCCCATAAAAAGGCCGGGCAACGAAGCGACGAGCGTGGGCGCCCAGGCGATCATAAGCACCAGGAAGGGCCCGGCAAAGGGATGGACCGAGAGCACGGCGTGAGTCACACGCCATACGCGGCCAAAGTGCGCCTCGGAAAACGGAATGCGCCGAGAGCTCAGCCAATCTAGACACTCAAAGGCAAGGTAGAAGGCAACGACCGCCAAGAGCATCCAGCCCGCGCCGCCAATCCAGGCGCAGATGATGCGGGCTTTGTCGCCAAGGACAATCTCGGCCGAGTCGGTGAGATCGTAGCTGCGGCCGAACACCATGCAGATGGCGAAGAACAGCGACGGCAGAATGATCGATGGACGCCAAGTGTCGCCACGGCCAAAGAACACGTAGCGAAACGGCAAGGTGAGCAGGCAGGCAAGTGCAAGTAGCATGACCGCGTCGGTATGGCCGGCAAACGAGAGGAGCACCTCGTAGCACACGTACAGCATGCCCGAGGCTTTGGGGTCAATCGCCAAGACTGCGTTGCTCGACACCGGGGCGGGATCGATGGAAAACGCCGTGGTCGCCAACAGCGCGAGCAAAAATGCGATGAGCGTCTGCTTGGCAGGGTAGCGCTTAAACCAGACGATGCGGGCAGCGTCGCGCGCAGCCGTTGTGGAGAGATCGGAATCCTTCACAGTCCAAAGAGCCTTTCTAGAAACCTGCCAAAAAGGGACAGGTTTATTTTGGTAGGTTTTATCTGGGGAAACGTTACGGTTCTCTCATCGTTGCCCAGCAAACCACCACAAAGGTGCCTGTTCACTTTTTTGGTGGTTAAGCGTCGAGGTAGATGCGCTGGGGCTGGTTGCGGCGACGAGCAAAGATGATGAGCGCCAGGCCCGCAATCACGAGTGGCAGACTCAACAGCTGACCCATGGTGATGACGCCGCCCAGCAGATAGCCCAGCTGCGCATCGGGCACGCGCACAAACTCAATGAGGAAGCGGACGATGCCGTAACCCATCACAAACACGCCCATAAACGTGCCTTGGGGCAGTAGCGGCTTTTTGCGGCTGAGCACCTGCAGAATGCAAAAGAGCACGATGCCCTCAAGAAATGCCTCGTAGAGCTGGGAGGGGTGACGCGGCATATCGCCCGCGGTGCCACCGAAGACCACGCCCCAGGGCAGATCGGTCGGCTTGCCCCACAGCTCACCATTGACAAAGTTGGCACAACGGCCCAGGCACAAGGCCAGCGGCGCGCCTATGACGGCAAGGTCTGCCAAAGTCCATGCATCGAGCTTATACATGCGGCACACAATGATGCCGCCGATAATGCCGCCCACCAAACCGCCATGGAAGCTCATGCCGCCCTCGTTGGTGGCAAAGATCTCGAGCGGGTGCGCCCAGTAGTAGCCATCACCGTAAAAGACGACGTAGAACAGGCGCGCACCGATAATGAGGCCAAAGACCACGCCGACCACGACACTCGTCAGGTCATCAATCGTGATGTTAAAACCCCAGCGACGCTGCGTGCGGTACATGACGACCGCCGTGAGCAGGGCGCCGACCACATAGGCCATACCATACCAGTAAATCGTGATAGGCCCCGCCGAAATCGCGACGGGATCAAGCATATGGTAGAAGTCGTTGAGCATGTCGACCCTCCTACTCCCTACATACAAATGCGGCCGCGGGCCTTGCGCTCGCAGCCGCATATTTGGGCGTAACGTCTATGCGGAGTATGCCGTCCGCAGCTTTCGCAGCTTAGAACGGCGCGTACTCGTCGTACAGGTCCTCGGCCTCGCCGGAGGCATTGACCTGCTCAACTCGGGTAACGCCGGGCACATGCTCCTTCAGGATGCGCTCAATACCCATGGACAGGGTCAGCGAGCTCATGGGGCAGCCGGCGCAAGCGCCCTGCAGCTCCAGTTTGACGACGCCCTCGTCGTCGACGCCCACATACTCCATATCGCCGCCATCGGCCTGCAGGTTGGGGCGAATCTCTTCAAGAACCTTCTTAAGCAGCTCTTCGTTAACAGCCACAGGGGCTCCTTTCTCACAATTACGCGGGCGCGCCCGCGGACAGAAGCTATGTTACTACAGCCGTGTACCCGCTCACGAGCCGTCCATGCGCGCAGACGCGACTTTCACGAGTAGTCAATTTGGGACGGGGCTCTTTTAGCTGCTTTTGCCGCCAGCTGGCGTTGCCACGCGCTACTGCCGAGCCCGCCCCTCGGTGCCGATGTGAACATCGACGATGACCTGGCGGTAGCTGATGCCGCAGGAGTCGAGAATGCGGCGGCTGATACGGCCGTCATCGGTGTCGGCATACTTGTTGTCCAGGTAGACGACCTCGCCCACGCCCACCTGCGCCAGGATCTTGGCGCAGTCGTGGCACGGGAACAGCGTGACGTAGACCGTGGAACCCTCAAGGTCTTTGAGCGAGCCGCGGTAGTTGAGCACGGCGTTTGCCTCGGCATGCACCACGTAGTTGTGCTTATCCTGCAACGGGTCGTCGCTCGTGCCCCACGGAAAAAAGTCGTCGTTGAGCGCCGAGGGCGTACCGTTGTAGCCCACCGAAAGGATGCGGTGGTTGGTGTTGGCGATGCACGCGCCCACCTGCGTGTTGGGGTCCTTACTGCGGCGCTGCGCGGCGATGGCCACGCTCATAAAGAACTCATCCCAGCTAATAACGTCGCGGCGCTTGCCCGACGCAGTTTGATGAAGATCGTCCGACATGGCAGACACCTCCGAAATCGCAATAGTATGACCTATTGTAGCAGGTGGAAGGCGGAGACGTTTTTGTCCCATCGCCCCCATCGCTACGCGCGACGGGGCTTTTGATTGATGTGGTAGAGCTCGGCGAGACCCCGCAGCGTCAGCGCATCGTCGACCGTCAGGCTATGGCCGACCAGCGCCGCAAGCGCCTCGGCATCGTCGCCAGTAATGACGATGGGCACATCGCCCTCCCCCGCGGCCTTGGTCGCGCGCATCTCGGCAAGCACCATGTCAAGCATGCCGTCGATGCGGGCAACCTCGCCCAAGACCACGCCCGAGCGCATGGCCTCACGCGTGTTGCGGCCGATGACGTGTGTCGGCGCCGAGGGCTCAACCTGAGGCAGGCGCGCCGCAGCGGCCGAGAGCGAACGGGCGCCGAGCGCCAGACCCGGCGCGATGACGCCGCCGACAAAGGTACCGTGCGCGTCGATGACCTCGATATTGGTCGTGGTGCCCAGGTCGATCACAATGCACGGCGAGCCGTAGACGGCACGGGCTGCCACGGCGTCGGCGATGCGGTCGGGACCGATCTCGGCCGGGTCATCGTAGTGCACGGGCATGCCGGTCTTGAGGCCCGGCCCCACCGTGAGCACGCGCCCCGTGCAGGTACGGGAAAGCGCTGCCTTCCACGGGCGCTCGAGCGCCGGGACCACGCAGCTCAGCACAGCAGCCGCGGGCACAAGCGCACCCGGCATGCCCGCATCGGCCGCCAGTGCGGCCATGACCTGCACGAGACGCATGCGCGCCTCGTCTGCCGTGATGCTCGACGGCGTGGTGATCTCGCACGTCGCAAGCGGACATTCCTGCGCCGCGGCCGAATCCTCTGCAAACAGGCCAAAGCGAATGAACGTGTTGCCCACGTCGACCGTCAATATATATGTGCACCCATTAAGCATCGTCGACGCTCCTTTCGTCTGCCCAGCAGTATATCGCCTACCTAAACCAGTCATCCCAAAATGACTAGCTTGCGGCTATACTGGTGCGCGGTCGTTTGCGAGCTCACGCGGCGGCCCTTGGTAACCCGACTTCCCGCGCCGTATCCGTAGCGGCGCTCCCGGGGAAGCGGATATACGCAAAGGAGTTCTATATGAGCAATCCCTCGAACCGCACTTCGATGCGCGGGCAACTCACGCTGCGCGGCGTCGTCATCGGCGTCCTTGGCTGCGTGATCATCACGGCAAGCTCGGCCTACACCGCCCTCAAGATGGGCGCACTCCCCTGGCCGATCGTCTTCGCTGCCGTCATCTCGTTGTTCTTCCTTAAGCTCATGGGCAACGCCAGCCTCAACGAGGCAAACGTCACCCACACCATCATGTCCGCAGGCGCCATGGTCGCCGGCGGTCTGGCGTTTACCATCCCGGGCGCCTGGATGCTGGGCTATGCCGACCAGATCAGCTTGCTCGACATGTTTATCGTGGCACTCGCCGGCACCATCTTGGGCCTTCTGGCGACAGCGCTCATCCACCGTCACTTTATCGTGGACGCCGCACTTGAGTTCCCCACCGGCAACGCCGCGGCTCAGACCCTGCGTGCGACCGAGGCCGGCGGCAAGACCGGCAAGCAGCTCTTTGGCTCCATGGCCATCGCCGGCATCTACAGCGTGCTGCGCGACGCCCTGGGCGTGGTGCCCAGCATGCTGTGCACGCTCAATATCCCCGGCGTGACCTTTGCCATCTACAACTCGCCCATGTTGCTGTCCATCGGCTTCCTCGTGGGCTTCGCCCCCGTCGCGTTCTGGTTTGCCGGCGCGCTGCTGGGCAACTTTGGCATCATCGTCGGCGGCACCGCTGCCGGCCTGTTCGATATTGTGACCGCGCAGGGTATCGTCAAGTCCCTCGGTATGGGCCTTATGATGGGCTTTGGCGTCGCCGTCGTCCTTAAGGACATCCTACCGCAGGTCGCCGGCATCGTCCGTGGCCTCGCCGCCGACAGCTCCACCGACACCGACGAGCAGTCGCTCATCTCGGGCTCGCTTAAGCTCGACGCCGGCATCATCGGCCTGGGCACCGCAGCCATCGCCGTGATCATCGCCATCGTGCTTGACCTTGGCCCCGTTCCGGCCGTCATCGTGACGCTGTTCACCTTTGTCACCACCATTATGAGCGCTCAGAGCTGCGGCCAGACGGGCATCGACCCCATGGAGATCTTTGGCCTCATCGTCATGCTCATCGTGGCAGCCTTCGCGCAGCTCGCGCAGGTCAAGCTGTTCTTTATCGCCGGCATCGTGGCCGTGGCGTGCGGCCTTGCGGGCGACGTCATGAACGACTTTAAGGCCGGCGCCGTGCTGGGCACCAACCCGCGCGCACAGTGGGTCGGCCAGGCCATCGGCGGCATCGTGGGCGCCCTAGTCGCTGCCGCCGTCATGGTCGCGCTCGTAACCGCCTATGGTCCGGACGCCTTCGGCCCCGACAAGAGCTTTGTGGCCGCGCAGGCAAGCGTGGTCGCCACCATGGTCTCGGGCATCCCGAGCGTGCCGTGGTTTGCGGGCGGCTTTATCGCCGGCATCATCATGTACTGGCTCGGCATTCCGGCCATGATGATCGGCCTGGGCGTGTACCTGCCGTTCTACATGTCGCTCACGGCCTTCCTAGGCTCCTGCGTTAAGCTCGCCTACGACAAGTGGTCCGCCCACCGCGACACCACCGCTGGTCTTTCTGACGAGGAGAGAGCTGCTAAGGACGCCGCCTTCCAGGAACAGGGTCTGGTTGTCGCCAGCGGCCTGCTCGGCGGCGAGTCAATCGTCGGCGTTATCCTGGCGTTTGTCTCTGTTGGCTTGAGCCTGCTGGGCTAAGTCGAGCAGCTGTTCGCTCGCAGCCATATTACCTACGGCTTGCCCGGTCGGTAGCTTCTGCGGCTGCTGACCGGGCTTTTTGATATCGAAACAAAGAAAGGCCGGCGCGCTGCGTTTAACAGCGCGCCGGCCTTATCGGTTAAGCCATCGAAGCGCTCCTGCTATGAACCGAAGTTCGTTGCAGAAACTACGCTCGAAACGCTACATCTGCTTGCGACGACGATCGCTCAGCGTCACACCAGCGGCCACGAGGGTGATGCCGCCGATGACGAACACCTCGCCCGCAAGAGCGGAGTCATCACCGGTCTGGGCGAGCGCGGCAGGCGCAGCCTGTTTCTTGGCAACGGGGGCCTTTGCAGCAGCCTGCGCAACCTGAGGCTTGGCCTGCGGCTCAGCCTTGGGATGATACTTGTCGTACTCGGCCTGCGCGGCAGCCAAGGCATCCTTGGCATCGTCAAGCTCGGCAAGCGCGTCGGCATAGGCGTCGTTGGCGTCGGACAGCTTGGCATCGGCATCGCTCAGGGCAGCCTTGAGACCAGCGGCAGCATCGACGGCAGCCTTGTAGCGAGCGTAGGCAGCGTTCAGCTTGACCAGCTTCTCGTTGCCCGTCGTGCCCGCGGCAAGGGATGCCTTGTGGTCGACAGCCTCAAGATCGGCCTTGAGTGCCTCATCGTTGGCAAGCTCGGCCTTGGCCTTGAAGATATCGAGGTTCGCATCGACGACGGCTTCGTTGGCGGCCTCGAGCTGCTTCTGGGCATCGGCGACACCGGCGACGGCAGCGTCATAGGCGGCCTTGGCGTCGTCGACCGCCTTCTGGGCACCGGCGAAGCGCTTGAAGGCCTTGTTTGCGGTGGCAAGCTCGTCCTCGGCGGCCTTGGCCTTCGCCTGTGCGTCGGACAGGGTCTGCGTCTTGGCGGCAACTGCCTGCTTGGCGCCCGAAAGAGCGGTCGCGGCGTGCACATCTGCGGCCTGAGCCTTGTCAACGCCAGCCTGGGCAGTGTCGTCGGCCTTCTTGGCATCGTCAAGCGTGCCCTGCTTGTTCGCAAGATCCGTCTTGGCGGCATCGCACTTGGCGGCAAGGTCCTTGACCGAAGCGGTAGCGTTGTCATACGCCTCTTTGGCCTGATCGGACTTTACCTTGGCAGCATCGCGGGCGCTGCGAGCCTTCGCCTTTTGAGCAGCGGCATCGGTTGCCTTTGCCTTGCCGTCAGCAAGCGTGACGTTTGCCTTATCGAGAGCTGCCTGGGCAGTAGCGGCCTCGCCCTTGGCGGCGTTGAGCTTGGTCTTGGGCGTCTTGACGTCGATACCCTTGAGTTTGGCTTCGGCGGCGGTGTAGGCGGACTTGGCGGCAGCAGTAGCGGACTGAGCCTTCTCGTACTCGCCCTTGGCGGTGTTCATGTTCACATCGGCTGCGGTGAAAGCGTCCTGGGCGGCATCCTGCCCGTTTACAGCTGCGAAGTAAGCTTCCCTAGTAGTTCCAAAGTTCTTCTGCGCCTCGGCGAGCTTGCCCTGAAGCTCCTTGAGTTGCGCCTTCTGCGCCTGCGTGCCGCCAGCGTTATAGGCGGAATCGATGTAGTCGTTCAGGAGCTTCTTGAACTCGGAGACAGTGAAATCAGCCTCACTGTCAAAAGAGCTGTAATCGAAGATTGTTACCTCGGAATCGGTGTTCTTACCGCTACCGGTCGCGATGCCGATAGCCTTCGTGCCGGCATCGATGATGTTGAGATAGTGCCCGCACTCATGGTAGATGCTGCTGTAGTGCTGGTAGATATAGTAGGAATCATATCGATGGTTTCCAAGGTCACTATTCTTCTCGACGTACTTATCGAATGCCTCTTTTTCCTGAGTGTAGAGACCGGTATATGGCCAGCCAAGCGTATCCTCGGTCTCGCCGCCGGTATATGCGCCGCCGCCGCCGGCAAGATTTTCTCCATTGTCCCAGTAGCAGCCCGAGTGCCCCCAGATGTTCGATGAATATGATGTATTGAGGGCGGCTGCCGCAGTCATGCGGAGGCTGACGCTAAGCTCAGACTGGCCGTTCGCCTTGCGGAGGTTGTTCTGGGTATCGAGGTAGGTCAGGGCGTTACGCATCTGCTCCAAGGAGAGCGGATTGGTGTCGCGAGACATGTCCTGATCGACGTACTTGTCATACCAGTCCTGTTTCTCTGTCGTCCCCATGAGCATCGACGCGGCGGTACTTGCATTTGACTTCTGCTGGGCGGTGAAATCGCTGCTGTTGCTGATGTAGGCCATAAAGCCGAGCATGCCCTTATTGATGACTTCCTGGTCAACGGTCATGTTGGACTTTAGGTCTGCAATCTGCTGCTCAAGAGCCTCAACCTGGGCATTAGCAGCGTCATAAGCCTTTTCCGCGGCGTTCGAAGCGGCGCAGGCTGCCTCCCACTCGCTGCGCTTCTGCTTGCGAACTTCGACAAGCTTATCGTACTCAGCCTTCTTGTCGGCCTCGGTCTGCTGGGCCTGCTCGTATGCCGTCTTCGCGGCGTCACGCTTACTGGCCGCGTCCTTGTACTCCTTGTTTGCCGCATCGTATGCAGACTGGGCAGATGCCACAGCAGCGTTGGCGGCGTTGGCCTTCTCCTGCGCGGCAGCGACGGCAGCCTGGGCGGCCTGCAGATTTGTCTGTGCGGTGGCGTCGGCATCCGTCGCGGCATTGAGCTCCGCCTGCGCGGTCTTGAGCTCACCAGCAGCAGCGATCTTGGCGGCCTCAAGCGCACTCAGGTCGACACCCGTACCCGAGACGGCAGCATCGAGCGCGGCCTGCGCCTGGTTGAACTTCTGCTGGGCGTTATCGCGCGCGGTGGTTGCGGCTGCGAGCGCAGCGGCAGTCTCCTGCTTCTTGGCCTGGGCAGTCGTCAGAGCGGCCTCAGTGTCCTTCTTTTCCTGCTGGGCGCTAGCCTCGGCAGCCTTGGCCTGGTCCAGATTGGCCTGTGCAGTAGCAACGGCCTTATTGGCGTCATCGAGCTTTGACTGCGCGTCCTCGACGGCCTTCTTGGCGGCCTCGTACTCGTCCATACCCATGGCCTCGAGCTTGGCCTGGGCATCATCGAGGGCCTTCTTGGCCTCGTCCTGCTTTGCCTTGGCGTCCTTGAGCGCCTGGGTCTTATCCTCGACACTCTTGTTGGCTTGATCGAGCTGCTCGTTCAGGTCGCCCAGCTTCTTCTGCTGCTGCTCGGTCTTTTCGACGGCGGCTTTGAGCTCGTCAATCTTCTCCTGGAGCGCGGCGACTTCTGCTGCGTTCTGCTCGATTTCGTTGTCGCTCACAGCCTGCGAGGCCTGATTCTTTTGCTGCTGCGCCTGCTTTTGAGACTGGCCCGCCGCGTCGGCCTTCTTCTGGGCGGCATCGTAGGCGGCCTGAGCGTCCTTGAGCTGCTTTGCCGACTCCTCGGCCAGCTGGGCAGCCGTCTTTACGACCGCTTGGTTACCGGCGGCAACGGTATTCTCTACAGAACTACCCCCCCCCTGAACAGAATCGCCGTTATCGGTTGACGGTGCGGCGATTGCCGCCAGCGGCGACATGAGCGGCTGAGCGATGAGGCCCGCCGTCAAAACGGTTGCGACGGCGCGGTTGGCAACGCCCTTGACGTTGACGGCCTTGGCCCGAGGCTCAAAGTGTTGTGGACTGTAGTTTGCCATGGCTTTCTCCCTTTGACACGGATGTATCCATACGCTTCAAAATGTAGGAGCTGATTTTTGAATTCTGTTGCGCAACATTGGTCACCGGCGTATTTTTTGAAATTCACGCTCTCGTGCTTCACAGTTTCGTCACATTTGAAGGAGCTGGTGCATCATATTCTCGCGGGATGGAATTGAGCCTGTGATTTGCATTTGCTCCCGCGTCATCCGCCCTATCGGATTCCGCATCCAACAGACACCCCGCCCGCCACGGTGTAGAGTTAAGACAACGGGCGCGTTGCGCGGACCGCGCTGGAACGAGGTGGACATGGAACTCGACAAACAACAGATCAAGCGACTGCGCGAGCGTCATCATCGGCGTCACGGCATCCGCCCCGCTCATAGCGAAGCCATGGAAAACATCACCCGCTTCCTCAAGCGCGCATTCAACATTCGCGAGGGTCGCGCGCCCTATCACGTGATCCGCAAGCGTTTTGTAAACGGGGCGCGTCTGACTGGCTCCCACCTATGCATCCTCATCATCGCCATGCTCATCGCAAGCATCGGCCTCGATATCGACTCGGATATCGCCATTGTAGGTGCCATGCTCATCTGCCCGCTCATGGGCTCGGTCCTTGCCATGGCATACGGCATTGCCACGCTCGACCGCGAGATCACCGTCGAGGCCATTGCCAGCCTCGCACTGCAGATGGTCTTTTGCCTAGTCACGTCCACGCTGTATTTTAAGCTCTCGCCCCTTGGCACCACCACGGCCGCCATTATCGACAACTCGACACCGACTGTGTGGGACCTTGCCGTCGCGCTCGCGGGCGGCTTTGCGGGCGGCCTGGGCAACTCGCGCGACCAGGAACCCGCCACGCTCATCGCCGGCGTGGCCGTGGCGACCGCGCTGATGCCACCCCTGTGCGCGGCGGGCTACGGCATCGCCATCGCAAGCGGATCGCTGTTTCTCTCGGCGCTCTACGAGTTTGGCATCAACGTGGTCTTTATCGCACTGGCTGCCGAAGCCGTGCTGCTTCTTTTGCGCGTGCCGCTCAAGCGCGACCTGAACGGCGACGGTATTGTGACCGCCGAGGAAAACGCCGAGGTCAACGAGCTGTCACGCAAAGTGCGCCGCCGCATTATTGTGGGCACGGCGATCTTTGCCATCCCCTGCATCGTTATGACCGCGGGCTCCATTGGCTCGGCGCAGGCCGGCGTGCAGGACGGCTACGGCGTCACCGAAACTACGCGCGAACTTGCCGCGGTGCTGCCGGGCTTTAAAGATTACACCGTCGCCGTCGAGACCTCGGCTACCGAAGGCGAGGAGGAGGGCATTGTCGAGCGCGAAATTGTCGCCCATGTGACGACAGGCGAGGCGCTCGGGGCGCACGACCGCCACGTCGCCCGCAAGCTCATCGACCTCAACGTACCCGAACTCGATCGCGTGGAGTTTGACGTAAAGTGATGCCGGCGCGGGACGAGTGCTCGCACGGACGCAAGTTACGACGAGGCGCAGACGCGATACGGACACGAGCAAATAGCGGGGTACAGTTCACACCCGAGCCCCGCTCGCTGTTTTATTGCCGTGAATCAGACGTCCGCATCGACATCGCCAGACTCCACCGTAAACGCCGGATCGGTGCTCACAAGATAAAATCGGGTCACCTTAGTATTTCTAATTAGGTAAATCTGCCCCTGATTGCGTCGGCGCGATATATACGCAACGTGAACCGTGCCGAATTCTTCGCCGTTTTCCTTCTTTAATACCAGGATATTGGGATCATCCGTACGCTTAAACTGCCCGTCTGTGCAGATTCCGTCTTTGTTGACCAGTTGCCATCGACAGCCATCCTCCTCAAGAAAAGCCAGGGTTTCCCGACTCGTTTTGTCATCCCGATAGAAACCATCAATGGCAAACCCTTCGGAAGCGCATTCCTGCATATAGGACGTTTCTCGGCTTATAGCAAACAGCCCTGTAGCGCCCAGGAGCACAGCCAGGCAGACCACTGCAAGGGCTATCGAAATAGCACGGCGACCCATGTTAGCCCAACCGATAGTTGTTTAACGGAGCGCGAAACATACCTGGAACCTCCGATATCAGGGAGAACGTCGCCAGCAGGCTGGCGACAACTATATGTTTCTGACATCAAACCATATGGCTGCCACTCGCGGAGGGGGCATCGGCGAACGGCGTGTTTTCATACTCCATTGGTCAAACCTAAGCGCGGCCCTACAGCTCGTACTTGTACACGCGGTAGATATACTTTTCGGCTTCCATCTCGTAGGTGGCGATGGGCAGTCCGCAGCGATCATCTCGTCGTTTGGCAGATAGGTCACGCTGTGCTGGCCCGCGTTGAGCGAAAAATCGCCCTGGGCTTGCAGCAGCTTGTCCTCAAAGCCCGAACCGGCCCAAAAATCGGACAAGCCCACGGAAGGCTGTAGCAAGGTCATTTACGCAACATATGTCCAGAAAAAGCGGGTGGTAGCCGGTGCAGCCACCACCCGTTTGTCTCATATCTAGCCCATAGCAGGCAAACTACTTCTTAATGCCGCGTCCCAGGCGCTTGGCGACCGATGCAACGGCCTCCTCACTGGCCGGCCCGCAGCTCACGCAGCCGTCATGGGCACGCATCTGGCCGGTGACCTCGTCCATCGCGAGCGGCGCCACCTTCTCGAGCTCAAAGCCCTTACCGGCGCGCATGTTTTCCTTGGCCACGCTGATCATGAGCTTAATGCGGTTGAGCTGGTTGACCTCAGACGCACCGGGGTCGTAGTCCACCGCAACGATGTTGCTCTCGGGATGTTGACGGCGCAGCTCCTTGATCACGGCCTTGCCCACCACATGGTTGGGCAGGCACGCGAAGGGCTGCGTACAGATAATGTTGGGCGCACCGTGGTCAATCAGATCGAGCATCTCGGCCGTGAGCAACCAGCCCTCGCCCATGTTGTTGCACACCGAAAGCACCGTACGGGCCTTGTCCGCCATGGTGCCGATGCGCTCGGGCGCCTCAAAGCGGCGGGACTTTTCGAGCATCTCCTCCACCGGCGTACGCATCCAGTCCACAAGTTTGATGAGCGCCTGCATACCAGCGCGCGTGGTAGCAGAGCTTCCCAGCTCGTCCTTCTGCAGCTCGGCGTTGCTCATGGAGTACAGGAAGAAGTCGAGCAGGCCCGGTACCACGGCCTCGCAGCCCTCGCGCTCGATAACGTCGACCACGTGGTTGTTGGCCGTGGGGTGGAACTTGACCAAGATCTCGCCGACCACGCCCACGCGCGGCTTGGTGCCCTCGCCCACAAGCGGCATAGTGTCGAACGCGCGGATGGCCTCGCGGCACAGCTTGGTGTAGTTATGCCTGTTGAACTTGGGCGCCAGTTTGCGGGCGCGCGCCATGTACTCCTCGTAGAGCGCGTTGGCGGCGCCGGTCGTGGCCTCGTACGGGCGGCAACGATAGAGCATCTGCATCATCACGTCGCCAAAGAGCACCGCGTAGACTGCCTGCTTAAGCAGCGCCGGCGTAATCTTAAAGCCAGGGTTGTCCTCGCCGAGCGCCACGGCCGAAAGCGAGATCACCGGAATCTCGGGGTGGCCGCTCTCGCGCAGTGCCTTGCGGATGAGCGCGATGTAGTTGGTGGCACGGCAGCCGCCGCCGGTCTGGCTGATAACCACGGCCGTCTTGGACAGGTCGTACCGACCGCTCTCGATGGCCTCCATAATCTGGCCGGTCACCAAAATGGACGGATAGCAAATGTCATTGTTCACATAGCGCAGGCCGGCCTCGACGGCGTCGTGATCGGTCGAGGGCAGCAGCTCCAAGTTGTAGCCGGCACCGCGGAACACCTCTTTGACCAGGTCAAAGTGGATCGGCGCCATCTGCGGGCACAGAATAGTATAGCCCTCCTCGCGCATCTGCTCGGTAAAGGGCACCTTTGGCCACGCGGTCGATGCGCTCTCACGCTGCGCTTCGAACGTGTACTTGCGGCTCGCGAACGCGGGGGCATCCGTGGAGGGCGACACCGGCGCGGCATCGCCCTGCTCGTAGGCCTCGCCCGCGGCCGTGGCATCGGCCAGGCGCTCGGCCTCCTGGTCCTTGAGCGCTGCCATGAGCGAGCGGATGCGGATGCGCGCGGCGCCCAGGTTGGACACCTCGTCGATCTTGAGCACGGTGTAGATCTTGCCGCTGGCCTCCAGAATCTCCTGCACCTGGTCGGTAGTCAGGGCATCGAGACCACAGCCGAAGGAGTTGAGCTGGATCAGATCCAGGTCGTTGCGCATCGTCACAAAACGGGCGACGGCGTACAGGCGGCTGTGGTACATCCACTGGTCGACGACGCGGATGGGACGCTCGGGCTTCACCAGGTGCGCGAGCGAATCCTCGGTAAAGACCGCAAAGCCAAAGCTCGAGATAAGCTCAGGCAGGGCGTGGTTGATCTCGGGATCGTTATGGTAAGGGCGACCGGCGAGCACGATGCCGTGGCCACCGTGGTCCTCGACCCACTTAAGGGCCTCCTCGCCCATGGTCTGGATGTCCTCGTGGAAGCGCGCATCGGCCTCAAAGGCGGCGTTGACGGCGGCATCGATCTCGGAGCGCGTGATCTTGGGACCGCGCACGCGACCGCGACCGGCCTCAGCATCGGCCACGCGGTCGACGGCGAGCACCTGGTACAGACGGCGCTTGAGCTCGGTCTTGTCGTGATAGGGCACAAACGGATACAGGAACTCGATGTTCTGCTCGCGAATCTCGTCGATGTTGAGTGCCAACGCCGTGGGGTAGCTCATGACGATGGGGCAGTTGTAGCAGTTACCGGCGGTCGGATCCTCCTTGCGCTCCCAGCGCACGCACGGCATCCAGATAAAGTCGACGTCACGGTCGATAAGGTTCATCACGTGGCCGTGGCTCATCTTGGCCGGATAGCACACGCTCTCGGACGGCATGGACTCGATGCCCGCCTGGTAGGTCTTTTTGCTCGACTGGTCGGACAGCTGCACGCTAAAGCCCAGGCGTGTAAAGAACGCGTGCCAGAAGGGGTAGTTCTCGTACATGTTGAGTGCGCGCGGGATACCCACGGTGCCGCGCGGGGCCTCGTCGGGACTCAGGACCTCGCGGTTAAAGAGCAGCTCGTTTTTCTTTTTGAAGAGGTTGGGGGCCTCGGTCTTCTGCTTTTTGTGGCCGGCGCCCTTCTCGCAGCGGTTGCCGGTAATGAAGCGTCTGCCGCCGCCAAAGTCGTTGACGGTGAGCTGGCAGTTGTTGGAGCAACGGCCGCAGCGGACATGCTTTTGCGTCACGGTGAGGTGCGCGATGTCTTCGGCCGAAAGAATGGTCGAAGTGCCGTCGGCGCCGGCGCGATCGCGAGCGAGCAGGGCAGCACCATAGGCGCCCATGCAGCCGGCGATGTCGGGACGCACGGCATGAACGCCGGTAAGCTGCTCAAACGCACGCAGCGTGGCGTCGGACATAAAGGTGCCGCCCTGAACGATCACCTGGCTGCCGATCTCCTTGGGATCGCGCAGCTTAATGACCTTGAACAGGGCATTCTTGATGACGGAATAGGACAGGCCGGCCGCGATGTCGCCCACCGTGGCGCCTTCCTTTTGCGCCTGCTTAACGCGCGAGTTCATAAAGACCGTGCAGCGGCTGCCCAGGTCGACGGGGGCCTTGGCATGGATGGCGGCATCGGCGAACGCGCGCACGTCCATGTTCATAGACACGGCGAAACTCTCGATAAAGCTGCCACAGCCCGACGAGCAGGCCTCGTTGAGCATGATGTGCTCGATGACGCCGTCCTTGACGCGCAGGCACTTCATGTCCTGACCGCCGATGTCCAGGATGAACTCAACGCCGGGCAGGAACGCCTTGGCGCCGCGCAGATGCGCGACGGTCTCGATCTCGCCGGAGTCGGCCTTGAGGGCTTCGATAAGCAGTGCCTCGCCGTAGCCCGTGGTGGTCACGTGGCCGATGGTGCAGCCTGCAGGGATATGGTTGTAGAAATCGGCCATGATGACCTTGGCTGTGCCTAGGATGTCGCCGTTGTTGTTGCCGTACCAGGTGTGCAACAGCTGGCCGTCCTCACCCACGAGCGCGGCCTTCATGGTGGTGGAGCCGGCGTCGATGCCGATGAACACGCGGCCGGTGTAGCCGTCGAGCTTGCCCTTGGGGACGACTTCCTGGTCGTGGCGGGTCTTGAACTCGGCAAAGTCCTCGTCGGTGGCAAAGAGCGGATCCAGACGCTCGACCTCGGCACCCTGCGTGTCACCCAGGCTGTCGATAGCCTCGATGAGCTGCGGGAACGTGCTGAGCTTGTTGGACTCGTGCGCCATGGCGGCGCCGCTCGCCACGAACAGGTGAGCGTTTTGGGGCACGATACGGTGCTCCTCGTCCAGGTTGAGCGTGAGGTAGAAGCGGTGGCGCAGCTCGGAGAGATACTGCAGCGGGCCGCCCAGGAAGGCGACGTTGCCGCGGATGGGACGGCCGCACGCCAGGCCCGAGATGGTCTGGGTCACGACAGCCTGGAAGATGGAGGCGGCCACGTCCTCGGGGCGGGCGCCCTCGTTGAGCAGCGGCTGCACGTCAGTCTTGGCAAAAACGCCGCAGCGGCTGGCAATAGGATAGATGGTGGTGGCGTTGGCCGCGAGCTTGTTGAGGCCACTGGCATCGGTGTGCAGCAGGGTTGCCATCTGATCGATGAACGCGCCCGTGCCGCCGGCGCAGGTGCCGTTCATGCGCTGCTCGATGCCGTTGTCAAAGTAGATGATCTTGGCGTCCTCGCCGCCCAGCTCGATGGCGACGTCGGTGGCCGGGATGAGGGTCTCGACGGCACGCTTGCTGGCGATGACCTCCTGGACAAACTCCAGGTCGAGCCACTGGGACAGCAGCAGGCCGCCCGAGCCGGTAATGGCGCAGGTCATCTGGGCCGTCGGCAGCACGGTCGCAGCGCCCTCGAACAGGTCGCGGGCACAAGCGCGGACGTCGGTGTGGTGGCGCTGGTACTTGGCGTAGACGATCTGGTTGTCGTCGTTGAGCACGGCGAGCTTGACGGTGGTGGAGCCCACGTCGATGCCCAGGTGCAGGTTGCCACGAGCGTTCTCGGGGTTGAAAATCGCGCCTTCGGGGGCGTGGGCGGCGGTGACGGCTACAGGCTCAGCGGCGGTGGCGGGCTCGCTAGCGACGGACGTCTCCCCTGCCGCGTTCTTGGCATCGGCAACTGCCTCAGCAACTTTCTCGGCAGCCGCGGTCGCCGCCTTCTGCGCGGCGTCCACCACGGCGGGCGCGGCCTCGCGTGCGGCAGCGACCATGCGGTCCTTGATGCCCTCGACGAGTTTGCTCATCTGTCTCTCCTCTTAGTTGTTGGACTCGACGGTTGCGGCGGTGTCGGCCGCGTCCTCGAGCTGCAAGTTCAATAGCTTCATGCCGTATTCCGGCACGTTGATATCGATGGGTTGGCCATACAGGTCACCAGGGCGCACAAAGGCGATAACCGTCATGATGCGCGCCATGGTCTCGGGCGATTCGGAAAGGTCACGCTCAAACCAACGTTGGATCATGCCGACCTCGGCACTCACGACATAGGTGACGTAGTAGTCAAAGAAGGTGCCCAGCGCCAAGCCCAAAATGCCCGTCTGTGCACGCGGCACCACGGCCTCGCGTGCGGTATCGATGATCTTTTTAATAAAGGCGGGGTCGCCGCCCGGGCCCAGCAGGGCCCCGATAAGGTCGCGATTAGCCGCAAGATAGCGAAGCAGCTCAACCGAACCGGGTGCCGGCTCGAGCTCGTCGATGTTGCGGTAAAGATCGGGTAATTGAGCTGCGGTGATAAGCTCCACCCGCTCGCGAATCTCGGCAAGCAGGCCGTCCTCGATCTGGCTGATAAAGTCGGGGATATCGCGGTAGTGCGAATAGAACGTGCGGCGCGTAAGGCCGGCACGCTCGGTGAGCGACGCGACGTTAATGCGCGAAAGGTCGCCGCTTTCGGCAAGCTCGCTGGCAAGTGCCTGGCGAAGGGCACGCTGCGAGCGAAGAGACCGGCGATCGCATTTCTCGAGCTGGGACAAGCGTCCTCCTTGTTACTCAGCCTGTGCGCTATTGCACAGTGCGAGTATTATTGCACACCGTGTGCATCAACACGTAAAGGCAATATTTGGGATGTGACAAAGGGGCTATCCCTTTGTCACATTATTCGATGACGGTGCGGGAGTTTTGCTTGCGCATGGTGGCGAGCATGTGTTTGGGGACGGCGTGGACCATGCAGCTACCGATAGTCGCGCTCGCGGCGGCCTTGGCCGCGTCACTGCCATTCTTGGTGGCATAGCTGTGACGGAAACGCTTGAGCATGGCGATGTCGTTGCCGCCGTCGCCGTAAACCGCGACCTCGTCCTCGGCAATACCGTAGTAGCCCGCCAGCCAGGCCACGCTCTCACCCTTGTTGCACGCCACGTCCGTGATCTCGAACATCACCGGATCGAACGGCGCGTTGACCACACGGTCCGAGCGCTCGGCCAAATACGCCTTAAGGTCGCGCTCCAGCTCGAGCGAGGTCACGCGGCAGTTGATTTTGCACACGTCATGACGCAGGATGTCACCGATCGACTGGTCGAAATACTGTTCCTCGTGATACCCGCCACGTGCACGCATGCCGCGCATCACGATGCGCTTGATAGGACTGTCCTTTTTAAAGCCCGCCTGGTGCATCTCGAACGAACCGCTCGAGAACATGCCGTCGGGCGTGGAGCAGTCGAAGCAAATGTCCGGGAACGCCTTGAGCAGCTCCTCGGTAACCTGCGGGTCGATGGTCCAGGTCTTGAGCACCTCACCATGGCTGTCGCGCACGATGGATCCGTTGGAGCAGCAGGCGTCGAGTGCCAGACCTGTGAAGCCATGCTCGCCGATCGGCAGCGTCGAGCGTCCGGTCGCGGGAACCACATGCAGCCCGGCTTCGGTCAGCTCGCGAATGGCGCGGCGGATGGTTCCGTCGGCCTCGTGTAGGGCATTCAGCAGCGTTCCGTCTAAGTCACTCGCAAACATCTTGATCATGGGCATGCCTCTCCTTCGTCTGCACGATATTGTAGACGAGAACGGGCGCGCCCCAAGAGAGGCACGCCCGTCAGGCGAAAGATTGTCCTACACCGCGGCGGGGCCATGTTCGCCGGTGCGGATGCGGATAACCTCCTCGGCCGGCTCGACCCAAATCTTGCCGCCTCCAACGGCACCGCAATCTTGGAAACGGCGCGGCAACGGGCGCGAAACCAACGGGAAATACGCGAGCAAGGAAGCCGCGAGCGCGCCCGTCCCGGCTAGCGCCGGAACAGCTCGCGGGCTCGGTCGCGGAGGTCGGTAGCTCGGATGACGCCCTCGTAGCGGTTGATACGCAAGCGCGGGAAGGCATTGAAGAAGCGCAGGTCGCGGCGGCTGAGTGACACGCTCGGCACCGGACGGCTTATGCCCTTGCCGGCAAGGCGACGACTGAGCGACGGACGCGGCATGCTCGGTGCGGCATCGGCCACGCGGCGGGCGGCAAGCGCCAGGCCGCGAGCACCATCCGAGATAAACGTCGGCATCGAAGCCTTCTCGCGCAGGGCATCGAGCGCCGCGTCGCCCAGCTCGACCAGCCACGCGTTAACGGCACGGCCGCGGATGTGCGTCTGCGCCACCGAGTCGATCGCCGAATCGGGAATACGTTCGAGCATGGAGTCGGACGCATCGGCAAGCGACTCATTGATGCGGTCGGCAAGGTCGGCCCGGACGCGCTCCAGCTGATCGGACAGACGCCGCCAGCTCGCCAACGAGCACAACGCGTCGACCATCATCGCGACCGCGACGATAAAGGCGGACAGCCGCACAATCAGCACCGGCAGATGGCCAAGCAGCCCCAGCAATGCCGGCTCCACTAAACGGCAAATACACAACGCACCCAAGCCAAACGCGCAGGCCCAGTACAGGCAAATGCGTCCGTGCAAGTTAAACGGCAGGTGCGAGTAATCCCAAAAGCGAGCGCCCGTTGTTTTTTCCAACAGTACGCCTACGCTGTACTCAATCACGCTGCATACGAGCGCTGCAGCGACAAACTGGCTTGAGGCATCCGGAATCCCGCGCAGCAAAAGCCAGCAGGCAATGCCGCCCACACCATAGATAGGACAACACGGCCCCAGCAAAAAGCCGCTGTTGGCAAATCGTCCGTGATTGAGCATGGCGCAGACCGTCGACTCCCACGCCCAGCCGCAAAACCCGTAAAAGGCAAACGAGAGCACCAGTGCCGAAAGCGGGCAGACGGCAAGCGTCGCGCCGCCAAACGCCATATCAATCGCGGTCCCCACCGTCTACCCTCTCCTCTTTTCGCTCGATTCGCCACTCACGCCATCGTCTGCCTCGTCCTTGCGCGGCAGACGGCCGGCGATCGTCTCGCGCAGAGCGCACCATTTATCCGCCAGGCACACAATCCATGCCTCACGACACGTCGGCGGCACCGGCACCAGCGGAAACATATGGCGCACGATAATATTCCGCTCGCGCGGCGTCAGATCAAAATCTTCCTCCGCACGCGCCAGGGCAAAAAATGGATGCCGAAATCCGTGCAGTCGATGGCTTGGGTCGGGATCGTGCCAGTCATAGAGAAAGTAATCGTGCAGTAGGGCCCCGCGCAACAACGAGGCGCGGTCGACCGAGACACCGACGCGGCCCAGGCGCTCGGCAAAGGACAGACTTGCCCGCGCCACCGAGGTCACATGCGCATACACCGTCACGTCGCCATGCTGGATAAACTCGCGCGTCAGGTCCAAGCGGCCCGCCTGGGCGAGCTGGCGGGCGGCATCGTCGACCTCGTGCGCGATTTTCTCGGCACGAACGGCATCGGACATGCTGCCTCCTTCCAGCGGCTCACGGCGGCAAGCCACGGCCTGCACGTATTGAAAAAATCATCATCGAATCTATCAGTATGGCATCGGACAAAACGTTTTGCCCCACCAGTTGGCGAATTACCGCGCCGCCGTCACATATCAAACGCCAAAATGTGCGAGACTGTCTTGTGCAATTGTGTCGGCCGAGGGAGCGCCGGCACTCGATTCGCATGGAGTAACCCACAACGATGCTGCTTACGCAAACGACAACGCCCGAGGACGTCAAGGCTCTTAATCGTGCCGAGCTCCCGCAGCTCTGCGACGAGATTCGCCACGCCATCCTCGAAAGCTCCGCCGCCGTCGGCGGGCACGTTGCCCCCAACCTGGGCGTCGTTGAGCTTACGGTCGCGCTCCATCGCGTGTTTAACTCCCCTATCGACAAGATTCTCTTTGACGTTTCGCACCAGACCTACGCCCACAAGGCGCTGACTGGGCGCGCGTATACCTATATCGATCCGAAGCGCTTTGGCGAGGCCTCTGGCTTTGCCAATCCCGACGAGTCCGAGCACGACCTGTTCGCCATGGGCCATACCTCCACGTCGGTGAGCCTGGGCTGCGGCCTGGCGCACGCTCGTGACCTGGCGGGCGATGCGTACAACGTCATCACCATCATTGGCGACGGCTCGCTTTCGGGCGGCCTGGCGTTTGAGGGCTTCAACAATGCCGCCGAACTCGACAGCAACCTGATCATCATCGTCAACGATAACGACCAGTCCATCGCCGAGAACCACGGTGGCATCTACGGCGCCCTCGCCGAGCTGCGCGCCACGCACGGCGCTGCGGAATCGAACCTCTTCCGCGCCATGGGTTTCGACTACGCCTATGTCGAAAACGGCAACGATGTGCGGGCGCTCGTGGACGCGTTCGAATCCCTGCGCGGCACAGACCGCCCTGTCGTGCTGCACATCCATACAAAAAAGGGCGCCGGCTACGCGCCCGCCGAGCGCGCACCTGAGCTCTGGCACCATGTGGGTCCCTTCGATCTCGAAACCGGCGAGAAGCGCAAGCTTATCGGCGGCGACGTGCCGGCAGGCGGTTATGCGGATCTCACCGCGCGCCACC
>DBFBEA010000165.1:0-2830 GCA_048248475.1 Collinsella sp. | reverse complement strand
GGGCTTAATGCAGTACTCTTCGTCGTCGATGACGGTGGAGTACATGTTGTCCTTGTAGTGGTCCCAGTGGCCCGAGGTCTTCCACAGCTGCTTGTTCATGATGAGCGGCGTGGAGATCTCCACGTAGCCGGCCTTGTGGTGAATCTCGCGCCAGTAGTCCAGCAGCGTGTTCTTAAGGATCATGCCGTTAGGCAGGAAGAACGGGAAGCCGGGGGCCTCATCGCGCATCATAAAGAGGTCCATCTCGCGGCCGATCTTGCGGTGGTCGCGCTTCTTGGCCTCCTCCAGCATGTGCATGTGCTCGTCGAGTTCTTCCTTGGTGGCAAAGGCGACGCCGTTGATGCGGGTGAGCATCTTGTTGTCCTTGTCGCCCTTCCAGTAGGCGCCCGAGACGCCGGTGAGCTTAAAGGCCTTCAGAGCCTTGGTGTAGCAGATGTGGGGACCGACGCACATGTCGATGTAGTCGCCCTGCTGGTAGAAGGTAATGCGGGCGTCGTCGTCCAGGTCGCCGATATGCTCGACCTTGTACTTCTCGCCGCGCTCCTCCATAAGGGCGATAGCCTCGGCGCGGGGCTTCTCGTACACGGAAAACTTGAGGTTCTCCTTGACGATCTTCTTCATCTCGGCCTCGATCGCGGGGAAGTCGTCCTCGCTGATCTTGACGCCCTCGGGCAGGTCGACGTCGTAGTAAAAGCCGTTGTCGGTCGCGGGGCCGTAGGCAAAGTCGGCCTCGGGATAGAGACGCTTGATGGCCTGCGCCATGATGTGCGCGGCGGAGTGGCGGATGACGTGCGTGACCTCGTCCTGCGGGAGCTCGGACACCGAACCGTCATTGTAGAGTGCCTTCATGGGTATGTTTTCTCCTCTCGGATGCCTGATGCAAGTGCGTGCGATGCGCTCGGCGTTTTTGACTTGCATCATTATAGGCAGGTTGCCTTGGTATACAAGCGCCCGCCGCACCTTAATGGCACGGCGGGCGATTTTCTACGCATGCTTCATCGTGTGGGGCGGGGTCTGGGGCGCGCGTGGCTTGCGGCGTGCCCGGGACTTGCGGCCGGCCCGGCGATGGATGCGTTACTGGATGCGAGTTCGGCAGTAGGGGCAAACCTTCCAGTGCGCATCGAGCGGACGATGGCAGCTGGGGCAGACGTTGCGAACCTGGGTATCGCACACCGGGCAGACGACGAAGTCCTTCTCGATGGGCGCGCCGCACTGGGGGCAGGTGCCGTACTGGGCAAGCTGGCGTTCGCGCAGGGCCATGTCCAGCTCCTGCTCCTCGCGGTCGGACGCGTAGGAGTGCGGGCGCAGGACCAGGTAGGCAATGAGGCCCACAAACGGGATGAGGGCGATGATGCCCCATGCCACGTAGGCGCTGGCGCCGCGGCGGCGAGCGTCGATGAACACATAGACGACCGACAGCACATACAGGGCGATGATAAAGCCAACGAAGGCATAGACGACGCCCATAAGCTGCGGCGACATGAGCTCGGAGATGTACTTGGACATTACGGGTACCTTTCGGAATATTAACAGTCCGGTCAAGTTTACCACGGGGTTTGTTTATATGGGACCACGGCTAGGGGCGGGGCTGGCGCGGACACAAACATCTCAATCTGTAACAGGTGGGAGCGGAATCCGGGTCAAGATGTTACAGATCGAGACAAAGGAGTCCCTCCCCGGCTTCAATCTCGATCTGTAACATCTTGGACCCCTAAACCCCTCTTACTGTTACAGATCGAGACATTCAAAATCCGTCGTAAGGTTTGTCTCGATCTGTAACATCTACAACCCAAATCATCAGCTAACTGTTACAGATTGAGACAAAGGATAACGTCCAGGCCGAATGTCTCAATCTGTAACAACCACTCGGCGAAAACGATCCCAGATGTTACAGATCGAGACAAATCACCGACACCAGAGCTGGCAGGCAAGATTGTCGACGTTGCCGGGTCTCCCCTCGTCTGCCGTTGGCGGGTGTTGCGGGACTGTTCGCCGCATTGCCACCGCGCTGGGAGTGTGTAGACCGTAGGATGGTCTTATTGACATCCTGTCAACTCGACTGGGAGGCACCGTGGCAGAAACGTTTGATATCGCAATTGTGGGCGCGGGCATCACCGGATGCGCCATCGCGCGACAGCTCGCGCGCTATGACCTTTCCATTTGTGTGGTCGAGGCAGCAAACGATATCGCGCTGGGCGCGTCGAAGGCCAACGGCGGCCTAGTGCACGCCGGCTACGATCCGACACCGGGCACGGTTAAGGCGCAGGTCAACGCCCGTGGCTGCGAGTTGTACGGTACGTGGGCGCAGGAGCTGGGCTTTCTGTTCTGCCGCACCGGGTCGATGGTACTGGGCTTCAACGATGAAGACCGCGCGCACCTGGAGAAGCTGCGCCAGAATGGCCTGGCCAACGGTGTGCCCGAGCTGTCGATTATCGGCCCCGAGCGCATACACGAGCTGGAGCCGCGCGCGAGTGCTAAGGCGGCGTGCGCGTTGTGGTGCCCTTCGACCGGTTACGTCGACCCGTTTGAGGTCGCCATCGCCGCGATGGAAAACGCCGTCGCCAACGGCGTAACGTTCATGCGGTCCGCGACTGTGGAGGCCATTGAGGTTGCTGGCTCGCACGGCGAGGACGCTGCTGCCGACGGCAAGGGCCGCACGCGCTTTACGCTGGTGACGCCCGCCGGCGATGTGCGCTGCCGTTACCTGATCAACGCCGCGGGCAACGGTGCCGCAGACATCTCGCATATGGCGGGCGCCGAGGAGTTCCAGATGGTCTGGCGCCAGGGCAATATTGTGGTGCTGGACAAAGAGCCGCGCGCGCTCATGCCG
>DBFBEA010000164.1:0-5939 GCA_048248475.1 Collinsella sp. | reverse complement strand
GGCCGTCATCTTCCTTGCCAGTTGCTTGCCCACAATGCGGGCGATTACGTTAAACAGCAGCACGCAAATCATCAGCAGTGCAGCGGTGCCCCAGACGATCTGCTGGGCCTCGGGGCTGCCCTCGCCATAGATCTTGTAGATATGCACGGCGAGCGACTCGCCGGGGCGGAACACGTTCCAGGCGCAGGTAGGGCTCGACAGGTTAAAGCTCAAGAAGTTCAGACGCACCGGCGAGCTCATGCCCGAGGTAAAGAGCAGTGCTGCGGCCTCGCCAAACACACGGCCGGCCGAAAGCACGATGCCGGTCACGATGGCGGGCATGGCCTCGGGGATTAGGATGTGCAGCGTGGCCTCCCAGCGGGTGAGGCCCATGGCCAGGCATGCATCGCGCTGGGCCTGCGGCACGTCCTCGAGCGCCTGCTGAATCACGCGCACCAGGATGGGGATGTTGAACATGGTGAGCGCGACGGCGCCGGAGATGATGGAGTACTTCCAGCCCAGCTGCACCGAGAACACCAGGAATCCGAACATGCCGACGACGATGGAGGGCAGCGAGGACAGCGTCTCGATAGCGGTGGAGGCGATGTCGCGAATGGGCCCGTCCGGCGCGTACTCGACCAGGAAGACCGCGCCGCCCAAGCTGATGGGCACCGAGATGATCAGGGTGATCAGTAGCAGATAGAACGAGTCGAACAGCTGATAGAGTACGCCGCCCTGGGTTCCGTTGGCACGCGCGGGCTGCGTGAGGAAGCCCGGCTTAAGCAGCGTCGAGATACCCTCGAACAGGATGTAGGCCACCATGGAGATGACGATGAGCATGACGATGGCGGCGATCGCCGTCAGCACGCCCGTGGCGATGCGGTCCTGCTTTTGGACACGCCCGAGTCTCGCCTCGTCGATGTGGATGCGCGTGCTAGCCACGAGCCTTCGCCCCCTTGCGGCCTAAAAGGTGGATGATCAGGATGAAGATGAGGCTCATGCCCATCAGCAGCAGACCGAGCGCCCACAAAACATCGTCCTGGGCCGAGCCCTCGGCATAGACCGCCATGGACGTGGTGAGCGTGGTGGTGATGGTCGAGGCCGGCGACAGCAGCGACGTCGGCATGGCCTCGATACCGCCGATGACCATGCGCACGGCGAGCGTCTCGCCAAAGGCGCGGGTCATACCCAGGATGACCGCAGTCATGAGCGACGGCATGGCAGACTTGAGCACCACGTGCCAGCTGGTCTGCCAGCGGGTGTAGCCCAGCGCGAGCGAGCCCTGACGGTAGCTGTCGGGCACGGCACGCAGGCCATCGACCGAAAGCGTGGTCATCGTCGGCAGGATCATGACGGCCAGCACGATGGCGCCGGGCAAGATGCCCAGACCCGTGCTCACATGGAAAACGCTCTTCATAAGGCCGACGACCACGTGAAAGCCAATAAGGCCAAAGACGACCGAGGGAATACCGGTCAAAAGCTCAATAAGCGGCTGAAAGATCTTGGAACCAAACTTAGGGCTAATCTCGACCGCAAAGATGGCAGAGCCGATGGCGATGGGCAGCGCGATGAGCGTGGAGAGCACCATGACCGCAAACGAGGTGACAATCAGGGGCAGGGCGCCGGTGTAGGGCAGGCCGCTTTCGGCTGTGTTGGCCAGGTCCCACTTGGTGCCGGTGAAGAACTCGACGACCGAAACGCCGTCCTTGAGAAAAGCCGAGAGGCCCTTTTGGGCGACCATAAAGATGAGCGCGGCAACGACAAGCGTCACGAGCGCAACGCACGCGCCCGTGACGCCCAGGCCCACGTTCTCAAGGTCGCGCTTTGGCAGCTGTTTTGCCATTGCAAACCTTTCCGGGGCGATTACTTATTTAGCGGAGACCTTGCCGCTGGCGTCCTTGACGACCTTCATGGCAGAGACGGGGATAAAGCCCTGCTCCTCGACGAGCTTGCCCTGGACGTCATCGGAAAGCATGAACTCCAGGAAGGCCTTGGTGGCCTCGTCGGCATCCTTAGCGCAGTACATGTGCTCGGTAGCCCAGATCTTGAAGGAGTCGTCGGTGACATTCTTGCTCTTGGGCTCGACGCCCTCGACCTTGATGGCGTTGAACTTGGAGTCATCAAAGTGCGAGAAGTCGAGGTAGGAGATGGCGTTGTCGGTACTGCCCATCTGAGTCTGGACATCGCCGGACTTGTCGAGTTCGGCGTCGCCCTTAAAGTCGACGGCCTCGTCGCCAAAAACGGCGGCCTCGAAGGTGGCACGGGTGCCAGAGCCAGCCTTGCGGTTGAGAACGACGATCTTGGCGTCGTCGCCGCCGACCTCCTTCCAGTTGGTGATCTGGCCGGAGAAGATGCCCTTGAGCTGCTCGAGGGACAGGTCGTCGACCGTCACGTTCTTGGAAACGACGGGGCCCATGCCCACGACGGCAACCTCGTGGTCGACGAGGTTCTTGACCTGGTCGGCCTCGAGCTTGGTCTCGGCGAAGACGTCGGAGTTGCCGATGGTGACGGTGCCGGCGGCAACAGCGGTCAGGCCCTTGCCCGAACCGTTACCCGAGCCGGAGACGGAGACATCGGGGTTGGCGTCCATGAACTTCTCGGCAGCGGCCTCGACGAGAGCCTGGAACGAAGAGGCACCGTCGTAAGTCACCTCGCCGGAGACGGACTCGGCAGCAGCGGCGCTACCCTTGTCGGCGGCATCGGATGCGCCGGAGCCGCCGCAACCAACGAGACCGAGACCGACGATGCTGGCAAAACCACCAGCGAGGCCGAGGAACTGACGACGAGAATAAGCCTGATCGAGCATGATCTTCCTTTCATACATGCGACTCGCGGGCACCCCACCCGCTTTGCTGTTTGGAAAGATACGGCCCCGACCGGGCAGCGTCCGCGCCAACTACGGTTTCTTACGGGCATTTGATAGACCCTTACCGCAAGCGCAGCACGGCCTTTACAAACGAATAACAAACCCGCCACCAAGCATGACCCGCCTTTTACACCAATAAAAACAAAGTTGCGGTGAAATAGTTCCTGCTTGGCCATCAAATGGCCCATTCTAGGAACTATTCCACCGCAACTTAGATTGGGAAACCGCGAGACCTTAAAGCTCTAATTCATTCAAACGGAGGATCGCAACAATATAGATCTTGAGCGCCTGCTTGAGCTGTTCCTCGTTGGCGCACTCGTTGGGGCCGTGCATCTGGCCGCCCCACGAGGGCAGCTCCAGGCCGGTCTCCTCGGGGCCAAACGAGACGGCGCGGGCAAAGTTGCGCGCGTACGTGCCGCCGCCCATGGCAAAGGGTTCAGCATGCTTGCCGGTGAACTCGTTATAGGTATCGATAAGCGCCTTCACGGCCGGATCATCGGCAGAGACCGAGAACGGCACCTTCGCGCGACCCAGCTGGCACGTCACGCCGAAACGGCCCACGAGCGGATCGAGCTGCTCGCGGATGGTATCGGCACTCGTGCTGTCGGGGAAGCGCACGTCGATGACCTGCTCGATATGGCCATCCGCCACGCGGATGACGCCAGCGTTGCAGGTAAGCGGGCCAAACGCCGGACTCGTCGCATCGATACCCAGGCCGCGGCCATAGGCGTCCGCATGCACAAAGGCCAAAAACTTGACAAACTCGTGCTCGGCGGGCGTCAACAGGCGCTTGTCACGGGCGCCAAACGCGTCCTCGGCCTCGCGCAGATACGCCACGATCAGGCCGACAGCGTTGATAGTGCCCTCAGGCATCGAGGCATGACCGCCAATGCCGTGGGCAAAAATCTGCGCATGCCCGTTATCGAGTGTCGTGATCTCAAGGCGATCGGCGTTCTCGACCGGCGCCGGCAGCTCATCGGCGGCAATCGCGAGCTCGCAGATGGACTGCGACGGAATGGCATTGCTCGCCTCGGCGCCGCTCCACGACACGATGCGCCCGCCGTCGATCTTGGAGCTCACGAACGTCGCCCCAAACTGGCCCTTCTCGGCATTGCAGACCGGGAACTCGGCATCGGGCGTAAACAAAAAGTCGGGGTCTGCGTGGTTCTCCAGATAATGGTGAACGTCGGACATGCCCACTTCCTCATCGCAGCCCAGCAGCGCGCGGAAAGCATAGCGCGGGGTAATGCCGTGCTTGAGCAGATAAGCGCCGGCGTAGAGCGACAGCACCGCCGGACCCTTGTCGTCAATCACGCCGCGACCGAGCAGCCAGCCCTCGCGGCGCTCCATCGCAAACGGGTCGGTGTTCCAACCGGGGCCAGCGGGAACCACGTCCACGTGGCAGATAGTCGCGAGCTGCTTGTCGCCGCGACCCGGGATATCGGCGATTCCCACATAGCCCCCGTCGTCGCTCGTCTGATAGCCGAGCTTTTGCGCAATGCCGAGCGCGCAATCGAGCGCGTCACGGACCGGGCGGCCAAACGGCGCACCGGGCTCCGCATCGGCAGCAACGGCCACGGACGGATAGCTCACCAGTTGTTCGATATCGGCAACGACATCCTCCCAGACCTCGTCGACATACTCGGCAACGCTCTGCTCCACCTGATTCATGAACGACCTCCTTACCAATGAGCGACGGGTACGCCCGCCCCTCACATTATGTCTATTAGATAGCGAAAAGTTTAGCAAGCTCGGCCACCGAGTGCACCACCGCATCGGCGCCCGCGGCCTCGTGCTCCCCCGGCGCTGCCGCGCCCGAATAGATGCCGATGCACGGCACGCCCATCGCGTGCGCGCCCTCCACATCGTTAAAGCGATCGCCGATCATCACGGCATCGTCGGCCGTCGCGCCGAGCGCCGCCAGGGCATCGCGAACCGAATCGGCCTTGGTCTCGCGTCCCTGCGGCGGATTCATGCCAACCACAGCTTCGAACTGGCAAAGCCCCAGCTCATGAACCATATCGATGCACTTCGCCTCCATGCGAGACGTCGCCACGGCCATACGCTTGCCCTGGGCGGCCAACCCATCCAGCAGCTCGGGGACCCCATCGAACACGGGGTACTCCTCCGGCCCCAGCTCATCAAAAAAGGCGCGGTACTCGTCGGCCACCACAAGCGACTCCTCGCGGGAAAAGCCGTAAAAGTCGTGAAAGCTCTTCCACAGGGGCGGCCCGATCATACGGCGCAGATCACCCATCTGCGCCTCCGAAAACCCGCGCGCAGCCAGCGTCTTGCGCGTCGAGGTCATCACTGCCCGGCCCGTATCTGCCACCGTGCCGTCAAAATCGAACAACACGACCGGCCGTTTGCCTATCTCCAACGCCTCCATCGGCATTCCTCTTCCCCAGTTGACGATTTCCACACCGACACTTCAAACTGTTGACTATTCAACAATTGAACCTAGTAATGTGGAACGACTCTACTATACTTGTCGCACTTTGCTCTCAGAAGGCGGCGCGCAAGCGCCCCAACGAAAGGTGCAATTATGTCTTTTGCCATCATAACCGACTCCACGTCGGACATCTCCCCCGCCCACGCTCAAGAGCTCGGCATTTACGTGATTCCGCTGCATGTGATTATCGAGGGCGAGGACCTGCTCGACCAGGTGCAGATTACCGCCGAGGAATACGTCGCGCGCATGGCCGGCTCCGAGCAACTGCCGCACACCTCGCAGCCGAGCGCCGGCGAGTTCAAGGCACTCTTTGACCGCGTGCTCGCCGACGGCCATGATAGCGCCATCTTTATCTCACTGTGCAGCGAGTGGTCCGCCTGCTATGCCAACGCCAGCCTGACGGCCGAAACGCACGAACTCGACGTGCGCTGCATCGACTCGCGCACCGGCTCGGGTGCCGAGGGCCTGCTGGTGGAGTACGCGCTGGCCATGCGCGAGGACGGCCGCAGCCTGGACGAGACCGAGGCGCAGATCCGCGCGACCCTGCCCGACGCGCACCTGCTGCTGATTCCCCGCACGCTCGAGAACCTCGTTAAGAACGGCCGCGCGCCCAAGCTCGCCGGCCAGCTCACGCAGATGCTC
>DBFBEA010000163.1:0-2839 GCA_048248475.1 Collinsella sp. | reverse complement strand
CCACGAGATTTGCACCATCATCGGTCAGGAGAAGGAGACCTCGTACCGCTTTATGGTCGCCATCCTTTCTCGCTCTGTCGGCGGCTACATGCGCGGTATGGTCGTGACGTCCATCTGCGGTGGTTTCCTCGCCTTTATCGGCTTCCTGATCATCGGCCATCCGTATGCGGCGCTCATGGCTATCTTCACTGGCATCATGCATTTGGTTCCGGTCGTCGGTCCTTGGGTGAGCGCAGCAATCGCCACGGTGCTCGGTTTCATGTTCAGTCCCATGTTGGCGTTATGGACGCTCATCGTGACGATGGTGGCCCAAAACGTCACCGATAACGTGATTTCGCCTAAGGTCATGCAGAGCTCGGTGCAGGTGCATCCCATCATGAGCCTCACGGCGCTCGTTATTGGCTCGGCACTCATGGGTCCCATCGGCATGATTATTGCCATCCCGCTGTGTGCGGCCCTCAAGGGTCTCTTCGTGTACTATTTTGAGAATGAGACCGGCCGCCAGCTTGTGGCCTATGACGGCGCCGTGTTTAAGGGCACACCGTACCGCGATGCCGATGGCAATCCGGTCGCCGCCTACGACGCGCTCGGCGACGACACTTTCATCTACGAGTCCGAGCTCATCGGCAACGAGACTGCGCCCGAGGCCAAGGCCATGCCCAAGCCCGAGCTCGATAATCCCTGGATCAAGCTCTCGGGTTTGCAACCCGATGCCACGGGCTTCTTCAAGAATCCCTTCGCCAAGGACGATGACTCCAACTCGGACGACGATACCAAAACCGGCATCGACGGCTCCATGGACGATTCGGATTCTAAATAGGCCCTATTAACGTTTCTTGAAGTTGTAAATGACAATAAACGCGAGCAAAGCGATTGATAAGGGGCCGGCTACATAGAAAAAGAGAACGTCAATTGCGCGTAGAGTGTAATAAGCCTTATCGCCGGACATTACTGCATACAATACGTAGCCAAATGCTGGTTGGTTTGCGTACCAGCAGGAGAAGGCCAAGAGCGCTAAAAGTGCTAGTACCAGAAGTG
This sequence comes from Collinsella sp., assembly GCA_048248475.1. GTDB lineage: Bacteria > Actinomycetota > Coriobacteriia > Coriobacteriales > Coriobacteriaceae > Collinsella. The sequence continues at coordinate 1,801 of DBFBEA010000163.1, read as the reverse complement.
CATTCAGGACAAATCGTTTACTTTTCATCGATTGCTCCTTCCGGGTGACTCTTATATGTAATTCTACAGCAGTCCTTTTTCAAAGGATCGCACAGTACTGAATAACGTGCACTTTCGCTGGAGGGTCGCTGTTTGGCGGCCCTCTTTTTTTGCACTTGCGCGGTGGGATGGTAATATCGTTACGTTTGAACTGTTTCGATGTGAAACCGAGGAGATTCCCTCTATGAGTGCTGACTACCCGTCAATGACTACGGCCGAGATCCGCTCCAAGTTCCTCAACTTCTTTGAGGAGCGCGGTCTTAAGCTCTATCCTTCTTCGTCTCTTGTTCCCGACGATCCTTCGCTGCTGCTTGCCAACGCCGGCATGAATCAGTTTAAGGAGTACTACCAGGGCAAGAAGACCATGAAGGAGATCGGCGCTATCTCCTGCCAGAAGTGCGTCCGCACCAACGACATCGATTGCATCGGCGAGGACGGCCGTCACCTGTCCTTCTTTGAGATGCTCGGCGACTTCTCCTTTGGCGGCGTCTCCAAGCAGCAGGCTTGCGCCTGGGCCTTTGAGCTCATCACCAAGGAGTTCAAGCTGCCGCTCGACCGCCTGTACTTTACCGTCTTTACCGAGGACGACGAGACCCACGATGTGTGGCGCTCCCTGGGCGTTGCCGAGGATCACATCTCTCGCCTGGGCGAGGACGACAACTTCTGGGCCGCTGGCCCCACCGGCCCCTGCGGTCCGTGCTCTGAGATCTACTTTGATATGGGCGAGGAGGTCGGCTGCGGCAGCCCCGACTGCAAGCCTGGCTGCGACTGCGACCGCTTCCTGGAGTTCTGGAACCTCGTCTTTACCCAGTACGACCGCCAGGAGGACGGCTCCATGCCGGAGCTGCCGCATCGCAACCTCGATACGGGTATGGGCCTGGAGCGCATGGCCGCCATCATGCAGCATAAGACCGCCAACTACGACGGCGATCTGATGCAGCACCTCATCAAGCTCGGTGAGAAGATCAGCGGCAAGACCTATGACGCCGATGACTACTCCGGCGTCAGCCGCTCGCTGCGCATCATCGCCGATCACTCCCGTGCCGTCGACTTTATGATTTCCGACGGCATCCTCCCCGGTAACGAGGGTCGCGAGTACGTCCTTCGCCGTCTGCTCCGCCGTGCCGTGTTCCACGGTCGCCTGCTGGGTATCGAGGGTGCCTTCCTGACCAAGTTCATCGACGAGGTCAACGCTCAGATGGGCGAGGCCTATCCCGAGTTGCTCAAGAACGTCGCGCTCGTCAAGGGTATCGTTGCCTCCGAGGAGGAGCGCTTCTCCACGACGCTCGACAACGGCCGCGTCTACCTGGATGAGGCACTGGCAGCGCTTGCCGAGGGCGCTGTGCTTCCGGGCGATGTTGCCTTTAAGCTGCACGACACCTTTGGTTTCCCCATCGACCTAACCGTCGAGATCGCCGGCACCGCTGGCCACGACGTCGACATGGACGGCTTCACTGCCTGCATGGAGGACCAGAAGGCCCGCGCCCGCGCCAATGCCAAGGGCGACGCCTGGGGCAGCTTCAACGACGTGTGGGTTGAGCTTTCCGACAAGGTCGCTGCGACCGAGTTCGACGGCTATGACAACGATGTGATCGAGGGCGCCAAGGTTGTCGCCATCGTGCGCAACGGCGAGTCCGTCGAGTCCGCTGCCGCCGGCGAGAACGTCGAGGTCGTGCTCGACCGCACCCCGTTCTACGCCGAGATGGGCGGCCAGCAGGGTGACGCCGGCGAGCTTTCCGCCGAGGGCGTTTCGCTGACCGTT
>DBFBEA010000162.1:0-10718 GCA_048248475.1 Collinsella sp. | reverse complement strand
ACGCTGGAATCGACGCCGCCGCTCATGGCGACGAGCACGCGCTTGTTGTGCATGGGGAGGTTCTCCTTGGTGGCATGTGGCCAAAAAAGAAAAGCGGCGCGGGAGGCTGGTTCCGCGCCGCAGACATTGTAGCAAGTTCGGACGTCTCGTGGGACACCCTGTTGGGATGAGCCCAGGCTGCCAGAAGAGAGGGGAGACCGGCGTGCCTTGGACTCGTTCTAAGAACGAGAAGCTCTAGTCCTGGAACAGTGCCGTGGACAGGTAGCGCTCGCCCGTGTCGGCAAGCAGGGCTACGATGGTCTTGCCCTCGTTCTCGGGGCGCTTGGCCAGCTGCAGCGCGGCCCACACGGCGGCACCGGACGAAATGCCCACGAGCACGCCCTCCTTGTGGCCCACGGCGCGGCCGGTGGCAAAGGCGTCGTCGTTCTCGACGGGGATGATCTCGTCATAGACCTGGGTGTTGAGGACGTCGGGCACAAAGCCGGCGCCGATGCCCTGGATCTTGTGCGGGCCGGCCTGACCCTTGGAGAGCACCGGGGAGGTGGCGGGCTCGACGGCGACGACCTTAATCTCGGGGTTCTGCTCCTTGAGGAACTCGCCCACGCCGGTCACGGTGCCACCGGTGCCAACGCCGGCGACGAAGATGTCGACCTTGCCATCGGTGTCATCCCAGATCTCGGGGCCGGTCGTGGCCTTGTGAATGGCGGGGTTGGCGGGGTTCACAAACTGGCCGGCGATAATGCTGTTGGGAGTCTCCTTCTGCAGCTCCTCGGCCTTGGCGATGGCGCCCTTCATACCCTTGGAGCCGTCGGTAAGCACGAGCTGCGCACCGTATGCCTGCATCAGCTTGCGGCGCTCGACGGACATGGTCTCGGGCATGGTGATGATCACCTTGTAGCCGCGGGCGGCCGCCACTGAGGCGATGCCGACGCCGGTGTTGCCGCTCGTGGGCTCGATGATGGTGTAGTCGCCACCGCGCACGAGCTTGCCGGCCTTTTCGGCCTCGTCGATCATGTTCTTGGCGACGCGGTCTTTGACGGATCCGGCGGGGTTGAAGTATTCCAGCTTGACGAGCACGCGGGCCTTGAGGTCCTCGTCGGCCTCAAAGTGGGTGAGCTCCAGAAGCGGGGTGTGGCCGATAAGCTGATCGATGGACGTGTAAACCTTGCTCATGGTGAACCTCCAAAGTGTTCAAGTTGCTGGTTGCCGTGTGGTTTTACGGCGTGTCTAGCAGCTAAACCCATAAACCTTATAGGTTGTTCGTTTAGCTGTTGGCAAGCATAGTAGACACTAAAGCCTAGTAATGCAATAGGAAATAGAAGATTATTACAAGCTGATTAACCATCTTGACCGGAACGGGTATTTTCAAACCCAATTTTTCGGCTAGAATTTCAACGGACTAAAAGACCGAAAGGCAGCACTATATATGTTGGTTTCCACTAAGGGCAGGTACGCCCTGCGCGTTATGGTCGACCTGGCCGAGCACCAGGCGGCCGGTCGCATCCCGCTCAAAGAGATCGCGGCGCGACAGGGGATTTCCGAGAAATATCTCGAGAACATCTTGGCGACGCTCGTGCGCGCCAACATGCTCTCGGGCATGCGCGGCAAGGGCGGTGGCTATGTGCTCACGCGCCCGCCCGAGCAGTACACGGTGGGCGAGATCCTGCGCTTGACCGAGGGCAGCCTGGCACCGGTCGCCTGCCTGGATGGCGACTGCAAGGGCTGCTCGCGATCTGAGGAGTGCCCCACGCTCGATGTGTGGAAGAACCTGGACAAGCTTATCAACGACTACCTCGACGGTGTGACGCTCGATCAACTTGTCGCTCCCAACGAAGGCTACGACTACGTCATCTAGCCCACCTGCTATGTGGGGACGGGGGGAATGGTAGATTTTCTTGCCGTCTGAGATTTGGCAAATTAGAAGGCCGCCCATTTTTGCGATGGGCGGCCTTTGATTTGGTCCGATGCGTTTGTGTGTCGGGGGTGTTCTACTCTTCGGCAAGACTATCGAGGATGCTGCGCATGATGGACACTAGGATGCTGCCCATAAAGGCCGAGCCAAAGCCGGCGATGGAGATGCCGACGCCCAACAGGTTGACCGACAGGTAGCTGGCGAGCTCCAGCATAAAGCTGTTGAGCACGAGCTGGAAAATGCCGAGCGTAATGATCGTGAGCGGCAACGAGATGACCGTGAGGAACGGCTTGACGAACGAATCAACGATGTTGAGGAACAGTCCCACAAAGGCAAAGCAGACCCAGGCCTCGGCAAGGCCGAAAGGTTGGATGCCGGGGACGAGGAACGTGGCGATTGCGATGGCGATCGAGGTGAAGAGCCAGTTAAGCATAAAGCGCATGGCGTGAATCCTTTCTTGCGCCGGGGTTGCTGGCGTCGCGTGAAGCGGCTTGCGGCGGCGACTTGGATGGTTACGCGGACGCGCCGCGGTGTTTGGGCGCCCATTGTCTCAAATATTCGTGGAGCTTACGTGCGCATTCGGTTTCTAAACGGCGTTCGTCCTGAAAAACGTGCCGCTGGCAGAGAGTCTTGTCGCTTTAGTTTGGTGGTGTGCTACACTGCTACGGGCAAATAGCCCATGCATAGTTTTATTGCATATTACGGGCGAACGATGCCCGATGTCAGTATCAACTTCGATGCCTTATGGCGGGTTTGGCGGTGATCGATGAATATCGAGAACATGTTTGACAAGCCTGATGTCAAGCAGCTGGTCCACGCATTTAGTCTTTTGGACGACGAGAACGATATCCAAGCGTTTTTAACCGATATCTGCACACCGCGCGAGATCTGCGATCTTTCTCAGCGCCTGCAGGTCGCGCGTTATCTGGACGAGGGCGAGCCCTATGTTGAGGTTCAGGCCCGTACCGGCGCTTCGTCCACCACGGTGAGCCGCGTGTCCAAGGCGCTGAACGGCGAGTACGGTGGCTATCGCAAGATCCTCATCAAACTGGAGGATGGCGAGTAGGCCAGCGGCAAAAACGAATTGCGCAGAACCGTCCCTTCGGGGGCGGTTTTTTGATCCCTCGGGGACGGAGGAAAACGGATTGCATGGTTAGACTGACCCCTTCGGTGATCCGTTTTCCTCCGTCCCCGAGGGATCAAATCTGTTGGCGTGGGGCAAATCTGTCCGCGTGGGCGGGTAGGATGGATGCATTGATTATTGCGAACGGTTTGAGTGGAGGACCATGCCTGTTCGAATCTATACCACCAATACCGGTGCGGACTTGAGCGATGCCGAGGCGGCGCTGCTCGCCGACCTGGTTGCCCGCCACGGGCGTGCCGTTCTGTTGGCGCCCTCGTTTGCCGAGCTTGACCTGTGCCGTCACGATGCCGCGGTTGCTGGCGCCTCGCTGGGTATCGACTACAAGACGCCCGCGTCGTGGCTTCGTTCGCTGTGGGAGCTTATGGGCGATGGCCGCAGCTTCGTCGACAACATGCAGCGCCAGATGCTGTTCTCGGACATGATCGCCCGTCGTGACGATGCCGACCTGCAGCCGCTTTCGCGCAGTCAGGGCACGGTGCGCATGCTCGCGCGCATGGCCCGCGATGTGCTGCCGGGCGTAGCGGGAACGGGTGCCGAGCGCTGCCGCGGCGACGTTTGCCAGCCCGATCCCAAGAGCGACGCCGAGGCTCGCGTGTTCGAGCTGTTGAGTGCCTATGCGAGCGGCTTGGACCGTCGAGACATGGTCGAGCCCTGCGAGGCGGCTGACCTTATGGCCGAGGTGCTGGCCGACAGCCTGCCGGCGTGCGCCCGCGCGGTATGTGTGCGCGGTATCACATCGTTTACGCACGGCCTGCTCGAGCTGCTGTCGGCCGTGGCGAACAATGGGGGAGAAGTCGTTGTGCTGCTTGCCCGCGAGCAGGCGGCAATGCGCGAGGAACTTGCTGCCGCCTTTGATGCCCGCGGTGTGCTGTTTGAGGCCGCGCCGCTGGGGGAGGGTGCCGCCGCGCCCCAGACTGCCTTCAAGTCCGCCGCTCAGCCTACCTTTGTAGAGGTTGCCGGCCCTCACGCCCGCGCCCACGCCTATGTGGATGCAATCGATGGGCTGGTAAAAACGTGTGAGGACGCCGCGGTCGACGGCGGTGTCACGGCGTCCGCGGACCCCGTGCGCGTGCTCGTGGTGTCTGCCCGGGCGCCCCAGCTGTTCGATGAACTCGCTGCCCGTTTGGCGGCGCGTCACATTGCTGCTGAGACAACCGAGTTCACGGCGTTTTCCCAATCCATCGCGGGCAGGCAGTTCACGGCGCTCGCCAATCTAATCGAGCGCATGAAGGCCGCTGACGAGGGCACCGCTTCCAAGACCGAGTGGTGGCCCGCTCCGGAGCTTACCGACTGGATTTACAGTCCGCTTTCGGGTGCCGATGCTGCCAGCGCGCGCACCTTCGACAAGAACATGCGCCTGTCGCGCGGCAAGACCACCACGGCCGTCAAAAGCCTGCTGCAGAGCGTGCAGGGCCAGGTCAGGGGCACGCGCAAGGCCGCCAGTGATGATAACTGGTTTAAGAACGTGCCGTGCGTGGTCTCGGACGTGTTCCAAGCGCTGTGGCGCGACAAACCCGTGACGGCGCTCAAGGCAATGCTCGCCGTTGCCGAGGCGTTGCCCGATCGCGCCCTTGGAGGCCTTGACGGTCAGGCTCGTTGCCAGGTGGAGACCGCCCTGCTGCGACATGTCATCGACATCCTTATGAACGATGCCCGTACGCTCGACGTGTCGCAGGCCGCGACCGTGCCCGTGCTCGACGACGTTCGTACCAAGGTGGACAAGCGCAGCACCGCATACGATTACGAGACCTATGAGGTCGACCGCGCGCCGCGCGCCCAGGTGCGCTTTGCGTCGCTTACCGATGCGGCAGCCCTGCGCCCCGATAGCTACGATGCCGTGCTGTTTGCCGACGTCGATCTGGACAGTTATCCGCTCTCACACGAGGAGGGACCGCTGGCCACGCTGACGGCGAGTCTTGGTCGCGAGGGTGTGGCACTTGAGCCCGCGGCCCTGCTGCGCGTGCGCTTTGGCCGCGCGATGCAGGCCGCGCGCGGCCCCGTTGTGCTCGCCCGCGTGACCCACGATCGCCAGGCGCGCGAGTGCTATCCGGCTGCCGTGTGGACCGAGTTGCGGGCGCACGCCGAGGCCACTGGCGCTGTCAAACCCACGCGCGTGGGCGAGGGCGGTATCGTCGCCGATTTTGATCCAGCGGCCGGCGAGGGCATCGAGTGCAAGCGCGTCGCGTGCGAGGCTCCTCAGCATTTGAGCGAGGCGGCTGTGCCGTACCTGGTCCTGCGTCGCCGCGATGGCGAGGACGAGAACGCGCCGTTCGTGCCGCGTTTGACGTCCGCCTCGCAGATTGAGGCGTACTCGACGTGCCCGCTGTGCTGGTTCGTGTCGTATCGCGTGAAGCCCCAGTCCATCGACGCGGGCTTTGGCAACATGGAGAAGGGCAACTTTGTCCACGATGTGCTGGAGCACCTCCATGCCCGCCTGCCCCAGGAGGGCATGGAGCGCGTGACGCCTGAGAATCTGCCGCGCGCTCAGGAGCTGCTCCGCGAGGTCTTTGACGAGACGTTGGCCGAGCACGCCGGCAAGCGAGGCACGGAGGGCCCGCTGGTGCCGCTCTCTGCGGTGGAGGAGCGCCAGGTGGCCGAGATCTTGCCGCAGCTGGAGGGCGTGCTTGCCTACGAGTCCGAGGCGCTTGCCCCCTTTGCCCCGCGCTATCTGGAGTTCGCCTTCAACGAGCTCAAGGTCGAGTATGCCGGTTGGCCGCTCGGCGGGCGCATCGACCGCGTGGACGTGGACGCCGAGAATCGTGCCGTGGTGATCGACTACAAGCATCGCACGGGCGTTGAGGAGTTTAAGCTCGCCGACCCTACGGTGCGCGACGAGGAATCGGGCACGGCGCCCATCGACGATCCGCGCTGGTTGCCGCCCCATACTCAGACGCTTATCTATGCGCAGGCCATGCGCCGGGCGCTGGATCTGGATACCCGTGCGGCGCTCTATTTTTCGACCAAGGGCGGCAAACCGGCGCTGCGAGGCGCCGCGAGTGCCGAGCTGCTCGAGGAGGAGCGTGGTGACGGTCGCATCCCAGGCCTTAAGAAGGGCTTTCCCGGCGAGGGTGGCAGCATGGACTTCGACGCTCTGCTCGATCGCGTGGAGGCCGGCATCGCCGAGCGCCTGCGCGAGCTCGAGGCAGGCAACGTTGCCGCCGTCGACCCGACGTCAGCTCAGGCCGCGCATGCGCGCTGCTCGTATAACCACGAAGGAACGTTTGTAAGGAGGGACGTGTAGACCATGGATCTTTCGACTTTGATGCCGCAACAGCTGCAGATCGTCAAAACGCTCGACCGTCCGCTGTTTGTCTCGGCGGGCGCTGGTTCGGGCAAGACCTTTACCCTCACGCGCCGCATCGTCTACGCGCTCTCGCCCGAATCCGGTCCGTTCGTTGAGCATCTGGACCAGGTGCTCGCCATTACCTTTACCAAAGATGCCGCGGCCGAGATCCGTGACCGCGTGCGCCGCGCGCTCATCGACGAGGGCATGGACGAGGAGGCCCTGACCGTCGACGATGCGTGGATCTCGACCATTCACGGCATGTGCTCGCGTATCCTGCGCGCGCACGCGCTGGAGCTGGGCATCGATCCCGAGTTCACGGTGCTCACCGATGCCGACGAGCTTATGGACCAGGCCGTTGAGCATGTGCTGGCCCGCGCGACGGCGCCCGATGCCGCCCCCGAGCTCGCCGCCTCGCTCAAGGCCCTCTACGCCTGGTATCCCATGGCGGGTGAGGGCGGCCCCTTTGGCGCCGGCACCACCATCAAGGGCCTGGTGCGCGAGCTGCTGGAGCTCTCGAGCCAGCTGCCGGGCGGCATGGACGACGTGAGCGTGGCGCGCGGCCAGGCCGACACCTCGGCGCTTGCCGATGCCTATCGCGCAGCACTGGGTGCGAGCAAGGCCGCGACCGAGAAGGCACAGATGGCGCTCGATGCCATCGATGCATTCGAGGCCAGCGGCAAGACCATGGCCGATGCGGCGCGACTCATGATGTCGTGCACCATGCCGCGCGCGAGCAAGGCATTCCCTAAGGAGCAGGTCGAGCTGCTCAAGGCCGAGGCCGCCGATGCATTTATCAATATCGTGCTGGCCTGCGGTGGTCCCGCGCTCGATGCACTGGTGGGCTTGGCCCGCTCTGTAGAGGCCGAGTATCGCGCGCTGAAGGCCGGCCAGTCTGCCCTCGACAACAACGACCTGCTGCGCATGGCCTACGAGGCCCTGCGCGATTACCCGGCCATTCGCGCTGCGTACGAGGGCCGCTTTAAGATGGTCATGATCGACGAGTTCCAGGATACCGACCAGATGCAGGTCGATCTGATCCGATACCTGACGGGTGCGGGGGAGCGCGCGCTGTGTACCGTGGGCGATGCGCAGCAGTCGATCTATCGCTTCCGCGGCGCCGAGGTCGAGGTCTTCCGTCGCCAGGAGCGCAAAGTGGGATCGACGGCGGCGTCCGAGACGGTTGCCACGCTGGATGTCCCCACCGGCGAGCTCGTCAAGCTCGTGCGCAACTTCCGCAGTCACGACGAGGTACTGCGTTACGTGGCACGCGTCTTCGACGGCGATGACGGCGGCCTGATGCAGGGCTTTTTGGATCTTGAGGCGAGCGACGGCCGCAAGGACACGCTGGTGGCAGATGCCTCGCGTCGCCAGGCCCTCTTTGTTGCCGGCGGCAGTACGCAGGAGCGCACACAGGCCAAGGCCCGCGCGATCGCGGAGCGGTTCCGCGCGCTTGCCGATGCCGGCCAGCCCCAGGGCGGCATGGTGCTGCTGCTGGGCCGCATGACCAACGCAGACGTCTACGCACAGGCCTTCCGCGACCAGGGGCTCGACTGCGTCATCGCGGGCGGCTCGGTCTTTGCCCAAGCCGCCGAGGTGCAGACGGTGCGCGCCCTGGTTTGTGCGCTCGCCAATCCGGCCGATACGGCGCAGGGCCTTATGCCGCTGCTGGCCTCGCCGATGTTTGCGCTCGGCGCCCAGGAGTTCCTAGCGCTGGCGACCAAGCTCGACGAGCAGACAGGGGAGACCTCGCGCAGGAATATCGACGTGGGCATCATGAGCGATTCCGATGTGCCGGGCCTGCAAGACCTGCCGCTCGTGACGCGCGCCCGCGAGGTACTGCGGTATGCGCTTCGTCGCGTGGGCCGCGATTCGTTCGCAGCCATCGCGCGCGACGTGGTCAACGCCTCCGGCTGGTTTGTGCGTCTGGCACAGCGTGGTCCCGAGGGCAAGGCCATTGCCGCCAACGTGCTCAAGGCGCTCGACGCTGTGGCCGAGGCGGAGGCCGAGTTCGGCAACTCGCCGCGTTCCATCGCGCTTGCCTTCGATCGCTTCCTAGCGGGCAAGGAAGCCCCGGGTGCCCTCAACGAGGAGGGCGACGGCGCGGTGCGCATCATGACGGTGCACGCATCCAAGGGCCTGGAATATCCGGTCGTGGCGGTCGCCGAGTGCTTTGGCGTGCGCAAATCGTCCGGTGCGGCTCAGATGGGGCGTGTCGAGGGCGGGGCGCAGGTTGTGGCACTGCCTGCACGCTTCGACGGCGTTAAGCTCGCCGACGGAACCTTTGTGAAGGGCGACGACGTTAAAAAGCAGTTTGAGCATGCGTTTAAGGGCAAGGGCACGTCGCTATGGCTGCCGCCGGAGCTCATGGAGGACGTCTGCGCGACGGGTTCTCCCGCTGAGGCATTTGCTCGCCTGCGCAACGACGACCTGCAGCTTTCGCTCGAAGAGCGGGCTCGTTTGCTCTATGTCGCCATGACGCGTGCGCGCGAGCTGGTGATCTTGGCGATGGATGCCGGCGTGAGCCGTGGCAAGGTGACGGCGCCGACCTTCGACGTCGAGACCGATCTGACCTACGACGTGCTGCGCCGTATTTTGCCGACCGACGCTCTGGACATGCCACAGCTCGATAGTGACCGTTTGACGTTCGACAATTCCAAGCCGGGCGACTACGAGCTCATTTCGCTCGCGGATTTTACCTTTGGCGAGCAGGCGTTTGAGGCCAACGCTTCACTGGATGCCGAGGGCAGGCTTGTCCGTGGCGATGCGGAGCCGGAGGGCGCCGGTGCAGATGTCCGCGCCGCCGTTCCCGGTCCTGCCGACCCTGAGCCCGATGCGTTTGAGCTCGTGTATCCCCAGGCGGTGGGCGTGCGCATGGGCATCTGTCCGTATCCGGCGCGCGATTCGTACAGCTACTCGTCAATTGCCGCGGCGCTGCATACCGAGGCCGAGGACCGTGCCGCCGAGGCACGCGTGCCCATGGACGAGGCTAGCGATGATGCGGAGTCGGATGGTTCCGAGATGACGGATGCAGACGTGGCCGCCGTTGAGCCCGCCGGCAACCCTATGGCGTTGGGCTCGGCCTTCCACGCTGCCTGCCAGTGGCTCATCGAGATGGGCGCCGATGCGCTGCCCGCCGCGCGTGCCGATGCACTGGCGCGCCAGTGGCGCCTGACGCCGGAGCAGCGCGAACGCTTCGACGTTGCTCTGGACCGCTGGCTCAAGTCGGCCGTTCGTGCCGACCTGCTCGCGTGGCCGTGCGTTCGCGCCGAGGTGCCGTTCTTTTCGCTGGGCTGCGAGGACGAGGACATCGCTCGCTACGGTGCATATGCCGAGGGCGCCATCGACGCTTTGGCGACGAACCCGGCGGATTCGTCACACGCGCTGGTCATCGACTACAAGACGGGCGGCACACCGGACGAGACGCCGGAACAGCTGAAGGAGAAGCACGCCCTGCAGGCGCGTGTCTACGCTGATGTTTTGCACAAGGCGGGCTTTGAGGCCGTGACGGTCAAGTTCGTCCGCGTGGAGCAGCCTGATCCAACCATCTTCGTCGAACCCGCCGAACCTCAAGTAGTCACCTACAACTTCTAGCCCTCGGATAACTTGCGGTGGAATAGTTCCTGTATTGCGGCCCAGATGGCCCAAGCGGGAACTATTTCACCGCAACTGCAAGAGGAGCCGTGTGGGTTTGGCTAGGTTCGGGTGCTGTCCGTGCCGTGGGGTAAAATCGTTCAGTCAGAACACGAACCCGCATCGGAGCTCATCACATGGCATTCGTCCATCTGCACAACCACACTGTTTTCTCCATGCTCGACGGCGCAACCCGTATCCAGGATATGGTCAACCGTGCCGTTGAGCTGGGCATGCCCGCCGTGGCCATTACCGACCACGGCTACATGTACGGCGTGCCCGACCTGGCGCTGGCCTGCGACGCCGTCAACCACAACACGCCCGAGTACAAGACCTGGAGCCACGACAAGGCCTTCTTGGAAAAGGACCGCCGCGACGAGCTGGTGGAGCCCGACCCCGAGGCAAACCCGCGCGAGCACGCCCAGTACGTCAAGGACATGGCCATGTGGGACGAGAAGGGCAACATCGACGAGCTTAAGCCGCCCCTGGTCATCAAGCCCATCTTTGGGTGCGAGGTCTACTTTACGCCGGACGAGACCCTTGCCCGCGACCACAAGCCCGAGCTCTACCACATGATCCTTCTGGCCAAGGACCAGGAGGGCTACGTCAACCTGATGCAGACGGTTTCCGAGGCCGCCGTGCAGGGCTTTTACTACAAGCCGCGCGTGACGCTCGACAACCTGCGCCGCCACGCCAAGGGCATGATCTGCACGAGCGCCTGCATCGCGGGCATCATCCCCAAATAC
>DBFBEA010000161.1:0-11213 GCA_048248475.1 Collinsella sp. | reverse complement strand
GGGCGGTCGTTGGGACGCCACGAGTGCGACCGATCCCGTCGCCGTTGCCATTACGGGCATTGGGCTCGATCACACGCGCATCCTGGGCGACACGCTTGAGGCCATTGCGGGTGAGAAGGCGGCGGTTATCAAGCCCGGACGCCTGGTTGTGCTGGGCGAGGGCACGCATGAGGCGAGCGTTCAGCGCGTGATGGATGCCCGTTGTCGAGAGTGCGGCATTGTGCCGCTCGTGGTGAGTCATGCCACGACTAAGGTGCCGGCGCATGCGGGCGACACGGTTGAGTTTAGCTGCACCACGCCGCGTGCGATCTATACGTCGAGCATGGTCAAGCCGGCGTATCAGCCGCAGAATGCCGCGTGCGCGATTATGCTTTGCGAGGGGTATCTGGGTCGCGAGCTCGACCACGATGCGCTCGACGCCTCGCTTATGGGTTGCCCCACGCCGGGTCGTTTTGATGTGCTGGGGACCGATCCGCTCAAGCTGATCGATGCCTGCCACAACCCCCAGAGCTGCGAGAACTTTGTAGGCGCGCTGGATGAGATCGATCCGTGCGTGGAGAATCGCCCCACGCTGCTATGCGCCGCGCTGGCAGACAAGGACGTGGCGGGCATCGTCGACGTCCTGATTCCCGCCTTTCCGCGCGTAGTCGTGACCCAGACCGATTCCGACCGCGCCCTGCCGGCTGAGGAGCTCGCTGCCCTCGTTGATGCCGATAAGCTCGTGGGCGTATACCCGAGCGTGTCCGAGGCCCTCGCTGCCTTTGATGCCGCGGGCGAGTCCTTCGTAGCAGCCGGCACTATCACCCTAGCCGGCGAAGTAGCCGGCCTGCTGCGCTAATCCCGTCCCCTCATTAGTTGCGGTGAAATGCGGACTGTTTTACAAGCCAGAAGCCTCAAACAGTCCGTATATCACCGCAACTCAAAAGCAGCTAATTTGGGTGCCCGTTTACGAAATCTTTTATGCCGCTTAACCTGTAGCATATTGCAAACCTCCATCGGCGAAGGATACGCTCAACTTAACTTGCCAATCGGACCTGTGCTGTTTGGTCCGTTGAGCGTGTCGGGAGGAAACATGAACAGAAGGCATGTCAACGCGGCTATTACCGCGGGTCTGGCTCTGACGATGACGGTCGGCTCGGTGCCGTCGCAGGCGTTCGCCGAGATGATGCAGGGTGATACCACCCAAGTCGTTGCCGAGCAAAGCGATGCGACGGGTGCGGCTGCCGCGTCTGCGGACACCGGCCAGGCAACCTCGGAAGATCAGGCGGTCGACAAGATCACCTCGCTTGCGGACCTGACCGACCTGCATGTTGCCGAGGGCTCCGACGCCACGCTACCTCATACCGTGGCGGCAACCTACGAGAGCGGTACCACCAAGCAGGAAAATGTCACCTGGAAGTTAAACGGCGCTGATGCTCCGGCAACTCTGGCGCAGCTGCCTGTCGGCTCGTATGAGTTTGAGGGTACCGTCGACGGTGCCACGCAGACGGTCAAGCAACGCGTGGTTGTCGAAGCTGCCGCGGCGGATCCGGCGGCAGTTGACGCAGCCAACGTCGTTGCACCGACCAGCGAAAACGGCCATAAAGTCGTTTCGGTCGAATCTAATCCCATCATTGAAAAGTATGTCGGCTTCGATAACGGCGACTATTTGCCATCCCCTGAAGTGAAGGTAAAATGGTCTGACGGCACCGAGGGCTCTGCTTTTGTGCAGTGGGATGAAAAGTCGATAGAGACGTTTGCCTCAGCAACCGAAGAGTCCGAAATCGCCATCACAGGCCAGATTCGCGGTGGATACGCTAACGGTCAATGGTTCTCGCTCGCTGAGCCGTTCGATGTGGCCGGTGTTCTCAAAGTCTACGCTCCCCGCACAACGGGTGGCACTCAGTGGTCCACATGGACCGCAGCGGGTTTTGCGCCCACGCTGACTTCGAGCGTGTCCGTTTACTACTCCAATGGTGAGTCCCGGACGTGCCCGGTTGTGTGGAATGAAATTTCCGAGGACCAGTACCAGAATGCGGGCACGTTTATTGTTGAGGGCCATATAAAGGACTGTCCCTCCATGCTCGTGTACTGCACCGTGTATGTTCGTGCGGTCAAGAGCGTCCAGACCGAGTTGACGTGTACGACCCTAACCGGTGAGGTCCCGTCTCTGCCGTATTCTGCTTCGGTTGTCTTTGATAACGGTGCTACCGAGCAGGTCCCGGTATCTTGGGATCCTGTTGACGCGTCGCTTTACTCTAAAGTGGGAACGTTTACGGTTAAAGGCAAACTCAATGGTTTTGATAACCGTGAGGTTACCTGCACTGTCACTGTTAAGGACCCCAAGGATGTGCTCGATCTTAATTCGCTGAGGTTCGAGCGCGTGGTCGGAGACAACACTCCTCTAAGCACGTATGTCTATTTCCCCGTCACTCAGTCGAATAACACCATATACTCTCACGGCTATCAGGTTACTTGGGACAACGCCGATGTGTCTCAATTTCAAAAGGCCGGCACCTATACGGTCACAGGCACGCTCGCGTCGTATGATGCGTCACCTGTTAACGGCCTTAAGGTGACTGCTCAGGTCGAGGTCAGGGAAGTTGCCTCTATTGATCCTCTTGCCCCCGTCAACACCCCCGTCGGCGTACGCCCTACAACGGGCAGCGGTCTTCCCGGCGGCGTTTTAGTTACATTTACCGACGGTACAAAGAAGCAGTGCAACATTGCGTGGGATCCCATTTTGGACACACAGGTGGCAAACGAGGGGTCATTTAAGCTTTCCGGTTCGCTGACATATTGGACCAATACCTCATCTTCGTCGACTAGTCAGGTGGAGCTGGGTGACAGCAATCGAGTTACGGCGACCATCTCCGTC
Organism: Collinsella sp.; assembly: GCA_048248475.1. Taxonomy (GTDB): domain Bacteria; phylum Actinomycetota; class Coriobacteriia; order Coriobacteriales; family Coriobacteriaceae; genus Collinsella. The sequence goes on along the minus strand of DBFBEA010000161.1, from coordinate 8,356 downwards.
CGCGCCCTGCAGATGCCTTCCTCGACATCGACAAGCACGCTTATTGGATGCCAGCCCAATATGCCCGATTCAATCGAGGCCACGATGTGGAATGGTTCGCGAGGCAGTTTCCCCGTTCAGTGGTCGACGATTAGCCAGGACGCCCTAAAGAACCTTGGCCAGATTACGGTCAACGGATACTTTACCGGTTCCAGCATCCCGGTTACGGCGACGGTCAATATCTGTGATCTCGAAGATAACAACATCGGCAAGATTCCCTATATTCCCGGCGCCGGACTTCTGGCTCCGCGCTATCTGTCCGATCTGTATTTGTCTGACGGTAGCTCCTACTACCCCAGGTATTCCTCGGGACAGCCTTATAGCTGGGATGAGTTTCCTCAAGAGCTGCTGGACGGCAAACCGGGCGAGTACGAAATTACCGGTACGGTCGCCGACTCGCTGGCAAAGATCCATGCGACTGCGGTGTGCGGCGAGGTCAAGGGTGTCAACAACTACAGCGATAACGGCGTGACGCTTGGACAGTCGTACGAGGACTGGCGCGTTATCTATCTCGGTGAGGAAGTCAATCTGGACTACTTCTACGTGTCCGGCGCATTGCAGGACGGAACGACTTTTGACAGTCTCGGCGTCAACTGGGATACCTACGATAGGTGCCCCCAGAAGGACTGCACGATTACCGGAACGGTCGCCGGAACGAAAATCCCCGTGAAGGTCCATGTCATCGTGACTAAAAACTGGGAGGCTCAGCCGCAAACCATTACGGTGCTCAAGGGCAGCGACGGCACCGCCATGCTTCCCAGCTATGTCGATCTTGTCAGTCCCGATGCGGTCGAGCATCCGGATTATTCGCACAAATACGCCGAGGCCAAGTGGAACACGAAGGGCTTCGATTGGACCCAGGGCGGCGTGGTCCGCGGCACTGCAACAATTAGCATTAGCACGGGGAACGGCATGCAGACGGTCGACGTTCCGATCACTGCCACCGTTAAGATCGCGAGTAAGGCGACCTCGGTGCAGGGCGGAACCATATGGACCGTCTCCGGCACCAAGCCGATGTTGCCGGAATACCTTGAGGTTCGATACGACAACGATGTGTCTTCTGAGCCCCAGCGCGAAAAGGTCACATGGGACCGCGTTGCCGAAGACGCGTATGCCAAGGACGGTTCGTTTAAGGTGAAGGGCAAACTCCAGGGTGGTGCCAAGGCGACGATCACTGTCGATGTCTGCTCTGTCACCTCTATTGCCGTTCCTGAACGCATTACCACGGCCAATGGCGTCGTTCCCGAGCTGCCGTGGAGTGTCTCAGTTGCCACGAGCGACGGTAAAACTCATAATGCCCAGGTTCAATGGGATTACGTTCGTCCCTCGGTTTATACCGGAGAGCCGGGTCAGGTCACGACAGTGTCTGGCACGCTGTTTGCAAGCGGCCTCGACGGATACGGTGACGGCACCAACACCGGTCTCACTGTTCAGACCAAGATCGTTATCCAAGGCGTTGAGAAGGCAATCGATAACGGCGAGACCGCAGTGACCACCAAGGCGGGCACTGCGCCTGCCATGCCTTCCAAGATGGCGGTCGAGATGAGCGACGGCTCCGTTTCGACGGCGGCTATTGATTGGGATCCGATTGCGCCCGAGAAGTACGAGCAGCCCGGCACGTTCTATGCGACGGGCCATGTGGTCGGCTTTGATGCCGCTGCCGTTATGGCGCTGCTTGACGATGACGGCCAAAAGGTCGGCGTGGATGAGAACGGCAACGTGACTGCCAAGGTGACGGTTGCCGATAAGAAGGCAAAGAAGGTTGCGCTGCAGCCCGAGGCAGTCGTGGTCAACACCACGGTCGGATCGATGCTGGAGCTGCCAGATGCCGTTTCCGTATATTACTCGGATGGCTCAGCGCGGGATACTCGGGGCAGTTTAGGCGGCATCGAGATCGAAAAGTGGACTGACACCGACGGCATCGACCTTTCCAAGCCGCTCGCCAAGAAGGGCACATACAAACTCGTCGGTAAGCTCAAGGATATCGACAACGTTAACGCTATCGTGTACGTCAACGTCTCCGAGGCGCCGCGAACCATCACCAAGCTCGAGGCCAAATCGTTTAGCGTTGCCAAGGGTACGTCCAAGCAGGACCTGTATGCCCAGATGCCCAAGCAGGTTGTGGCGACTTACTCCGACGGTTCGACCGATCTACTCGACATTGACGTGTGGGATCTTTCTAACGTCACGGACAAGCTGCTCAACGGAACCGGCTCTGTGGAAATCACGGGCACGGTTAAGCTCAACGGTGCCAAGGTGACCTGCAATGTGACCGTGGTGGATCAGGAGGCCCAGACGCCAGACTACGTCGAGCCGATCGATGTTATTGAGATTGCGGACAATGCCAAGGTCAGCGACCTTATGGATAAGCTGCCGTCCAAGGTGACGGTTGTCATGAAGGACGGCAAGACCAAGAAAGAGACGCCCGTTAAGTGGTCTCAGGTCGACAGCCTGGGTCGTGCCGGCACCGAGTTTGAGGTCACGGGTCTAACGGACAACGGCATGACCGTTAAGGTTCAGGTCAAGGTGACGGCGCATATTGTCGACATCGATGTCGCTGAAGACATTGTGGTCGTGCGCGGCACCAAGGCGGACGACGTTTTAGCCAAGCTGCCCGCCACGGTCACGGCGATTTACTCGGATGGTACCGAGTCCGATGTCGACGTGAAGTGGGACATCAAGGGTCTCTCCGACAAGGACTTTGCCAAGGAGGGCGAGGTCACGGTCAAGGGCAAGGTTGCCGGTACCGATCAAAAGGCAGAGTGCACGATTACGGTCGTGAAGAGCGATGCCGAGATTCCGGCGTCCGTTGAGCCTATTGCCGGAATTTCCGTTCCCGAGGGCGCGTCTGCCGATGCGGTGCGCGAAGCACTCAAGGGCGTTAAGGCGACGGTCCTTATGAAAGACGGTAAGACGAAGGCGGAGTCCGAGGTTACGTGGTCTGAGGTTCCCGCCGCGGCTGCGGCGTACGGCAACAGCGTCGTCGCCAAGGGCGTGACGGTGAACGGCAACCTGCCTGTCGAAGTTGTCGTCACCTCCACGACGACGATCAATAAGGTAGCCGATGTGCCGCAGATTACGGTTGAGCGCGATGCCAAGGCCGACACCGTGACGGGGCAGCTGCCCAAGAAGGTTGCCGTGACGTACTCCGATGGCCACACGGATGAGGCCGTGGTCACATGGAATACGGATGGCCTGGACAAGCAGCTTCCCTCTGTCGGCGAGTACACGCTCGAGGGCTCCGTTGAGGGCACGACGCTCAAGGCGACCTGCAAGCTGGTCGTCGAGACGCCAGCAAGCGAGATTCCCGTGAGGCCTGCGACGTTCGCCCCCGTTGAGGTGTTTGAGGCAAGCTCTGCCGACGATGTACTCAAGGCGCTGCCCAAGAAGGTCTCCGTGATGATGAAGGACGGCAGCCAGGAAGACTACGATGTCGATTGGGAGAATGTCCCCGCACTGGATTGGGGTGCCGATGATGTGACCGTGGACGGTAAGGTTCGCGGTACGGATCTGACGGTCAGCTGCAGGGTGATCGTTAAGCCGCGCCCGGCGGCCAAGGACCTCGTTATCGTTGACCAAAACGGCAAGGCCACGACTGCCGAAACCGTGCTCAAGGTAGAGCGCGGCAAGGCAATTGACCTTGCTGCCGCGGCGAGCAATGCGGCCGATGGCGCTCTGTTGCGTGGTGCCGTGACGTGGACCTCGTCCGACCCGACGATCGCTACGGTCGAGAACGGTAAGGTCAAGGCTCTCAAGAACGGAACCGTCGTCATTACCGCGACGATGCCCGTTGACGGTGACGCCGCGGCGATTGCGACGCTTGCCGAGGATGGCGCTGCAGAGACGCCGGCGCCTCAACAGCTCACCGCTTCGGTGACCGTCGAGGTTGTTGAGCCTGCTGTCGTGCAGAAGCCGACGAGCGGCAAGGATAACAGTACCAAGCCCGATGCCAAGGATCCTTCGGGCAAGAAGAATGGCAAGAAGGCCGCTAAGGGAAGCCTGGCCGAGACGGGCGATAACACTGTCGTGACCGTCGCGGCGCTTGGCGGAACCGGCCTGTTGGCGCTGATTGTCGCAGCAATCGAAAAGCTGCGTCATCGCGCGGAGTAAGGCTGCGAGCTTAGAGCCTTAGGGCTCTAGGTCACAAGAAGGCCTCCCGGTTCTCTTCGGGGAATTGGGAGGCCTTTCGTTTTGCCATCAGGGCAGCTAATTTGGGACGGGCCTTTTTGACTACCCTGGCCCCCTTGGCAGTTGCGGTGAAATAGGGACTATTTTATGGGCTAGAAGCCTTAAGCAGTCCGTATTTCACCGCAACTTAGTTTGGGGACTTGGGGATGAGGTTAGCCTAAGCGGACTGGATCGTGGGGGTAGGCGTTGAGAATCTCGACGCCGTTCTCGGTCACCAGGGCTAGGTCTTCGATGCGGACGCCGGTGCGGCCGGGGAGGTAGATGCCCGGTTCGATCGAGAACGTCATGCCTGGCTCAACGACCTGCTCATTGACCAGCGAGACGTCGCCCGGCTCGTGGTCCTGCAGACCAATCGAGTGGCCCAGACGATGCGTAAAGTACTTGCCGTAGCCTGCGTTCTCGATCACGTCGCGCGCGGCACGGTCCAGGTCGCACATGCGCACGCCCGGTGCGATGATCGCCTCGGCGGCCTCGTTGGCGCGGCGCACGATGTCGTAGATGCGTGCCGTCTCCTCGTCCGGCTCGCCCCAAAAGAACGTGCGTGTCATGTCCGAGCAGTAGTTGCAGCGACGTCCGCCAATGTCGAACAGCACCACGTCGCCGCGCTTGAGCACAGTGTCGTCGGATTCGTGATGCGGATCGCCGGCGTTGGCGCCAAAGCTCACGATCGGCGGAAAGCTAAAGCCCTCGCAGCCGTGATTGCGGTACAGGCCGAGCATCTGGTCGGCGATTTCGCGTTCCGTCACGCCTTCGTGGACGAGTTTGATGGCATCAGCCATCACGGCGTCGTTGGCGGCCGAGGACACGCGCATGAGTTCCTGCTCGGCGGCGTCTTTGTAGGTTCGCGCGGCGGTAACGGCAAAGTCGCCCAGGAAAAACTCGCTGGCGGCGTGGCGCTCTATGAGCGGCATCAAAAAGCCGGAACGCATGACGGTGTCGATGCCGAGCGGTTTGGTCGGATCGACCTCGCGAGCGATGGCGTCGGCCACGACGTCGGTATCGGTGTGATAGGCGACGTGGGCATTGTCATACTCGGGCAGCTGATGCAGGGCGTTGACTAGGATCACGGGCTCGCTACCGCGTGCGAGCAGCACGCCGCAAAAACGCTCGAACATATCGGCATAAAAGCCGGTCAGGTAATAGATTGACCACGGGTCGTTTACGAGCAGTTGTGCGCCGGGGTGCTGAGCCTCGAGCGCATCGAGCACGCGCGCCACACGCTGGTCATCGACATGTGCCATACATCGTCCTTTCGCTAGGGTGCCACCATGGTATCCCATGCCCGGCAGATAGGGAATTTCCTTTTATGCCGGCACTTCGGGACACTCCTTTGCATCCCATGCGGCCCTCATAAGTTGCGGTGAAATACGGACTGTTTAGCGGCCTGAAGCCATTAAACAGTCCGTATTTCACCGCAACTGCGGAGGAGGGCGGGGTGGATGGTGGGGTAGCTAAAAGAGCCCCGTCCCTAATTAGCTACTTGGGCTCGGTCGATGTCCATGCTGGCGATGAGGTCGATGTTGGTGTTGAGGAGGTTCTTCAACACGACGTCGCCCATGCGGATGGGGGCGTCGACGACCAAGCCGCGGATGAGGTCCATCGCCTGGGCGTGGAGCGCCAGCGGGATGGCTTCGGTCGTGCGCACGGGTAGCAGCGCCTCGTCGCCGCCGGATACGGCTACGGTGGTGGTGAGCACGCGCATAGGGCAGGTGAGCTCCTGATGCGCGAACTTATCGCCGCGCGGGCAGCTGTTGCCGGTCACGGAGTGCACCTCAACCACGGTGCCGTCTGCGTCGCGCTCTACCTCTACGGTCAGGAGGCATTCGGATGGGCAGATGGTGCAGTTGAACTGCAATGTCTCGGTCACATTTGTGCTCATGGCCTTACGCCTCCTCAACGGGGTCTACGGACAGGACAATCTCGCTGGCGCCTAGGTCGAGTGCGCGCTGAATCGCCTTTGTCGGCAGCGGGAAGCTCTCCATTACGCTCGGTTTAAACGGGCGGACCTTGCCTGCAAACACTTCCTCGTCGCCTGCCAGAATGCGCACGCGGGCGGCGTCGACCGGTCGGCGCACGCGGAAGTTGAGTTTGGTGAGTGCCACAGCCGTAATGCGTCCCGGCAGCGCGTATCCCGCGATACCGGCAGGGGAGACCGTGAGCTGGCAGCCCGAGCCCGTGTCGACATCCGCGTCGCTATCCAGCGCGTACGTCGCCGCAGCCGCGCCGGCACGCTCGGACTCGGTCGTCACGTTGTCGGTCAGGTCGTGCACGTGCAGCACGTTGCCGCAGGCAAAGATACCCGGCACGCCCGTTTGCAGGCTCTGGTCCACCACGGCGCCTCGCGTGCGCGGGTCAAGCTTTACGCCCGCGGCAACCGAAAGCTCGTTCTCGGGAATCAGACCAACCGAAAGCAGTAGCGTGTCGCACGGAACAACGCGCTCGGTCCCCGGAATGGGTGCCAGATGCTCGTCGACCTGACTCACCTCGACTGCCTCCACGCGATCGTGTCCGATCACGCGCGTGACGGTGGTGGACAGGTGCAACGGAATGCCAAAGTCGTCCAGGCAGTTCTTGACGTTACGGCGCAGCCCGTTGGCGTACGGCATGAGCTCGTACACGCCCTCGACCGAAATCCCCTCAAGCGTGCAGCGGCGCGCCATGATAAGCCCGATGTCGCCCGAGCCCAAAATGACGGCGCGCGAGCCGGGCTTGAGGTTTTCGATATTGATGTATCGCTGCGCCAGGCCCGCCGTAAACACGCCGGCGGGACGGCTGCCGGGGATCTTGATCTCGCTGCGTGTGCGCTCGCGGCATCCCATGGCAAGGACGACCGCGCGCCCGGTGAGCTGAAGCATGCCGGCGGGGCTCATGAGTGTGACGGTGTGTGCCGAGGCGTCGCTTGTCGGGCCACTTACACCCGCGCCCGCGCCTTTTTCCTCGTCCGAATCAATCCCAAGCACCATACTGCCCAAGAACAGTGCAATATCGGTCGCGCGCACCTGGTCGATAAAGCGCTGCGCGTACTCGGGACCGGTGAGCTCCTGCTTAAAGTGTGAAAGGCCAAAACCGGGGTGGATGCACTGGCGGAGGATTCCTCCTAGATGCTGCTCGCGCTCCACGATGGCCACGTGGGCGCCGGCCTTATGTGCGGCAAGCGCAGCCGCCATGCCAGCAGGTCCGCCGCCGATGACGACCACGTCGAAGGCCTTCGTCGACACCGACGCTACAGCTCCGGCTTCCGCGCGTCCGTCGCGCATATCCAACGTCGCCATCCTAGCGCACCCCCTTCAGCGGTCCCTCGACCAACCAAGATCCGGCATCCTCCAACAACACCTCGCTGGGGTCGCAGCCCAGTTCGCGCGCCAGGATCGCTACCACGCGGCTCTGGCAAAAGCCGCTCTGGCACCGACCCATGCCGGCACGACAGCGGCGCTTGACGCCCTCGACCGAAACCGCGCCCGGACGGCGTCGGATTGCGGCCACGATCTCGGCCTCGGGCACCGTCTCGCAGCGGCAGACGATTTGCCCCCACGCGGGGTCTGACTTAATGAGCTCTTCCTTGCGCGCAAGCGGGGCGCGGTCAAAGTCGTCCGGCGCGCGGCGGATGGGATCCCAGTCGCCGCGTTCGCGTAGGGTCACGCCGGCATCGCGTAGCACCTGCTCCATGCGCTCGGCAATGGCTGGCGCGCTCGCCACGCCCGGCGACTGAATGCCCGCCGCCTGGAACAGACCCGGTACGACGGCCGACTCTCCAATAAAGAAGTCGTTCGTTCCCTTAATGACCGGACGCCCGCCGGCAAACGCGCGCACCACGCGACGCGTGTCCAGATCGGGCACCAGCTTGCGCGCGCCGCTCAGCAGCGCGTCGACATCGGTAGCGTAGGTCTGCGTGTCGCCGGGCTCGCGCTCGGCGGCCGTCGCGGTAATCACGGTGTTGCCGTGCACGGTTCCTGTCACAATGACGCCCTTGGAAATTGGCGTGGGCACTGGGTAGAGCGGCATGAGCGCGCGCGGCTCTTTGTCCAGCACCACAATATTGCCCTGGCGCCAGACCATCTGGAACTCCTCGGCGCCCGCCATATGCGAGATGTCTGCGGCACCGTTGCCCGCGGCGTTGATCAGGTAACGG
>DBFBEA010000160.1:0-16749 GCA_048248475.1 Collinsella sp. | reverse complement strand
AAGGAACTCGAAAGGAACTCCAGAAGTGGCAAACATCAAGTCTCAGAAGAAGCGTATCCGCACCAATGAGGCAGCTCGCATGCGTAACAAGGCTGTCAAGTCCGAGCTCAAGACGCTGACCAAGCACGTCCAGTCCGCCGTTGCCGAGGGCGACGCCGAGAAGGCTCAGACTGCCCTCAAGACCGTCACCAAGCGTCTCGACATGGCTGCCGCCAAGCATGTTATCCACAAGAACCAGGCTTCCAACCGCAAGTCCGGTCTTGCTAAGCTCGTGAACAGCATCAACGCCTAAGTTGTAAATTTCACACCACACAGATTACGCGCATAAATGGAGCCTGTTTTATGGAACAGGCTCCATTTTTTGTATCGCTCGGGTAAGATAGTCCGCATGAATACTTCAATTGACATTTCCCACATCCGCAACTTCTCGATCGTTGCGCACATCGACCATGGCAAGTCCACGATCAGTGACCGCATCCTCGAGCTCACCCATACCGTTGAGGAGCGCGACATGGAGTCGCAGCTGCTCGATACCATGGATATCGAGCGTGAGCGCGGCATCACGATCAAGTCCAATGCCGTCCGCGTGTCCTATGACGCCGACGACGGCGAGACGTATCAGTTCAACCTCATCGATACGCCGGGCCATGTAGACTTTACCTACGAGGTCTCTCGTTCGCTGGCCGCTTGTGAGGGTGCGGTGCTCGTCGTCGACGCCACCCAGGGTGTCGAGGCGCAGACGGTCTCAAACGCGACGCTCGCTATGAACGCCAATCTGGACATTGTGCCCGCCATCAACAAGATCGACCTGCCCTCGGCCCATCCCGACGAGGTCAAGACCGAGATCGAGGACGACCTGGCGATTCCTGCCGATGATGCCGTGTGCGTGTCGGGCAAGACCGGCGAGGGTATTCACGATCTGCTAGAGTCCATCGTCTTTTTGATCTCTCCGCCTAAGGGCGATGCTAACGCTCCGCTCAAAGCGCTCATTCTGGATTCGTACTTTGACGAGTATCGCGGCGTGGTGGCCACAGTGCGCGTCTTCGATGGTTCCATCAAAAAGGGCGATACGCTGCGTATGATGCAGGCCGAGGGGGACTTTTTGGTCGACGGCGTGGGCGTCAAGCGTCCTGCCGAGACCCCGGTTGACGCGCTGACGGTTGGCGAGGTCGGCTACGTGGTCACGGGCCTGAAGGACCCCGAGGCCGTTCGCGTGGGCGACACCCTTACCTGGGCGTCGAACCCCTGCCCCAAGCCGCTTCCGGGCTACCGCGAGGCTAAACCCATGGTCTATACGGGCCTGTTCCCGATCGATAACAAGGATTACGAGAACCTGCGCGATGCACTCGATAAGCTCCACGTGAACGACCCGTCGTTGGTGTGGGAGCCCGAGACGTCCGTGGCGCTCGGCTTTGGCTTCCGCGTGGGCTTCTTGGGCCTACTGCACATGGAGGTCGTCAAGGAGCGTCTCGAGCGTGAGTTCAACCTGGACCTCATCGCCACGAGTCCTTCGGTCGACTATCACGTGTACAAGACCGATGGCGAGATGATCGATGTCCGCAGCCCGCAGGACCTTCCCGAGGCCACGCGTATCGAGCGCATTGAGGAGCCGTACCTCAAGGCCAAGATCATCTGTCCGCCCGAGTATACGGGTGCCGTCATGCAGCTCGCCATCGAGCACCGCGGCGTGACGACCGACATGATCCATCTCACGAGCAAATCGGTCGAGATGCGCTTCGATATGCCGCTCGCCGAGCTTATCTTGGACTTCTTCGATCAGCTCAAGAGTCGCACCAAGGGTTACGCCTCGTTGGACTACGAGTTCAACGAGTACCGTCCATCCGAGCTTGTGAAGCTCGACATCCTGCTTTCGGGCGACGAGGTGGACGCGCTGTCGTTTATTGTCCACAAGGACAAGGCTTACGGTCTTGCCCGCGGCCTGTGCGACAAGCTCAAGGAGATTATTCCGCGCCAGCTGTTCGAGGTGCCCATCCAGGGTGCTATCGGCAACAAGATCATTGCTCGCTCCACCGTCAAGGCGCGTCGCAAGGACGTGCTTGCCAAGTGCTACGGCGGCGATATTTCGCGTAAGCGCAAACTGCTCGAGAAGCAGAAAGAGGGCAAGAAGCGCATGAAGGCCATCGGCTCGGTCGAGGTCCCGCAGGAGGCGTTTATGGCGATCCTCAAGGTGGACGAGTAGGTCTATGGCGCTTTCCGAATATAGTCAGCGGCTGCTGGGCGCCTATGCCGAGCAACCGTTCCTTATGGCTCCCATGGCGGGCGTGACCGATCCCGCCTACCGCATCATGTGCCGCCGCCGCGGTGCCAACCTTGCCTACAGCGAGATGGTGAGCGTGGCGGGCCTTGCCTATGCCAGCAACAAGACCTGGCGCCTGGTGCTACCGGCCGACGAGGAGCAGCAGATTTGCGTGCAGCTCTTTGGCTCCAAGCCCGATCAGTTTGCGAGCGCCCTCGCCGCCGTCGAGGAGCGCGTTGGCGATCGCCTGTCGCTCATCGATATCAATATGGCATGCCCCGCCCGCAAGGTCGTTACCAAGGGCGAGGGCTCGGCGCTCATGCGCACGCCTGACCTGGCGGAGAAGATCGTCGAGGCTACGGTGGGTGCGGCGCACGTGCCCGTGACCGTCAAGATTCGCAAGGGCTTTTATGCCGAGGACCGCAATGCCGCGACATTTGCCCAGATGCTTGAGGGTGCAGGGGCTGCCGCAGTCGCCGTGCATGGTCGTTGCGCCACACAGCTCTACACGGGCCAGGCCGATTGGTCAGTCGTCGATGAAGTCGCAGATGCCGTCGAGATTCCCGTGATCGGTTCGGGCGACGTGTTCTGCGCCGAGGATGCCGCGGAGCATCTGCGCAACTCGGGTGCCAGCGCGGTGTTTATCGCGCGCGGTATCTACGGTAATCCCTGGGTCTTTGGTGATGCTCGCGCCCTTTCGCTCGATGGCATACCGGTGCCGCAGCGCAGCTCCGTCGAGCGCCTGGACGCCCTGCGTGAGCACCTCACGCTGACGCATGAGCTCTTGCCGCTCATGTCGCGCGCCCGCACGTACGCAAGCTGGTACTTAAAAGGTATGCCCCATGCCGCCGCCTGGCGTGCCCAGGTGGTGCGCTGCTCCACGTATGAGGAGTTCATGGCGCTGGTCGATGAGATCGAGCGCGATGTGGTGGCCTGCGAGGCTGCCCTTGCCGCCGGCGAATCGGTGCCCCCTCATCCGCTGGAGGCTTAAGGGTGGCCGTTACCGCGCTGTATGCGCACGTGCCGTTCTGTGCCCAAAAGTGCCGCTACTGCGACTTTGATTCGCGCAGTTTCGCTCCGTGCGAGCTGGGTGCTGCGCTCGATGCCTATTTTGAGCAGTTGTACGCGCGCCTCGATGCTTTTGGCAAGGCTGGGGCCCTTGACCAGATCCGCACCGTCTATGTTGGCGGCGGCACGCCGTCGCTGGCGGGGGAGCGCCTGGTGGAGCTGGCGCGGCGTATTCGTGCGTGGTGCGCCCCTGTTGAGTTTACCTGCGAGGCCAATCCCGAGTCGCTGACCGCCGAGCTCGCCACTGCGCTTGCCAAGGTGGGTGTCACACGCGTCTCTCTGGGCGTGCAAACGCTCGATAACACCGAACTTGCCGCCATCGGCCGTATTCACGATGCCGATCGGGCGCTCGCTGCTATCGCGACGGTCAAGGACGCTGGGCTTGACGTGTCGTGCGACCTTATGTGCGGTCTTCCCGGGCAGACCGCAGCGAGTTGGAGTCGCACGCTTGATGGCGTGCTGGCGGCGGCTCCGTATCATGTGTCGGTTTACCCGCTCACGCTCGAGGAGGGGACACCCCTCTATCGCATGGCGTGCCGCGACGAGTCGCTCGAGCCTGATGAGGATTTTCAAGCCGCCTGCATGGACGTGGCGCGCGAGCTCCTGGGTGCGGCCGGCTATCATCCGTATGAGGTGGCGAGTTACGCGCTCGACGGCCATGAATGCGCCCATAACATTGCCTACTGGACCGGACAGGGCTATCTGGGCCTGGGCCGTTCTGCCGCCGGTATGCTCGATGCTGGGGATTTCGACCGCTTGGCCGGGCTGTTTCCCGGCGTGTCTTCTCGAGGCGATGCGCATCGCGTGCGTCTGGCGCAACGCGATGATGCCGCGACGGCGTTCGAGGCCGAATATCTGTCGCAGCGCGAGGCTGCGGCGGAGGACCTGATGCTCGCCTGTCGCATGACGCGCGGTGTTGGGTCCGACCTGTTGGCTCGCGCGGCTTGCGTTATCCCAACGGACGAGCTGGCAGCTGCCTGCGATCACGCACTCGAATTGGGTCTTGCCACGTGGGTGCCCGATGGCGTCGAGGGATATGCGGGGCGCATCGCCTCGAAAGACGTTATCGCAGGTCGCGCCCGCGCCCGTTTAGCGCCCACCCACTTGGGCTGGCTCGATGGAAATGTTCTGTTCGAGCTGTTTTGGGGTCTAGCATAGGCCGCTCGGGTAGAATTACCGCAAGATATACGCTGCTGTGAGCAGGAGGTTGCCGTACATGGCGACGATGAACGAAAAAGATTACTACGAGATTCTCGGTGTCTCCAAGGACGCCACCTCGCGTGATATTCAAAAGGCCTTTCAGCAGAAGGCCCGTAAGCTCCATCCGGACGTCAATAAAGAGCCGGGTGCCGAGGAAAAGTTCAAAGAGGTTTCCGAGGCCTACGCCGTGCTTTCGGATGAGCAGAAGCGTGCGCGCTATGACGCCATGCGCTCGGGCAATCCCTTCGCCGGCGCTCCTACGGCTTCGCCTTATGGTGGCGGTTACGCCGGCGGCGCCGGGTACGGCAATCCCTTTGAGGGCGGTTTTCCCTTTGGCGGCGCTTGGGGCCAGCCGCGTCGCGGGCGGGCAGCATACAATCCCGAAAGCGGTGCCAACGTGGTCGTCGACATTAAGCTCGATGCCAAGGAGGCCAAGGGCGGTGCCCGCAAAACCGTTCGCTACACGCGATTCGATACGTGCGGACACTGCGGCGGCTCGGGTTCTGTCTCCTCCGAGCATGCCCATACCTGCCCAAGCTGTGGCGGACGCGGCCATATCGATGTGGACCTGTCCTTCCTGTTTGGCGCTGGCACGTTTCAGTCGGTTTGCCCCGAGTGCGGCGGCTCGGGCAAGGTCGTAGCCGATCCGTGCCCCGATTGCGGCGGCAGCGGTCGTACCCGCGTGACCTCCGAGCAAACGATTGAGTTTCCTGCCGGCACGCACGACGGCGACGAGGTTCGCATTAGCGGCATGGGCCATGCCGGTACCAATGGCGCCACGGGTGGTGACCTGGTCGGTCGCGCCCATGTGGAGGCCGAGCGCCTGGAGGGCAAGGCCCGTACCGGCTTTTACCTGATGGGCATTGTCGCGCCGTTTTTGGTACTCTCGGCCATCTCGGGCGTGTTCTCGGCCTTTGCCGTGATGTGTTTTATTCCGTTTGCCATGGGCCTGTTCATGGTGCTCTCGGATGGGGTACTTCACCGTAGCCTGCTGTGGTGGAAGCGTGGCGCGTTGCAGTTTGCCAACGGTTTTGCCAACGGCTTCATGTTCGCGCTCGTGTCGGTGTGGTTTGCGAGCTGCTCGCAGCGCGCGATGCTTTCGCCCTACGGGATGCAATAACATCAAACCCTCTGTTTGCGGCCGGCCCTGCATGGGTATAGGACGCACTGTGACAATATTGAAAGTCGGAAGGATTCGGTCGTGTCGGAAAATAGGGATTACTACGAGGTACTTGGCGTCGATAAGGACGCCGACGCGCGGACCATTAAGCGCGCGTTTTTAAAGAAAGCCCGTACGGTACACCCGGATGTTTCGGACGACCCCGAGGCTGAGGCCAAGTTCAAAGAGCTGAACGAGGCCTATTCTGTCCTTTCCGATGAGCAGAAGCGTGCCAACTACGATCGCTTTGGCACTGCCGATGGCCCTGGTGGCTCCGGCTATGTCGACATCAACGACATCTTTGGCGGCATGGGCATGGACGACCTGTTCTCGTCGTTCTTTGGCGGCGGCGCCGGCGGTGGTGCCCGCAGCCGTCGCGAGCGCCGTCGCGGTCGCGATATGGCCATCTCGCTTTCGGTGACGCTCGAGGAAGCTGCACTTGGCTGCAAAAAGACGATCAGCTATGACCGCCTTGCTCCCTGCGAGGATTGCAACGGTACGGGCAAGGCTGACGGTGCGACCGAAAAGCAGTGCAGCCGCTGCCACGGCACGGGCTATGTCACCACGGTCCAGCGCTCGTTTTTGGGTCAGGTCCAGTCCTCTTCGCCCTGCCCCGACTGCCACGGCGAGGGCACGGTCATCGACCATCCCTGCGAGACTTGCGACGGTCAGGGCCGCACGCCTTCGCACGAAAAGATCGACATCGATATTCCCGCCGGCGTCTCGACCGGTCGCCAGCTGCGCGTGAGCGGCTTTGGCGAGGCCGGCCTTCGTGGCGAGCCCTCGGGCGACCTGATCGTCAACGTGCGTGTCGCCGATCACGAGCGCTTTAAGCGCAACGGCGACGACCTGTACCTGGTGAGCGATATCTCCATCGCGCAGGCCGCGCTCGGCTGCGAGATCGAGGTCGAGGGCATTATGCCCGAGGAGGTCGTCAAGGTTACGGTCCCTGCCGGCACGCAGTATGGCGACACCGTCAGCGTCAACAACTTTGGCATGCCGCGCATCGGCGGTGGCGGCTCACGTGGTCGTCTGGTCGTGCAGCTGCGCGTGGTCGTTCCCACGAACCTTTCCAACAAGCAGCGCGAGCTGCTCCGCGCTTTTGCCGACGAGATGGGCGATGACGTCGCTTCCGGTAAGAAGTCGGTAACCGATCGTATCAAGAGCGCCCTCGACGATATCCTCGATTAAGGAGCCCGCTTGCTCGCACCCCATATTTCCGTCGTCAACCTTGGCTGCCGTGTCAACCGGGTTGAGTCCGACCGTATCACTGCCGATCTTATGCGCCAGGGCTTTGCGATGGTGGAGCCCCTGGATGCCGACCTGATTGTAATCAATACCTGCGCCGTGACGGGCGAGGCCGAGGCCAAGACCCGTAAGGCCGTCCGTCATGCGCTGTCATATCCAGGTGAGCCCTACGTTGTCGTGACCGGCTGCGTCGTCAACTTGCATCCCGAAGAGCTGCTGGAGCTTTCGGACCGCGTCATTGCCGAGCCGTCGAAAATCGACGTCGCCGAGCGTGTCTGCGAGGTGCTGGGTGTCGAATCCGATAGTGTGGCCGCTTGCAGCGACAGCGATGTGGTCGATGCTCTGGGGCGCTCGCGTCTGGGCGTGAAGATCCAAGACGGCTGCAATCACCGCTGCACGTATTGCATTGTGTGGAAGGCGCGCGGCCCTGAGCGCTCCGTGCCCGTCGAGTCCGTGCTCGAGCAGGTGCGCGAGGCCCAGGAGGCCGGTGTGCCCGAGGTGGTGCTGACTGGCGTGAACCTGGGCGCCTATGACGGCAAGAGCGCGACTGACGAACACGTGGAGATCGATGAGCTGCTCGAGGCCATTATGGAGCGCACCACGATTGCCCACGTGCGCATTTCCTCAGTGGAGCCCATGGATATCTCCGAGCGCCTGCTCAAGGTGATGGCGCGCTATCCGCAGCGTATCGCGCCGTTCTTGCATCTTCCCGTGCAGTCCGGCTGTACGGCGACCCTGCATCGCATGGGTCGTCCCTATAGTGCGGAGGCCTTTGAGGACACGGTACGCATGATTCGCGCCAATCTGCCGCAGGCGTCTCTTTCTTGTGACGTCATCGTCGGCTTCCCCGGCGAAACGGACGAGGAGTTCGAGGAGTCGCTGGCGTTGTGCCGTCGCGTGGGCTTTTCGCGCATGCATGTCTTCCGCTATAGCAAGCGTCCCGGCACGCTTGCGGCCGATATGCCCGATCAGGTGCCGCCCGAGATTATGGCCGAACGCAGCCGCCGCATGCGTGCCGCCGCTCAGGAGCTTGCGATCGCCGATGCCCGCCGCCGCGTGGGCACGGTCGAGCGTGCGGTGCTCGAGTATGGCGACAACCTGACGCTCGGCTCGTTCCATCATGCCCGTCTTGACGATGTCTGCGGGCTCAAGGCCCCGTGCCTGCTCGATGTTGCTATCATCGGAGTCGACGATTCCGGCTTAGTTCATGCTCGCAGGGAGGTCCATGGAAGCCTCGAAGATTAGACTTACCGTTCCCGAGGGGATTGACCCCTCGCGCGTCTTGGGCGCCGGCGACGCTGTTCTTCGCGCGGTCGAAGACTTGGTTCGCGCCCATGTGGTTGCGCGCGGTGACCAGATTGCCGTGAGCGGCGACCCGGACGAGGTAGGACTCGTGGCGCGTTTTTTCGAACACGCTTTTCGTGAGGCGGCTGCCGGTCGCACGCTGTCTGCCGACGACGTCTCGCGTTGCTTGGCTGTCCTGCGCGATGGTGAGCACGACGCTTCGTCGCTGCGCGATGACGTGCTGCTGTCGTATCGCGGCCGCGTCATTCGTCCCAAGACGCTCGGCCAGAAGCGCTATGTTGACGCCATCCGCTCGCATACCATCACGTTTGGCCTGGGTCCCGCCGGTACCGGTAAGACCTATCTAGCCATGGCCCTCGCCGTCGCCGCGCTCAAGCGCCACGAGGTGGGTCGTCTGGTGCTTACGCGGCCCGTTGTCGAGGCGGGGGAGAATTTGGGCTTTTTGCCCGGCACCCTCGAGGAAAAGATCGACCCTTACATGCGTCCGCTCTACGATGCCTTGTTTGACATGATGGACCGTGAACGCACCGATGAGCTCATGGAGCGTGGCGTGATCGAGATTGCCCCGCTTGCCTACATGCGCGGCCGAACGCTGAGCGACGCCTTCGTGGTACTCGACGAGGCACAAAACACCACGCCTGAGCAGATGAAGATGTTCCTGACGCGCTTGGGTTTTAACTCCAAGTTTGTGATTACCGGCGATCTGAGCCAGCGCGACCTGGTGGGTCGTCGCGGAGGTCTTGCCGACGTCGAGAAGATTTTGGGCCGTGTCGACGATGTGGCATTTTCGCACCTGGAGCGCGCCGATGTGGTGCGCCATGCCCTGGTGGGCAGGATCGTCGAGGCCTATGATGCGTATGATGACGTGCGTGAGCAGCGCTCGCGCGACCGAAAGGAGTCCCGTTGAGTGTATTGATCAGCAACGATGCCGAGCTCGATACGCTGCTCGACGCCCAGGAGGTTGAGCACATTTGCGCGTTTGTGCTTGCGGCGGAGGGCGTTGAGCGTGAAGTCGAGATTTCCCTTTCGTATGTCGACGAGGACGAGATGCACGAGCTCAACCACGAGTGGCGCGGTATCGACCGCACCACCGATGTGCTCTCGTTTGAGTGCGACTCTGCCTTTGACGAGGATATTCCCGCCGACGAGACGATCGAGCTCGGCGATATTATCTTGGCCCCGCAGGTCATCGCCCGTCAGGCTCCCGGTTTTGGCAACAGTCCCGCCGACGAGTGCCGGTTGATGCTCGTGCACGGCATGCTGCACCTGCTGGGCTATGACCACATCGAGGACGACGAGGCTGAGGTCATGGAGGCCCGCGAGGATACCATCCTGCGCGATCTGGCGCTCGAGCGCGGCGAGGACCCCAAGTTGGTCCACGTCGGTCCCATCACCAACCATGCCCACGACTAGGAGCCGTCTATGATTCCCGGATCGAACAAGGACCATCCGTCCTTTTTAAAGTCGTTCTCCTACGCCATGGAGGGCTTTGTCACCGCCGTTAAAACCGAGCGCAACATCAAAGTCATGCTCGTGGCGGGCGTGTGTACCGTCATTGCCGGCTGTATCGTGGGGCTCGACATTGCCGAGTGGGCCACGGTTATCATCTGCTGTGGCCTGGTGATTCACGGCGAGCTGTGCAATACCGCTATGGAGGCGATCGTCGACCTGGCGACCCAGGAACTTCATCCGCTGGCAAAGCGCGCCAAGGATATCGCCGCCGCTTCCGTGTACGTTCTTTCCATTACCGCCGCAATCGTGGGCCTGCTAGTCTTTGCCCACGCGCTTGGCTTTATTTAGAAAGGGATTCCCATGTCCGACAATATGCAGCCTACTGACGAGGTTTTGGACGACGAGGTTCTCGATGAGGTCGAGGATACCGATTCGCTTGACGAGGTCGAGGAATTCGACCCGTTTGAGGGCATGAGCGACGAAGAGCTTGACGCCCTGTGCGAAGAGGACGACAGCCTCGCGGGCTTTGGCGACGTTGAACCCGGTTTCCGCAGCGGCTTCGTGGCCCTGGTCGGCCGCCCCAACGCCGGCAAGTCCACGCTGCTCAACGCCTGCTATGGCAAAAAGGTCGCCATCACCTCGCCGGTGGCCCAGACGACCCGCCGTCGCATGCGCGCCGTGGTCAACCGCCCCGGCTACCAGCTGGTTTTTGTCGATACTCCGGGTATTCACAAGCCCAAGGACGGCCTGGGGTCCGAGCTCAACAAGAGCGCGCTATTCGAGCTGAACGATGTCGATGTCGTCGCGTTTTTGATTGATGCCACCAAGCCGATCGGCAGGGGAGACGCCTGGGTTGCCGAGCGCGTCAAGAGCGCCCGTTCCAAGAAGGTCCTGGTGCTCACCAAGGCCGATGAGGCTGACCCCGCACAGGTCATGGAGCAGCTTAAGGCCGCCCACGAGCTCATGGAATATGACGACGAGATCGTGACGTCGTCGGTCAAGAACTTCAACGTCGATGCCTTCATCGAGACCGTTGCGCACTTTTTGCCCGAGGGTCCGCGTTGGTTCCCCGAGGACATGGGCACCGACGCTTCCGACGAGACGCTCGTTGCCGAGTTTGTTCGCGAGAAGGTCTTGCGCCGCACTCGTGATGAGATCCCGCACTCCGTTGGCGTGATCTGCGATGCGCTCGAGCAGACCAAGAAGGTGCTGCGTGTGCACGCTACCATTTACGTCGAGCGCGAGGGGCAGAAGGGCATCATCATCGGCAAGGGCGGCGAGATGATCAAGCATATCGGTATCGACGCTCGTCGCGATCTTGAGCGTATCTTTGGCACTCAGGTCTTTTTGGAGCTGGACGTGAAGGTCAAGGCCGGTTGGCGTGACGACGAGGCCCAGATTCGCCGCTTCGGCTACAACGCCGAGGACTAAGGGCGCGCGGCGCGCATGGCTGGCTCCCGGACATATCGCACCAAGGTGCTCGTCCTCGACAAGACGAAGCTCAAAGAGACGGACCTGATCCTGACGATGCTTGACGAACGGGGCCGGCAGGTTCGCGCCGTGGCAAAGGGCGCCCGCAAACCCGGTGGGCGCCTGGCTGCGCGCTGCGAGCTGTTCAGTACCGTTGACATGCTGCTTGCGCATGGACGTTCGCTCGATGTGGTTTCCCAGGCCGAGCTTATGGAGGCGCCGCTCGGCGCAGCACCCGATTACGAGACGACCTGCGCCGCAAGCGCGATCGCCGAGGTCGCGCGCGTGTGCTCGTTCGAGGACGCCGAGGACCCGTATACCTTTGCCATAACGCAGCGAGCGCTTGCCCTGGTGGGCAGCGGGCTCGACACAGCGCATATGGATCTGCTTGTGGCGGCATATGTCTTTAAGCTGCTGTCGCACGTTGGCTACCGACCCGATTTTTCGGCCTGCGTACTGTGTGGAGATCCCATGCTGTCGTACTTTTCGCCCCAGGCCGGCGGGCTCATGTGCGGCTCGTGCGCGTCGAGCGTTCCGGGTGCCGAGTTGGTGTCGACCGGTGAGGTCGCATGGCTGCGCGCCCTCATGTCCATGACCTTCGATTCGCTCTTGGCCGAGAGGGTCGACCCCCATACCGCAGCTTTTTTGCTGGGGCTTTCGCATGTTTGGGCTGCGACGCACACCGATCAGCGTCTCCGCGCGATGGAATTCATGTTGGGTCGGTGATGATGCGCAGGCGCGGGCTGCTTGTGGTATCATGCCATCCTGTTGGTACCTCGACCTTGGTTGCTCGCTCCACCGGCGGCTTCCCAGTCCGAGGCGAATCGAGTCGCCTGCGGGCGACGTAAAACGAAAGGTGAAACAATGACTGTTTCCAAAGAGCGCAAGGCGGAGCTGACTGCCCAGTTCGGTAACACCCCGGTCGACACCGGCAACCCCAAGGTTCAGGTCGCCATCCTGACCGAGCGCATCAAGGAGCTGACCGAGCACATGAAGTCCCACCAGAAGGACTTCCACACCCGTCGTGGTCTGCTCATGCTCGTCGGCCGTCGTCGTCGTCTTCTCTCTTACATCAAGAAGAGCGACATCGTCGAGTACCGTGAGCTCATCAAGGCTCTGGGCATCCGCGACAACATCCAGTAAGGATTTGTACATGCTAAGAGCGTCCTGCGCAGCGGGGCGCTCTTTTTGTGTAAGGGCGTGAACAATCACGCTCTGAAGCGTGGCGGGGGCAGGGGGCCCGCGTCACATGAGAAGCCCGCAGGCAAGGGGCCTGTGGGGTAAAGGAGAACAATGACACTCGTATCCAAGACCTTTGAGCTGTACGGCAAGACCTACACCTTTGAGTCGGGCGAGCTTGCCAAGCAGGCCACCGGCGCATGCCTGGTCAAGCAGGGCGACACCACGATGCTCGACACCGTGGTCGTCTCCAAGGAGCGCAAGAACTACGACTTCTTCCCGCTGACCGTCGACTTCAACGAGAAGATGTACGCCGCCGGCCGCATCCCGGGCGGCTACCTCAAGCGTGAGGGCCGTCCCAGCGAGAAGGCCACGCTCACTGCTCGCATGATCGACCGTCCGATCCGCCCGAGCTTCCCGGACGGCTTCCGCAACGAGGTGCACATCGTCGCTACCTCGCTCGTCGCCGACCAGGTCAACCCCTTCGATGTCATCAACGTCATGGGTGCATCCCTGGCCATGACGCTCGGCGGCGTGCCCTTCGAGGGCCCGCTTGCCTGCGTGCGCATCGGCCGTAACGTGGAGACCGGCGAGTTTATCGTCAACCCCACCTACGAGGAGCGCGAGAACTCCGATCTGGACCTGGAGCTGGGCGGCTCTGCCGACTTCATCTCGATGGTCGAGGCCGGCGCCGAGGAGATCTCCGAGGACGACATGCTCGCCGCCATGAAGTTTGGCCAGGAGGCCCTTGCTGCTTTCTGCCAGGCTCAGGACGAGTTCGTTGCCGAGTGGGAGCAGGTCAACGGCCCCATCGTCAAGAAGGAGTACCCGCTCGACCAGCCCGTCGAGGAGGTCCAGGAGCGCATCTTTGCCCACTACGACGAGATGGCAGCCGCCCTTCGCGACGCTGACAAGCTCTCCCGTATCGGCAAGGTTGAGGCTCTGAAGGAGTCCATCCGCGCCGAGTTCACCGATGAGGAGCAGGCCGCTTGGGAGCGCGAGATCCCCGTGGCGCTCAAGAAGCTCGAGAAGAAGGCCATGCGCACCATGGTCGTCGAGACCGGCGAGCGCGTCGACGGCCGTGCTGCCGACGAGATCCGTCCCATCATGGTGAAGGACAACTACCTGCCGCTCGTTCACGGCTCCGGCCTGTTCCAGCGCGGCCAGACCCAGGTGCTCTCCGTCCTGTCGCTCGGCATGCTCAACGAGGGCCAGCGTCTGGATACCATCGAGCCCACGGAGGGCAAGCGCTACATGCACCACTACAACTTCCCGCCGTTCTGCACCGGCGAGACCGGCCGCATGGGCAGCCCCAAGCGCCGCGAGATCGGCCATGGCAACCTGGCCGAGCGCGCCCTGCTTCCGGTGCTCCCCGACGAGAACGAGTTCCCCTACGCCATCCGCGTCGTCTCCGAGGTTATGGAGTCCAACGGCTCCTCTTCTATGGCTTCGACCTGCGGCTCCACGCTCGCCCTTATGGACGGCGGCGTGCCCATTAAGCGCCCGGTCTCCGGTATCGCCATGGGCTTGATCCAGGAGGAGGGCAAGACCGTGGTCCTGTCCGATATCCAGGGTCTCGAGGACTTCCTGGGCGACATGGACTTTAAGGTCACCGGTACCACCGAGGGCATCACCGCCCTGCAGATGGACAACAAGGCCACCGGTCTTACCTTCGATATCCTGGCCCGCGCCCTGCAGCAGGCCAAGGAGGGTCGCGCCTTCATCCTGCAGAAGATGCTCGATGTGATCCCCGAGCCGCGCCACACCACGCGCAGCACCGCCCCGCGCATCGTTTCCATCCAGGTTCCGACCGACAAGATCCGCGACGTCATCGGTTCCGGCGGTAAGGTCATCCGCGGCATCCAGGACGAGACCGGTGCTTCGGTCGACATCCAGGAGGACGGTACCGTCTTTGTCGGCGGCACCGGCGAGTCCGTCGACCAGGCTGTCGAGCGCATCAAGCTCATCATCAAGGTTCCCGAGCCGGGCGAGGAGTACACCGGTCGCGTGGTCTCCATCCAGCCCTTCGGTGCCTTCGTGAACCTGCTGCCCGGCAAGGACGGCCTGCTGCACATCTCCCGCGTCGCCAAGGGCCGCGTGGAGAAGGTCGAGGACGTTCTCAATGTGGGCGATGAGGTTAAGGTCGTCGTCATCGAGGTCGACGATCGCGGTAAGATCTCGCTTGATCGTCTGGATAAGCCCGAGGCGCCGGCTCGCTCCGAGGGTGCCTCCGAGGGCGATGGCGAGCACTTCCAGCGTCGTGAGCGTCCGCGTCGCGAGCGCTCCGAGCGCAGCGACCGTCCGCGCCGTCCCGGTGACAACGGAGGCCGCAAGCCCCGCCGTCACCACGACGCCGAGTAACAGCTACACATAAGCAGCTCATGCAAGGGCGACTCCTAAGGGGTCGCCCTTTTGTTTGCACCCGGGAGGGCCGCATATGAAGTTTCCTACTCTACAGTCCTGCGCAAGACGGAAAGCACATTAAGTGCTTTCCTTTGCGTGCGGAACTCGCGATAAACTTCATATGCGTCCCTCCCGGGCGCAAGCAAAAGGGCTGGTTAGTGCCGCTCGCTATTTAGTTAGACAGTCTATTCAGTAGTCAGATTTCAGATCAGTAGATAGACACAGCAGTATTTCCCCTGATAAAACCTACTAAAACAAACCTGTCCCTTTTTGGAAGGTTTCCCGTGGGGCGGGCACTGATGAAGAGAATCGCGAGTTCCGCACGAACAGGAGGCCACTTAATGTGGCCTCCGTCGTGAGCAGGACTGTAGAGCAGGAAACTTCATCAGTGCCCGCCCCACGGGAAACCGTCGGGATGGACCAGTTCAGATGGGGCTTTGATGCATGGGTGGTCTGTTGTTGTGCAAATGGGTATCATACTGTGGTTATTGCATCGACTCTGCGATGCATTGTTGTACGTTCCCGGCGGTCGGTTTGCCAGAAGCGCCCCGTCGGTTGTTCCAGACCCGTTTCGAAGAAAGGAAACCACACTAACCTATGGCAGCTAAAAAATCATCTCCCTTGAAGATCATTCCGCTCGGCGGCCTTGACGGCATCGGCAAGAACATGACGGTCTTCGAGTGCGGCGACGACATGGTGCTCGTCGACGCTGGCCTCATGTTCCCCGACGACTCCCAGCCCGGTATCGACCTGGTGCTTCCTGACTACACCTACGTTCTTGAAAACGAGGAGAAGCTCCGCGGTATCGTCGTCACCCACGGCCACGAGGACCACACCGGTTCGCTTCCGTACCTGCTGCAGGACCTCAACAACAAGGTGCCCATCTTCTCGAGCAAGCTCACCTTGGGCTTCATCGAGGGCAAGCTTGCCGAGTTCCGCATCCGCTCACCTAAGTTCCGCGAGGTCAAGAGCGGGTCGCACATCAGCCTCGGGTGCATCTCGGTCGATTTCTTCTCCATGACCCACTCCATCCCCGGGGCGCTCGGCGTCTACATCAAGTCGCCGCAGGGCACGGTCATGCATACCGGCGACTTCAAGCTCGACCAGACGCCCATCGACGGCGTCACGCCGGACTATGCGGCTATCTCGAAGTTCGCCAAGCAGGGTGTCGATCTGCTTCTTTCGGATTCTACGAACGCGACCGTCCCCGGTTTCACCAAGTCAGAGGCCGAGGTCGGCCCCACGCTCAACGAGGTCATCAAGAATGCTCCCGGGCGCGTGTTCGTCGCCTCGTTCTCGAGTCACATTCATCGCCTGCAGCAGATCTGCAACGCTGCGAAGGCGAGCGGTCGCAAGATCGTCGTCACCGGTCGCTCCATGCTCACGAACACCCGTGTCGCTCGCGAGCTCGGGTATCTCGAAATCGATGAGGCGGATATCATCGACGCCTATGACGTGAACGGCATCCCCGATGACAAGATCGTCGTCATGTGCACCGGCTCCCAGGGCGAGCCGCTCTCCGCGCTCTCGCGTATGGCCAACGGCGAGCACAAGACGCTCTCGATCCACTCGGGTGATACCGTCATCATCTCCGCGACGCCTGTTCCCGGAAACGAGAAGGCCGTACAGCAGGTCGTCAACAGCTTGGCGAAGCTCGGCTGCACCGTGGTTGACAAGTCCTCTAAGCTCGTCCACGTCTCCGGGCACGGCAGCCAGGAGGAGCTCAAGCTCATGCTCACCATGGCGAAGCCGACCTATTTCATGCCCGTTCACGGTGAGGCCGTGCACCTGCGGGCTCACGCGCGCCTTGCGCGCAAGGTGGGCATTCCCGAAGATCACATTTTCGTGCTCGATAACGGAGATACGCTCGAGGTGCGCGGCGGTGTGGTGAAGGTCGGGCCCGCGGTGGAGAGCGGTATCGTCTACGTTGACGGCCTGCGCATCGGCGACACCGATCCCATCGTGCTCCGCGACCGCCAGAAGCTCGCGAATGATGGCATGGTTACGG
>DBFBEA010000159.1:0-10766 GCA_048248475.1 Collinsella sp. | reverse complement strand
GTCAAGACCATGACCGGCAAGCAGCCCAACATGTCCGTGAACCCCGACGAGGTCGTTGCCGACGGCGCTGCCGTCCAGGGCGGCGTGCTCACCGGCGACGTCGAGGGCATCCTGCTGCTCGACGTTACCCCGCTGTCGCTGGGCGTTGAGACCATGGGCGGCATCATGACCAAGATGATCGACCGCAACACCACGATCCCGACCTCCAAGACCGAGGTCTACTCCACCGCTGCCGACAACCAGACCAGCGTCGAGATCAACGTGCTCCAGGGCGAGCGCGAGCTTGCCCGCGACAACAAGTCGCTCGGTAAGTTCCAGCTGACCGGTATCCCGGCTGCCCGCCGCGGCGTGCCGCAGATCGAGGTGACCTTCGACATCGACGCCAACGGCATCGTCAAGGTCTCCGCTAAGGACAAGGGCACCGGCAAGGAGCAGCAGATCACCATTTCCGGTTCCACCGCTCTGTCCGACGACGAAGTCGATCGTATGGTCAAGGACGCCGAGGCTCATGCCGAGGAGGACAAGAAGCAGAAGGAAGAGGTCGAGGTCCGCAACCAGACCGATAGCCTGTGCTACTCCACCGAGCAGACCCTCAACGAGCTGGGCGACAAGGTTTCCGCCGACGTGAAGTCCAAGGCCGAGGCCGCTATCGCCGACGCCAAGAAGGCACTCGAGGGCTCTGACGTCGAGGCCATCAAGGCCGCTGGCGAGTCCCTGCAGTCCGTGGCCTACGAGCTGGCTCAGGTTGTCTACGCCGACGCTCAGCAGCAGACCGACGGCGCCGCCGGTGCCCAGCCTGCCGACGATGACGTTGTCGACGCCGACTACGAGGTTGTGGACGACGAGGACAAGTAATCATGTCCGCCCGTAAAGCTCGCACGGAGGCGGCTGCCGCTGGCGCCGCCCCCGTTGACTCTGAGGAGAAGGACGTGAAGATTCCCGTAGAGGCCGTCGACGATACCGAGGTCAACGAGACCGAGGCCGCCGAGGCTGCCGAGAACCAGGTAGAGGATTCCAACAAGGAGGCGACGATGACCGAGGACGAGATGGTGGAAGCTGCTATCCGCGCCGGTGAGGAAGCCGCCGACAACGACTTTAAGCTCAAGTTCGAGCAGGCCCAAAAGGAGCTTGCCGACGTGCGCAACGAGCTCGATGCTGCGGCAGAGGCTCAGAAGGCCGCCGAGGACAAGGCAAAGGACGCCACCGAGCGCACCGCCCGTCTACAGGCCGACTGGGAGAACTTCCGTCGCCGCACCGCCAACGAGCGCATCGCCGAGCGCGAGCGCGCGACCGAGAAGCTCGTCACTGCGCTGCTGCCGGTGGTTGACGATATCGAGCGTGCAATCGACCATGCCCGTAGCCAGGAGCTTTCCGACGATTTTAAGCAGTTCGTCGATGGCGTCGATGCGGTTCATGCCAAGCTGCTTGATGTGTTTGCGCACGAGGGTGTTGAGCCCATCGACCCCAAGGGCGAGGCGTTCGATCCGCTCGAGCACCAGGCCGTGGGGCGTGTCGAGGACGCATCGCAGTACGACGAGACCGTCAACGACGTGTACCAGAAGGGCTACCGCATGGCGGATCGCATCCTGCGCTCCGCGATGGTGACGGTGACCTACGGTGGCGAGAAGCGCCCCGCACCGGAGCCCGAAGCGGCGCCCGAGGATGCCGCGGCCGATACGGCCGAGAGCACCGAGGAGTAATTGAGAAGGGCCCCGGGGCAACACCCGGGGCCCTTTCTGGCCTAGTGCCATATGAAAGCATGAGCCGTCGTCAGCAGTGACGGCGGACGTAACAGGAGAGGAGCTACGATGGCTGCAGGCAAAACCTTCTATGACATCCTGGGCGTATCCAAGAGCGCCTCCGACAAAGAGATCAAGAGCGCGTTTCGCAAGCTCGCGCAAAAATATCACCCCGATGCCGGCGGCGACGAGGCCAAGTTTAAGGAGATTAGCGAGGCCTACGAGACGCTTTCGGACGAGAAGAAGCGCAAAGAGTACGACCAGATGCTCATGTTCGGCGGCATGCCGGGTGCGGGTGGCGCGTATAGCGGTGGCTACGGCGCTGGTGCCGGCGCGAGCGGCTGGGGTGATATTTTCGACAGCATCTTTAGCGGCAACGGCGCCTGGGGCAGCGATTGGGGCTCGGGCTTTGCCGGGGCTGCGGGCGCTGCCGGTGCCGGCGCGGGCCGCAGCCGTGCTCGCAAGGGCGGCGACCTGTCGTTGACCGTCGATGTTTCGGCCGAGGACGCGTTTCGCGGCGTGACGCACAAGGTCACCTACCGCATTCCCTCGACGGGCGAGCAACAGACAATTACGGTCTCAGTGCCTGCGGGCGCGGTCGACGGTGGCAAGCTGCGCTACAAGCGTCGCGGCGAGTACGGCGTTGCCGGCGGCGAGCGCGGCGACCTGGTCGTGACCACGCACGTGGAGGAGCATCCGCTGTTTAAGCGTAAAGGTGCCGACGTGACTATGGAGGTACCGGTCTCGGTCTACGAGGCGGCGCTCGGCTGCACGGTGGACGTGCCCACGCCCGGCGGTGCGACGGTT
The DNA here is from genome assembly GCA_048248475.1 of Collinsella sp. Taxonomy (GTDB): domain Bacteria; phylum Actinomycetota; class Coriobacteriia; order Coriobacteriales; family Coriobacteriaceae; genus Collinsella. The sequence goes on along the minus strand of DBFBEA010000159.1, from coordinate 8,220 downwards.
CGTCTGAAGGTGCCCGCGGGTACCCAGACGGGCAAGAAGTTCCGCTTTAAGGAGATGGGGGCGCCCGACGTTAAGCACCGTGGCCGTACGGGCGCGCTGCTCGTCGAGATCAAGGTGCAGGTCCCCACGAACCTATCCGATGATGAGCGCGACGCCATGACCAAGTTGCGTGAGGCCGACACGCGCGACTATCGCGAGAAGGTCAACCGTTACAAGGCGACGTACTAGGGCGGTCGTGGCGCACGCCCGCGCCCGCGGGCTTATGATGGACGATAACGAGACGGAAAGGGGTCAGGTAGCATGGCCGAGGACAATAGGAACAAACCGCTGTACATGATCAGCGTGGCGGCCGAGCTGACCGGCATGCATCCGCAGACTCTGCGCGTCTACGAGTCCAAGGGACTGGTGAACCCCCAGCGCTCGGGCGGTAACACGCGTCTGTATTCGCGTGCCGATATCGAGCGCCTGGAACTCATCAACCAGCTGACCGACGAGGGCATCAACCTTGCCGGCGTGGTGCGCATCCTCGATATGAAGGAGCGTGCCGAGGAGCGCGAACGCGAGAACGAGAAGCTCCGCGCCCGCGTACGCCAGCTCGAGGACGAGCTGCACGAGTACAAGATGCAAAAGAAGATCACCGCCCTGGCCCCGCGCGACGGCTCAGTTAACCCCGAGCAAGTCATGCGCAAGCTGCTGGGCGCCGGCGGGGATTTGTAGTTACGCGGTTTTACCAAACCGCGTAACGGGCCGACGCTGCGCGCCGCCCAGAGCGACAATTTGTCATTCAAAAGGCAAGGCATGACCAGAAGGTCTATGCCTTGCCTTTTTCATGCCAACTTGTTCGCTCTGGACGTCGCTCGCTGTCCGTCCTCTACCTGCGGCGTTGCCTTGCTCCGGATGCGGTAGTCATTGGGGACGTTCTTAAATGACTGGTCAAAGGGGACATTCTTGCGGCACTTGGCACTTGGGGACGTTCCTTTTGTGCCGGCACTTTGGGACACTCCTTGTCCAGAGAGTGATGCAGGGGGCTCGTCCTTTGCTTTACTGAGATAAAGTGAACGTGTAGATTCGTAACCCACTCGCAACCGTTCTATGGCACGATATTGAACGAATGTATGCTATGCGCCCAAATCTTTTGGGCAGAGTGGGAGACAGTATGGTCAAGCTGTACGAGGACGGCATCTACCTGCGTAACGGCAGCGAGGTTGTGCCTGCGGCCGAGGCCGCTGAGCGCGGCATTACGCAGACACCCGAGGATGCCAAGCGCGGCACCATCGCGTATTCGATCCTTCAGGCACACAATACGTCCGGCGACCCCGAGGCGCTCAAGATTCGCTTCGATGCCATGGCGAGCCACGACATCACCTTTGTCGGCATCATCCAGACGGCGCGTGCCTCGGGCATGGAGCAGTTCCCGCTGCCCTACGTGCTTACCAACTGCCATAACTCGCTGTGTGCCGTGGGTGGCACCATCAACGAGGACGACCACGTCTTTGGCCTCTCGGCTGCCAAAAAGTACGGCGGCATCTTCGTTCCGCCCCATATCGCGGTCATCCATTCCTTTATGCGTGAGAACTTCGCCGGCTGCGGCAAGATGATCTTGGGCTCCGACTCGCACACCCGCTACGGCGCTCTGGGCACCATGGCCGTGGGCGAGGGCGGTGGCGAGCTGGCAAAGCAGCTGCTGCGCGACACCTACGATGTCGCCTATCCCGGTGTCGTCGCCATCTACCTCACGGGCGCCCCGCGCCCCGGCGTCGGCCCGCACGATGTGGCACTCGCCATCATCCGTGCCGTCTTTGCCAAGGGTTACGTTAAGAACAAGGTTATGGAGTTCGTGGGCCCCGGTATCGCGAGCATGACGACCGACTACCGCAACGGCGTCGACGTCATGACCACCGAGACCACCTGCCTGTCGAGCATCTGGGCCACCGACGAGGACACGCACGCGTTTTTGACCATGCACGGTCGCGGCGAGGACTACCGCGAGCTCAAGCCCGCCGATGTTGCCTACTACGACGGCTGCGTCGAAGTCGATCTGTCGAGTATCAAGCCCATGATCGCGTTGCCGTTCCATCCTTCCAACGGCTTTGAGATCGACGAGCTCAACGAGAACCTCGAGGACATCCTGCATGAGGTGGAGCTCGAGGCCGCCAAGATCGGCGAGGGCAAGACGCACTTTAGCCTGCTCGACAAGATCGTCGACGGCAAGCTGCACGTGCAGCAGGGCGTTATCGCCGGCTGCTCGGGCGGCAACTACGACTCAGTGGTCCAGGCTGCTCGCGTGCTCAAGGGCGCTAACACCGGCTGCGGCGAGTTCTCGCTGTCGGTCTATCCCACGAGCCAGCCCGTGGCACTCGAGCTTACACGCCGCGGCTACATCTACGACCTTATGGAGGCCGGCGCGATTGTGCGCACGGCATTCTGCGGCCCGTGCTTCGGCGCCGGCGACACGCCTGCCAACAACGGCCTGTCCATCCGCCACACAACGCGCAACTTCCCCAATCGCGAGGGTTCCAAGCCGGGCAACGGTCAGCTGAGCGCCGTGGCCCTGATGGACGCCCGCTCCATTGCGGCGACGGCTGCCAACGGCGGCGTCCTGACGCCGGCGACCGACCTGCCCGAGGAGATTTGGGACGAGGCCTGCGAGTACACCTTTGACGACGCGCCGTACAGAAAGCGTGTGTACTGGGGCTTTGGCAAGGCTGAGCCGGCCGACGAGCTGGTCGAGGGCCCCAACATCAAGCCGTGGCCCGCGATGGAGCCTCTCGGCGACGACATCCTGCTCAAGGTGTGCTCCAAGATCATGGACCCGGTCACTACGACCGACGAGCTCATTCCCTCGGGCGAGACGAGCTCCTTCCGCTCCAACCCGCTGGGTCTGGCCGAGTTTACGCTCAGCCGTCGCGACCCTGCCTACGTGGGCCGCTCCAAGGAGGTCGACGCGGTGGAAAAGCGCCGCGTTGCCGGCGAGGCAGCGGGCGACCTGGTGGCACTCGATGCCGAGCTTGCCAGCGTGTTTGAGGCGCTGACCGGCGCGGGTGTCGCGGCCGATGCCAAGGCGACTGAGTACGGCTCCATGCTCTATGCCAAGAAGCCCGGTGACGGTTCTGCCCGCGAGCAGGCCGCGAGCTGCCAGCGCGTAATTGGCGGCCTGGCCAACATCGTCCACGAGTACGCCACCAAGCGCTATCGCTCCAACGTGATGAACTGGGGCATGGTGCCCTTCCAGATGGAGGCCGAGCCCAGCTTTGAGGTGGGCGACTACGTCTTTGTGCCGGGTATCCGTGCCGCGCTCGATGGCGACCTGAAGGACATCGCCGCGTACGTAGTGCGCGCCGACGGCACGGTCGAGCAGATTGATCTCTATATTGCCGATATGACGGCAGAGGAGCGCGCCATCGTCAAGGCCGGCTGCCTGATCAACTACAACAAGTTCAAGGCCGCTGCCGAGTAACTCTGCTGTACGCCCCGGCCACACCTTTCTCTCGTGCTCACGCGCTTCGCGAGGGTCGCCCGAGGGAAAGGTGTGGCCGGGGCTACCGCGACGTTCTCGTTGGGTCTTGAGGGACGCTAAAAATAGACTTGCTTGAAGCCGCTCCTGTTATTGGGGCGGCTTCTTTTTTGTCGAAAACCGCCACAAAGGGGACAGGCATCTTTGTGGCGGTGGGGAACGAGCTCGATGTTGTTGTGATCGTTGAGCGGTATGTTAATGAGCGGCTCTACAGAATTTCATCCGGGTTGGCGGGTTTGGTTGTTTTGGGGATGCCGAGTTTGGATGACGCGAAATCGTCAACATCGTCCTTGATTCCATCTTTGGTGTAGACGGTGACCGTATAGGTGCTGTGCCCGAATTCGCTCTTGTCGCGTGTCGCCCAGGCCTGCCAGTAGGCAGCCCCGTTTCGCCCTTTGATTTTTCCGACACGGCGGAGTTCTGTTCGCTTTAATTGCTGGTTGCTATAGATGGTTCGACCGGCCTCCTCGGTGAGCCCGCACTGTCCAAGCATCTTGTCGAGGACTTGGTTCATGTGGCGCTCATCGGTGTTTGGTGCGTAGTCGTAGGCGAGGGTGATGGAGTCGAGGGGCTGGTCGTCGATCAAATAATTCATCGTCTGAGGTTCAAGGCTGAAATGGGGGAAGCATCCATCAATCGTTCCGAGCAGCGGTAACTTTGACCGCCAACTTCCGGTGGGAATTGCATATTCGTAGAACACGCCACGGCAGACAAAGGAGAGCGAGGTGGCACGCGAGCCGGCGTCGATCATCCCGCAAAGATCGAAGGGCGAGGCGATACCAAAAGAAAAGGGCGTGATGACGATAAGGAAGAGCATCACGATGGGTATGGCGAGAATGGCGATGACGTTGCGACCGGTGGAATGAGACGGCTTCATATGCGCTCCTCGAGACAAAGATCTGTTGAGGATAGGCAGAAATGGATATGTTCAGAGAACAATTCAAGTTTAATCTCATGGCGCGAGATGGTCGTCCGTTAGCGTCGAAAACCACCACAAAGGTGCCTGTCCCCTTTGTGGTGGTGGGGAGTGGACGGCTTCTTTTGGTGATAGTGTTAGCTGGCGGTATCATTAGGACAAATGGCGCGGGTTTGCATTGTGAGGTGCTTTGCTGTGAGAAGTCCTGCCCGTATTGGATTGATTGTCTTGGCGCTTGCGATCACCGTGGTTGGCATGGGCGCTGTCGGCATGGCGTTTCTACCTGCTGCGATGACGGAGCCGGTGGTCAAGCCTGTGACTCAATCTGTCGAACTTCTGACCGGCGACGACAAGCCCGAGACCATTACCGTTGATTTTGATGAGCAGCCGGCTGTGCTGGGTATTAGCAATTATCCGCGTATTCAGCTTGGGGCCATGCGCTATACCACGGATACAAGCCTGATCGATAGGGCGTCCGAGCTACTCAAGGGCAAAACATTTAAGCGCTGGTACGGATATGCGTCCTATCGGGCAAAAGCGAACGACATGGTTGGCGGATGCCACTCTTCCATCGAGCTGGACACTGCAAACGGCGCAAAGTTATGTGATGTCTCGTACGATCCGGGCTACGAGGGCAATGAGGGTCCGGGCATCTACATCATGGACGGCGATGTCGCCTATGTCATGGAGGGCGACCAGACCGAGCTCAACGATTTTATGGGTCAGTGTATCCAAGATGCCTATAAACAGACCTGCTTGCCTGACCCGCAGACTGCACGCGATAGTGGGTCTGCCCGTACATGGCTGTTCGAGGATGAGGTACCCTGGAACGCCGAATCGGGAAGCACGGGCTCGGCAAGTAAATAGAGGCTGCAACCACCACAAAGGTGCCTGTCCCCTTTGTGGTGGTTTGTATGTCGTGGGAACACTCAGAAAATCTTATATATAGAGACTTAGATTTGTGTATAAGATCGCGCAAAGCTGGCAACAATACTTCTCGAACAACGTGAAGCCGCCCCGTAGGGCGGCCGCCCCAAGAGAGGTGATTCCATGAGAATCGATAAGCTAGCTATGACGTCGCGCGAGGCGCTGCAGACCGCCATGAGTACGGCTGCCGACGCGCAGGCCGGCGCGGTGGAGCCGATTCACCTGCTGTCTGCCCTGCTCGGTGCCGGCGAGCGCAATATCTCCGTGATTATCGAGCGCATCGGTGCCGATCCGGCTCAGCTCGCACGCTCCACGCAGGATGCCATCGACCACGCGCCCAAGGTCTCGGGCGAGGGTCAGCAGATGGGCCTGTCCAACGAGCTCGTCCGCGTCATCGAGAAGGCCGAGAAGAAGGCCACCAAGATGGGCGACAGCTTTGTGGTGACTGAGCATCTGCTGATGGCGCTTGCCGAGGACAAGGGCGAGGCGGGCCGCGTGCTGCGCGACGCCGGCGTCACCAAGGAGCGCATCGAGCGGGTCTACGAGGAACTGCGCGGCGATGACCGCGTGACGTCTGCCGAGGATAAGACGCAGTTTGAGGCGCTGGAGCAGTACGGACGCAATATCTGCGACCTCGCCCGCGCCGGCAAGCTCGACCCGGTCATCGGCCGTACCGACGAGATCCGTCGTACCATCCAGGTCCTGTCCCGCCGCACCAAGAACAACCCCGTGCTCATCGGTGAGCCGGGCGTCGGCAAGACGGCCATCGTCGAGGGCATCGCCCAGCGTATCGTGGCCGGCGACGTGCCGAGCACGCTGCGCGACCGCGACCTCATCGAGCTCGACATGAGCGCGCTGGTTGCCGGCGCCAAGTACCGCGGCGAGTTCGAGGACCGCTTGAAGGCCGTGCTCAAGGAGGTACAGAAGTCCGAGGGCAAGGTCATCTTGTTCATCGATGAGCTCCACACCATCGTGGGCGCGGGTGCCACCGAGGGCTCCATGGACGCCGGCAACATCCTGAAGCCGGCGCTTGCCCGTGGCGACCTGCACGCGATCGGCGCGACCACGCTTGACGAGTACCGCAAGTACATCGAGAAGGACGCGGCGCTCGCGCGTCGTTTCCAGACTGTGATGGTCTCCGAGCCTACCGTCGAGGACACCATCTCGATCCTGCGTGGCCTCAAGGAGAAGTACGAGATCTTCCACGGCGTGCATATTACCGATAGCGCGCTCGTGGCGGCTGCCGACCTCTCCGATCGCTACATCGCCGACCGTTTCCTGCCCGACAAGGCCATCGACCTGGTCGATGAGGCGGCAAGCCGCCTACGCATGGAGCTCGACAGCATGCCGGTCGAGATCGACGCCACCACGCGTCAGCTCACCCAGCTGCAGATCGAGGAGCAGGCACTCATGAAGGAGACCGACGACGCCTCCAAGGAGCGTCTGGAGGCCCTGCGCCAGGAGATTGCCGAGGTTCAGGAAAAGCTCAACGTGCAAAAGGCCGGCTGGCTCAACCAGAAGAACGCCATCGACCACGTGCAAGAGCTCAAGGGACAGCTCGACGAGGCCAAGAGCGAAGAGGAGCGCGCGACGCGCAATGGCGACCTGGGCCGTGCGTCCGAGCTGCGCTACTCCGTGATTCCGGGCCTGCAGCAGCAGATTCAGGATTCCGAGGCTGCGCTCGAGGCACAAAAGCAGCAGGACGGCGAGGGCCTCAACGAACAGGTGACCTCCGATGAGATCGCCGAGGTCGTGAGCGCCTGGACCGGCGTGCCTGTGTCCAAGATGATGCAGGGCGAGCTCGACAAGCTGAAGGGCTTGGAGGGTGAGCTGCATAAGCGCGTCATCGGCCAGGATGAGGCGGTCTCCGCTGTGGCCGCGGCCGTGCGCCGCAGCCGTGCGGGTCTCTCCGACCCGGACAAGCCCATCGGCAGCTTCTTCTTCCTGGGCCCCACCGGCGTGGGCAAGACCGAGCTCGCCAAGGCGCTTGCCGAGTGCCTGTTCGACGACGAGCGCGCACTCGTGCGTATCGACATGTCCGAGTACATGGAGAAGTTCAGCGTCCAGCGTCTGATCGGTGCGCCCCCGGGATACGTGGGTTACGACGAGGGCGGCCAGCTCACCGAGGCCGTGCGTCGTCGTCCGTACTCCGTGATCTTGCTCGACGAGATGGAGAAGGCTCATCCGGATGTCTTCAACGTGCTGCTGCAGGTGCTCGACGACGGCCGTCTGACCGATGGCCAGGGTCGCCAGGTGTCCTTCAAGAACACGATTATCATCATGACGTCGAACGTGGGCTCACAAGCGATTGCCGAATACGCTGGAAAGGACGAGCGGCGCCTCAAGGAAGCGGTCGACGATGCGATGCACCAGACGTTCCGTCCGGAGTTTCTGAACCGTATCGACGATATTGTGGTGTTCCATCCGCTTGGTATGGAGCAGATCGAGCAGATCGTCGACATTCAGCTTGCGCACGTGCGCGAGCGTCTCGCGAAGCAGCGCATGACGCTCGAGATCACCCCGGGCGCGAAGCAGATGCTCGCCGTGGGCGGCCTCGACCCGGTGTACGGCGCGCGTCCGTTGAAGCGTCTCATCCAGAACGAGGTCGTGGATTGCATCGCCCGCGCGATCATCGACGGTCGCGTCCACGAGGGCGACGACGTAACGATTGACGTGGACATGGACGGCGCCTTCTTCGTTGCGTAACGCCTCATGAGCGCTTTGGCGCGCAACGCATTATGCATTACGCCGTGGGGGATTGGTCTGACGCTTTGGGGCGGCTCGGTACGTAACCGAGCCGCCCCGTGGTCATTTTTGAAAGCTTGGTGACAGCGATCCTGCGGAAAGAGGGGTGCGGTTCTCT
>DBFBEA010000158.1:0-6044 GCA_048248475.1 Collinsella sp. | reverse complement strand
AGCCTTGTTACGCATGCGAGCTGCCTCATTGGTGCGGATACGCTTCTTCTGAGACTTGATGTTTGCCACTTCTGGAGTTCCTTTCGAGTTCCTTGCAAAAAATGTATGACACCTCTGAGACACGGTGAGGTCATGCAAGCGTCTACTATAGCACGCTCCATCTCAAAGGGATAGAACGAATTTGCTAAAAAGGCAGGTATCATCACGATTTTCTCAAGATGTTCGTAATCCAGAGCAAAAATGCGGTCTCCGAATCGGCCGACCCCTTGAGGGCGAGCTCCACATCGACCGCGCCCTCGAGCGCGGCAACCAGCTCGGTGATGGAAAAGCGGCGCGCCCAGGTCAGATGATTCTTGACCTGCCAGGACTGGAGCTTAAGCGTGGCGGCAAGCTCGCGACCTTGCCCGCGCGCATCGAGGGCCTTGGCAACGATCAGCTCGCGGATGCGTCCGCACAGCAGGGTGTAGGTCCACACATAGCTCTTGACGGGCAGCAGATTAAAGAGCTCGAGCGATCGCCGCATATCGCGGGCCGACACTGCGTTGAGAAAGTCCCAAGGTTGGACCTCGGCCGTGCGCACAATCCAGCGCTCCACATCGGCAAGCTCAATCTGAGGCGCCTCGACCATCTGGGCAAGCTTTGCCAAGTCGTTGTCGAGCATACGAGTGTTTTCACCCGAGCGTGAGACGAGCTCCTCAGCGGCTGCCGTGGAGATGGACTTACCGCGTTGCGTCGCCATCTGCTGCACGCGACGCGGTAGCTCCCAGCGTTTGGTGCCCGAACAGTCGATCACTGCCTTCTTATCGATCTTGGCGATTGCCTTATACAAGCGCGTATTCTTAGCAAGCGAATCGGCGATGATCAGGCAGACGGTCGTAGGGCTGGGGCTCGCCAGATATTCGACGAGCGGCTCAGAGACCGCCTTGGCAAGCTTTGAGCAGCCGTCGAGAATTACCAGGCGAAACTCACTGCCCATGGGAAAGGTGTTGAGCGAGCCGATAATCGATTCGATATCGGGGTCTTTGGTCATGTCGCGCTCGTCGAGGTTGAACTCGACCATGCCCGACTTTTCCAGACGTGCCTTCATGCGCGAGACAGCGTGGTCACGTTTGACTCCGTCGGTACCGATGATCAGATATGCCGGCAAAAGCCCGGTTTCGGACATCGCGCTCCCCTCTCACAAGCCCCCATATTCGTACCGTGTCATTTTAGCCCAGCGGCCTACCACGCGCCAACGATGTCATCACGACCGCTGGCATCGCATCGTAAAGCCCTTCGCGGTCGGCGTGATGGTGATATCACCGCGTTCGATGGTGCATGCGAACGCACCACCAGACTGCTTCACAGCATCAATACACTCGTCGGACGGATGGCCATAGCGGTTGCCCTCGCCCGCGCTCGCAAGGGAAAGCTCGGGTCTCAAGACACCCAGCAACTCGCCGTCGACCGAGACCTTCGAGCCATGATGCCCTAACTTGAGCACATCGATATCCCCCACCTCCTGCACAAACTCACGTTCCTGGTCAAGCTCGGCATCGCCGGTCAGCAGCATACGCAAGCGCTTTCCTTCCTGCGCAAAGGTGAGTAGCAAGACAAGCGAGTCCTCGTTCCCCTCTCCATCCACAGACTCGAATGGCCACATTACGCGGGCGCAAAATGAGCCGATGTCGACCGTATTCCCACGGCACACCTGCCGATACTCCACGCCAGGTCGGTTCAATACCTCGGCAGGAGCATCCTCCAGCGCATCCGCCGCCACGGCAATCGTTCCGACCGAAAACTGTTCGAGCACGGCAGGTAGACCTCCCCAGTGATCCTCATCCCAATGTGTCACAAAGACGGCATCGATATGGTGCACGTTATTGCGAACCAACGCCGACACCACGCGCTCATCGAGCCCACAGTCGACGAGCGCCACGGCGCCACCCTGACGAATCAGAATCGCATCGGCCTGGCCAACATCGAGGACCGTTACCGAAGGCGGAGCGAATCGATCCCAGTAGACGTACGGAATCGCAGCCAAGAGCACCAGGCATGCAAGCCCCACCGCCATAGGACGCGCACGGGGACGCGGCCACCAGACCAGCAGAACCGCCAGCAAACACGGCACTAGGTAAATCCACATGCTATCGGGCGGCACACTCACGGATGCACCCGGCACGGCGGCAAACAGCTGCTCAAAGAACAGCGCGCACCGGGCGGCAATCATGGGCACGACGAGCGCCCAAGTCCGCAACGGCGCCACGAGCGAAAAGGGAACCAAAACGATCGACACAGCGAGCAGCAGACTCACCACCGGACCGATGACCGCATTCGCCAGCGGAGCAATGAGCGAAAACGTACCAAAGGCAGGAATGGTGATGGGAAGCGTCGCCAGTTGTGAGCACAGTGTTACGGAAAGCATGCTGGCAACGCCCGATGGCACACCCAGCTCACCTAAACAGTAGGTCGCATAGGGGCAAAAGCACAGGATGGCAAAGACGCTGGCACACGAGAGTTGAAAACCCATATCGAACAGCGCCGTTGGGCGGAGCAGCACAAAGATGGACATGGTTACGAACAGTGCCGATGCGCCATGCCGGCGACGCCCCGCGCCGTTTACGACAAACGTCGCGAACACCATGCAGCACGCGCGCACGGCCGAGGGAGAGGCGCCCGTAAAGGCAGCGTAGCACACAAGCGTTATCGCCAATATCGCCCGCTGAAGACCACGCGAGCAGCGAGTCTTTTGCAATACACCCTCGATTACAAACCCCACGATAGCCAAATGGCTGCCGGAGACGGCTATAAGATGCGCCGTTCCCGTCACCGAAAACCAATCGCCCGCCGGCAGGGCGCGCAGCTCGGCCGAACGACCGCAGACGATACCGGCTATGAGTGCACGCGCCGGGTCGGTCGCAGGCGCGATTGACGCAAGCAGCCCATTTCGCAGCCGAAGCAGCGGCCCCGGAGAGCCCTCATCGACCGACACAATCCGAACGGCTTTTACCTTGCATACCTCGCCTCGGAGCACGCGCGATCGTCCATACGCATCGTTCTCAAAACGTGAAACGCGACCGATAACACGCACGTGCGCCCCGACCTTGAGCTCGCGGTCGCACGATAGGCGAACCGTTGCCAAGTTCTTACCGTCCGCGCGTGCCTCGCAGGTATAGGAATACACGTCGTCGTTTATGGATGGATCACCCTGCACGACAAACTCGATGCTGCTTGCCGCTCGACCGTCGAGCGCCTTCGAGGCGCTTAGCGCACCCACAGCCCACCAGGCCGAGACGACCGCTCCCGCCACGAGACCGACGGACGCGGCATACAGCCACCGCTTCAAAGGGGCAAGCCGCGCACATGATTGAGCCAGCACAACAAATACCGTCGCCGCAACGGGAATGGTCCATAGCGGCCCGACCGCCGGCGCCCGCTCCCTCAGCAGCGCATCAGCGGCCATGCTGAGCACCAAGACGCAGCTCATGCACATGCCGGCACACAGGGTCATCGTCCACGGAAGCAGGGGCCGCGGAGGCATAACACGCTCGCGCTCGGTCGCACTCATACGCAGATGCAATCTTTGATTTTGGCAAGCTTCTTCTCGCCGATTCCCGACACACGCATCAGGTCGTCAACCGAGGCAAAAGCACCGTTCTTTGTCCGCTCATCGATAATTGACTGTGCCATGGAGGGACCGATGCCAGAGAGCGTCTGCAGTTCTGCCGCGCTTGCCGTATTAATGTTTACCAGGCCTGTTGCGCCACTCACGCCCGATGATGCGGAAGTCCCTCCATCAACACCGGCTTCCGCAATGGACGCCTGCTGCTCCCCTACCGTTGGAACGTGGATTTTTTGTCCATCAGTGACCTTGGATGCCCGATTAAGGCCCGCGACATCGGCCTCGGGCGTAAGCCCGCCGGCAGCATCAATCGCCTGCGCCACGCGCGCACCTTCCCGCAGGCGATAGACGCCCGGCGTCACTACGGCCCCGTCAACATCGACATAGACCTCACTGGCCGCAATTGCCTTTTTCGAATCACTCGAAGGATCGCCATCATCGGAAGCGCCCGCAGAACCCGTATCCGCCCGCTCAACCGACGTGGCATCACGATCAAACGACACCCCATCGGATTCGCCGCCCCACGTTGCCATAGCTAACCCACTCGCCATCGCAATAACGACAAGCATCGCCACGACCACCGCCTTGTGCTCGAGCAGCTTTCCCGCCCAGCGATCCATTCGTTTGACCCGTTCGTGTTGTTCGCGCTGTGTCATAGCAAACACCTCCCAACACTATCGTGTCAGGCGAGAGGGGTCGCAGCGCCCGGGTTCACACATCGTCGCTCACGGTCTAACCAAAACCCGACCAAAACCTTGCGGAAAAGTGTCCATTTATTCAGGCACGCGTCGCCAAATGAACAATTTAGAAGCAAACGCCCAGATAGCAAAAGGCCGACGATGCAAAAACATCGCCGGCCTATGCAACAAATTACTCGTGATCTTGGTATATCTCACGCGGAGCGAGCTCCGAATGTTTGCGTTTTAAGGTCTTGGGGGCCTTATACGTGTTGCTGCCAAAATCGATATACTCGGTCTGTTTGAGCAGGCGCTCGATCATCTCCTCGTGATCGAACAGCTCCCAGGCCTCATGCACGGCATCGAGCTTGGCATGTGTCTCGGGACGACGCGGCATAAAGAGCGTGCAGCAATCGGGAGCCGCCTCAGTCGAGATATCAAACGTGCCGATCTCCTGGGCTCGCGCAATGATCTCCTGCTTATCAGAACCAATGAGCGGACGGAACACGGGAATCTTCACGGCCTCATTGACGGCCATGATGTTCTCGAGCGTCTGGGAGGCGACCTGACCAAGCGACTCACCCGTCACAATGGCCTTGGCGCCCTCGATATGCGCGATGCGCTCAGCAACCGAATACATAATGCGGCGATACATGATGACGCGAAGGTTGCTGGGACAGATCACCGAAATCTCGCGCTGGCAGTCGCCAAACGGCACAACATACAGACGGCCGATCTGGACACCCGGCTCAAGGGCGCGAATGATATCCTGCACCAGATATTCGCTGGTGTCCGGCGTCTGGGGACGACCGGAAAAATGCACCGGCACGCACACGGCTCCGCGACGCGCGAGCATCCAGGTCGCCACCGGCGAGTCGATGCCCGACGACAGAAGCGTCACGACCTTACCGGCAGAACCCACCGGCAGACCGCCCACACCGCGCTCGGAGCGCGCGTACACATAAACGCTGCCCTGAACAACCAGCACGTGCACCATCGCGTCGGGATCGTGCATCTGGACCTTTTTATCGGGGAACGCCTCGCACAGCACCTCGCCAACCTGTCGATTGATATCAATCGAGGTGAGCTCATAGTCAGTATTGGAGCGCTTGGCGTGCACCTTAAACGAATCGAAGGGGCCAAACTCACGCAGCGCCTTGACGGCGGCCGCGCAGTACTCCTGCGGGTCGCGGTTGGTGTGGTACGCCAAGGACACACGAGCAACGCCGGGGACGGTGCGGATGACACGCGCCGCCTCGTCGGCCTGATGCTCGTTAAAGGTCACGAGGATATAACCGGAAATTCGAGACACGGCGTTCACGGAAAAGGCGGCCAAAGCCGCCTTAATGTTATCCATGAGGATATGCTCAAAATGTGCGCGGTTCTTGCCCTTCAGTCCAACCTCGTGATAGTGGACCAGGCAGACGCGGGCTGCCATTTAGGCTTCAGCAACCTTGTGGCCGAGCGCCTTCTCGTAACGGGCCTCGTCGTAGGAGATATCGCCGTCGACGATCTCGTCCATAGCCATCGAGATGGTATCGGCACCCGAGAGCGCGATGGTGATGTCATCGACATCCTGGACGGCAAGCACACGATTGTGCTGGCCACGCAGCATGCTGTTGATATCGCAGGCGCGCTTGGAGGCAAGCGAAGCGAGCAGGAAGCGGTTGTGATCGGTCTTCTCCAGAAGATCGTCAATGCAAGGCTTTACAACGGACACGGACCTCAGATCCTTTCATGCATATCGAGAACGCGAACGAGCTCAT
>DBFBEA010000157.1:0-4876 GCA_048248475.1 Collinsella sp. | reverse complement strand
GCGCAACCTGTACACGGTTATCCGCTCGCCGCACGTGAACAAGGACTCCCGTGAGCAGTTCGAGATGCGCACCCACAAGCGCCTCATCGACATCCTCGACCCCACCTCGGGCACCGTTGATTCGCTCATGCGTCTCGACCTCCCCGCTGGCGTCGACATCGACATCAAGCTCTAAGCGATATCGCTCATAGCTTAAAGGGCCCCGCTGCCGTAACGGCAGCGGGGCCCTTTTGTTTTGAATGATGGTTTGGACTGCGGGGTAATGCTGTCGAGTAGGTGGTTGCGGCGCCCTATTCGCTCAAGGGACGCAGCGATGCCTCCTCAAAATGGAAGGATCGAAAGCCGTCTTCCGTTTCGATGCACGCGCGACCAAAGCCATCGACCGTTTTAAAGATGCCACGCGCCAGCTCGTCCCCAGCGGGGGAGCGGGCGATAACGTGCTCCCCGATCCAATTGAGGTGAGCGATATATTCGTCGTGGACGGGCGCGAGCGGACCGGCGTCTTCTTCCTTGGCGTTGAGGTGCTCTGCCCAAGCATCTACAGCGTCTATAACTGCGTGATAGACCTCATCGAGGAGCTTGTCGACGGCGGGAACGCTCTCGTTGAGGTCCGAGAGGCCAATTGCCGCCAGGCCGCCATCGGGCACCTCTTGGGGCGTGTAGTTTACGTTGACGCCAATGCCGCAGACGGCGAAAGGTTTGCCTTCGTTATCGCGTGCGGCCTCGACCAGAATGCCGCCGAGCTTGCGTCCTCGCGCGACCAGGTCGTTGGGCCATTTAAGGCGAATCTCGTTTGCAAGACCCTGCTTTTCGAGTGCTTCGAGCACCGCTAGGCCGCTGACGGCGGCAAGACCAGAGTACTTTGCGGGATTAACGCATGGACGCAGGACAATCGAAAGCAATAGGTTGCCGGCGGTTGAATCCCACTTGTGGCCGCGCCGGCCGCGTCCTGCCGTTTGCGCGCGGGCGGCAAGTCCTGTGCCGTGCGGCGCACCCTGTTTTCCTGCCTCGAGCAGGTCATCGTTGGTCGATCCGGTTACGTCGACAATCGTTAATTGGGCATCCATAGCGGCTGCTACCTCCTTATTGAATAAGTGAATGACGCAATGGTGTCGAGAGATAGACACAATGTGAAGCCTTTGTCGCATTTGGACAATTTAATGTTAACACGTCAACAAAGACTGAAATGCGTTATCCTCTCTTGGTCGATGTAAACACGTCAACAACTCAAAGGAGGTTAGTGATGGGTTTCACGATTCTTGGAACAGGCTCGGCGCTTCCTGAGCGCAGCGTTTCAAATGACGAGCTGTCTGAGTTCCTCGATACCTCGGATGAGTGGATTTTTACTCGCACAGGTATCAAGAGCCGCCACGTCTGCACCACCGAGTCACTTGACGACCTTGCCGTAGCGGCGAGCGAGCGGGCACTCCAGGTGTCCGGAATCGACGCGAGCCAGCTGGATCTGATCGTCTGCTCGACGACGACGGGTGACCACCTTGTTCCCGCCGAGGCGTGTGCCGTTGCTGAGCGACTTGGCGCGACGTGCCCTGCCTTCGATGTCTCGGCGGCTTGTGCCGGCTTCGTATTTGCGCTCGATGTCGCCGAGGGCTATATCGCCCGCAGCCGTGCCGAGCGCGTGCTTGTTGTTGCTGCCGAGCAGATGACGCGCGCGCTCGACTGGACCGACCGTGCCACCTGCGTGCTTTTTGGCGATGGGGCAGGCGCCGCAGTGATTGAAGCTGGGGGAGACAACCCCCTTGCCGTTGAGCTTTCGACGGCGCCCGACGTCGAGACGTTGCGCGTTCCCGGTCTGGTCGGTACCTCGCCGTTTAAGGCTTCCGCAGATAGCGCGAGCGTGCTGTCCATGAACGGCCGCCGCGTGTTCAAGTTCGGCGTCAACGCCATCTGCGACACGGTCCATAAGCTTGCGATCGATGCGGGCATTTTGGTCGAAGACATCGATCATTTTGTATTCCATCAGGCTAACGAACGAATCCTGAGCCAGGCGGTCAAGCGCCTGGGCGTGCCGGACGAGCGCGTGGTTCGCACGTTGCGCGAGACCGGCAACATTTCGAGCGCATGCATTCCGCTTGCCCTCGACCGGCTGGCAAACGCCGGTGCACTTCACACGGGCGACACCATCGCCTTGGTTGGATTTGGCGCCGGCCTGGATATAGGTGGCTGTCTGCTTCGTTGGAAGTAGTCGCACATAGGAAATAAAAACGCCCTAGGGCACAACCAAAGGAGAACTACCATGGCAGATCAGAAGACCTTCGAGCGCGTTTGCGACGTTATCCGCGAGACCGCCGGTCTTGACGATGTCGAGATGAAGCCCGAGTCCACGCTCGAGGAGATTGGTCTCGACAGCCTGGGCACCGTCGAGATCCTCGTCGCCGTCGAGGACGAGTTTGGCATCCAGCTCGATACCGAGGAGAACCCCAAGACGGTCGGCGAGTTCGCCGATACGGTCGAGGCGGCATTGGAGAAGTAGAGATGCTCAAGACTCCTCTCTGCGATCTGCTCGGCATCGAAAAGCCCGTGTTCCAGGGCGGTATGGCCTGGATTGCCGACGCCTCGCTGGCATCGGCCGTATCCGAGGCGGGTGGCTTAGGGATTATCGCGGCCATGAATGCCGACGCAAACTGGCTGCGCGATCAGATTCACGAGCTGCGCGCCAAGACGGATAAGCCCTTTGGCGTCAACGTCATGCTCATGAGCCCGTTTGCCGACGAGGTTGCACAGGTCGTGATTGACGAGCGAGTGCCGGTCGTCGTGACGGGCGCCGGCAATCCCGCCAAGTACATGAAGGCGTGGAACGAGGCGGGCATCAAGGTCATCCCGGTCGTTGCCTCGGTGGCGCTGGCGCGCCTCGTGGCACGTCGTGGAGCCACGGCGGTTGTTGCCGAGGGTACCGAATCGGGCGGCCATATTGGCGAGACCTCGACGATGGCACTGGTGCCGCAGGTCGTCGATGCGGTTGACATTCCCGTCGTGGCCGCCGGCGGTATTGCCGACGGCCGCGGCGTGGCGGCCGCCTTTATGCTGGGCGCCGAAGGCGTGCAAGTGGGTACGCGCTTTCTGGTCGCAGACGAGTGCACCGTCTCGGAGCAGTACAAAGAGATGGTCCTGAAGGCCAACGACACTTCAACGCGTGCGACCGGTCGCTCGACGGGACATCCAGTGCGCGCCCTCAAGAGCCCCTTCACCAACGCCTATGCCAAGAGCGAGGGTTCCGGCGCGAGTGCCGAGGAGCTCAGCGCTATGGGAACCGGTGCGCTGCGTAAGGCCGCCAAGGACGGCAACTACGAAGAGGGTTCGTTTTTGTGTGGACAGATTGCCGGCATGGTCAACGAGCGCCAGAGCGCACGCGAAATCGTTGACGACCTGGTCGATGGCGCCGAGCACGTCCTGAAGGGTGCGTGCGCATGGGTAGCGTAGCGTTTTTGTTTGCCGGCCAGGGCGCCCAGCATCCCGCGATGGGCGTCGATTTCATCGAGGCATCACCGGCGGCCGCCGAGGTGTTCGCCATTGCCGATGAGGTACGCCCGGGGACCAGCGAGCAGTGCCGGAGCGCCTCCAAGGAGGAGCTCTCGCAGACCGAGAACACGCAGCCTTGTGTGTTCGTGCACGACTTGGCTGTCGCCGTCGCCCTGCGCGAGCGCGGCGTGGTACCTGCTGCCTGTGCGGGATTCTCGCTGGGCGAGGTCGCTGCACTCACCTTTGCGGGGGCATTCGATACGCGAGCGGGTTTTGAGCTCGTATGTGAGCGCGCGGCATTGATGGCCACGGCGGCCGAGCGTCACCCCGGTGGAATGCGCGCCGTCATCAAACTCGATGCGGTGCAGGTCGAGGGCTTGGCAAAACAGGCCGGCGAGGACTGTTGGCCGGTCAACTACAACAGCCCCCAGCAGACGGTTGTGGCCGGAGCGACCGATGCGTTGCAGACCCTCGACGTCCTGGTAAAAGAGGCTGGTGGCCGGGCCATGAAGGTCGCGGTGTCGGGTGCATTCCATAGCCCCTATATGGCCGAGGCGACCTGTGGCCTTGCTGCATATATCGATGCCGGTCACGCGCCGTCCCCGTTGCTCATTCCTGTTATGGCAAATATGACGGCGGCGCCCTATCCGGCCGACCCGCAGGCGGCATCGGAGGTGCTGACCAACCAGGTGAGTCATGCCGTGTGCTGGGTCGACACGCTGCATGCTCTGCAGGATCAAGGCATCGACACGTTTATTGAGGTCGGCCCCGGCAAAACGCTGTCGGGCCTGGTCAAGCGTACGCTGAGCGACGTTCGCGTGTATTCGTGCGAAACGGCCGAGCAGGTCGCAGCTATTGCCGACGAGCTCGCATAGTCCACAGGGCTGTAACCCGAAAGGAATGACATGGGCAACTTGAACAACGGCGCGCTCGAGCGCAACGACTCACGTCGCGTGGCGCTTGTCACGGGCGGCTCGCGCGGCATCGGTCGCGCTTGTGCCGTGGGCCTGGCGGAGGACGGCTACGATATCGCCGTCGTCTATGCCGGTGGCGCAGATGCGGCGCGCGAGACGTGCGAAGCCTGTGAGGCGGCTGGCGCCACGGCACGCGCATATCAATGCGACGTGGCCGATCCCGCTGCCGTCAACGCGAGCGTGGAAACGGTCCTCAACGACTTTGGCTCCGTTTGGGCGCTCGTCAACAACGCCGGCATCACGCGCGACGGCTTGCTCATGCGTATGGGCGACGATGCCTTCGACCGCGTGCTCGATGTCAATCTCAAGGGCACGTTCAATACGACGCGCGCGCTCACCAAGACCTTTATGCGCCAGCGCGGCGGTTGCGTCGTCAACATGAGCTCGGTTGTGGGCCTGATGGGCAATGCCGGGCAGGCCAACTA
>DBFBEA010000156.1:0-3596 GCA_048248475.1 Collinsella sp. | reverse complement strand
CTCGACGATGCGCCCGTCGCGCAGGCGCAGCACGCGATTGGCCATGCGCGCGATGGCGGCATTGTGGGTGACAATGATGATGGTGCAGCCGTAGGTGCGGTTGACATCCTCCATGAGCTGCAAGATTTCCTTGGACGTCTTATAGTCAAGTGCGCCCGTGGGCTCGTCGCACAGCAGCAGGCCCGGGTTTTTGACGAGTGCGCGGCCGATGGCACAGCGCTGCTGCTGGCCGCCCGAAACCTGGCGCGGAAACTTGTTGCGGTGCTCGTAAAGGCCCAGCGAACGCAGCAGGTCGTCGACGTTGAGTGGCTTTTTGGACAGGTGTGCCGTGACCTCGATGTTTTCCTTGATGGTGAGGTCGGGCACCAGATTATAGAACTGGAACACGAAGCCCAGCTCGCGGCGTCGGTATTCGCCCAGGTCGGCGGCGTTGAGCACCGTGAGGTCGCAGCCGTCCACCATAATGGAGCCGCCGTCGGCATCCTCCAGGCCGCCAATCAGGTTAAGAAACGTCGACTTGCCCGAACCCGAAGGCCCCAGCATGACGCAGATCTCTCCGCGGTTGATGGACGTGTCGATGCCGTCGAGCACCGTCAGGCGTGCATCTCCATCGCCGTAGTGCTTTTTGAGATCCTTAACCTGGACGTAGGCCTCCCGCGCTGCCATGGTATCCCCCATTGTTAGCCTTGTACTACTTTATGAGCGTAATAGTAATCCATGGCGAACTATTTTGGAGCGAGGCCTGGACTTTATTTCAGGCTAGGCGCGGGATTTGGTGCGTGAGAGGGCCAGGCCTGCGGCGGCGATGGCCACGGCAAAGAGCACGGTGACGCCCAGGTCGCAGGCGATGTCGCCCAACATGGCAGACGTCAGGTCCGACGCGAGCGCCTTGCCGATCGCGTCGTTCACCCAATATGTCGGCACAAAGTGCGCCACGGTCTGCACGGCCGGGCCCATCAGCGACAGCGGCATCCAGGCGCCACCCAAAAACGTCATGAGCATGCCAAGCAGGTTGCCCACACCGTTGAGCAGCTCCTCGCGCGCGCCCAGGCTCGACAGCGTAAAGCCAACGGCCAGTGGCGTCAGCGCTAGGGCAAACGTCGCCGCCAGCGCAAGGCAGACGCGGTCCACGCCGACCTCGGCAACCGCGCTGGCAAAGCCCACGACGCCCATCATGCTCGACACGAGCCAAATGCAGACGGTGAGCACGGCGGCGGCCGCAAACACGGCGAGCGAACGCTGACGCTCGGAGACCGGGCTGGCATCCATGCGGCGCACGCGCTCGGGCTCGTTCATGCCCGAGAACACCAGTCCCACCGACACGATGACCGACGAGATAATCGCGTACGCGCCAAAGTTGAAGTACGACTCGAGCGTGGCGGCAGCAGTCGAGTCGACCTTGACCTGCTCGATCTGGACCTCCGCGCGCTTTGCAGCGGCATGCTCGGCGGCCTTGGCAACGTCGCCGTTAGAAGCAGCGGGCTCAAGCGCCGCCGCAGCGCCCGCGAGCGAGATCCAGCGCGAGGCCTCGGCAGACGAAAGCGCCGCCGCCATGGTGCCGGCACCGTAGGTCACATCGAGCTTGGGCAGGGACTCCCCCACGCGGGCGGCTGCAACGAGGTCGTCCTCAAACCCCTCCGGGATAAAGAACACGCAGTCGGCGCTGCCCTTAGCGCTGTTGCTCTTGGAGAGCGCGTCCGCAAGGTCGTAGGTGTCGTCGCCGACGCCCATGACCAGGTCAAAACGCGAACCTAGGTGCTTGGTGAGCGCACGTGAAAGATCACTGCCGTCGCGGTCGACCACGATCACGTTGGCATCGTAGGGCTTGTACTCGGTGAGCTGCGACGAGTTCCAGCTCACCGAGGCCGCGATGAATACGCCCATGAGCGAAATGAACACCGTATAGATGAGCAGGTAGAATGGGTGCGCCAGCGCCATGCGAAGCGCGGTCTTAAAGGTGCTCATAGCGGCTCCTTCCAAAGATCAGCGTAGCGGCGGCGACAAACACCAGCGTCATGAGGACCAGCGCGCCGGCGCGAACGGCAAAAGGTCCCAAGTCTTCAAAGAAATACAGGCGGTTGAACATGTCGCAGATAAGCTTGACGGGGTTGAGCCAGCACTCAGCCGGGCAGGAGCAGGCGACGTCGTCGGCAAGCGCCATCGCTGGCTCGCCGTAGAGTCCGGCGAACAGGGCGCACGTGGTGGCAAAGCCCGTGAGGATGCCCGACTTGGACGCCTTGCCGCCCTTAACGGGAAGCGTGCCCACAAAGAGTCCCAAGCCCGTGGCGGCAAGCGCGGAAGCGGCGCCGCCCACCAAACACAGCCCCTCGCGCCCGCCAAAGTCGACGCCCACGACCAGGCGCACGTAGCCGATTGCGATCGCCATCGAGGCGAAGGAAACCAGCCACGAGCCGACGAAGATGCCGGCCAGCGACGCCGTCTTGGAAAGACCGCCCACGCAGCGACGCGCGCCAAGGCCCGACAGATTGGGCTGCAAATCGACGACGCTCAAGGCGGCAAACTCGGCAGACATCATCGCGACCAGGCCAAAAAGCGCGTAATAGTAGATGACCGTGCCGTCGGGCGTGGTGCGTGTCAGGCTTACGCGGCGGGTGCCGCCCTCGAGCGACAGGGCGCTCGCAACCGCCTCCGGGTCGGCGAGCGCCGCCGGATTGTCCTGGGCAATCTGGCGCATGAGCTCGGCATTTTGTGTATACGAACTTGCCACCGTCTCCAGGATGCTGCGATCGGTGAGCACCGATGATGCGCGCGAGCTGTCGTAGCTCGATAGCAGCGTGAGTTTAGGCGTGCCTTCGGCGTCGACCGTATAGATGCCCGCGACCTCGCCGGCCTTAAGCGCACGGTTCGCATCGGCTGCGTCGTCGCACTCGTGGATCTCGAGCAGCTGGTCGTCGCCTTCTTTGGCAAGCGACGTCGCCACGTCCTTAAAGGTCGAGGCGTCCCAGGTCTCATCCGTTACGACGGCCACCGGCACCGGGTCGACCGTGCCGTCGGAGCTCAGATTCGCAAACATAAACATGAACATCGTGGAAAGTGCGATGGGAAAGAGAGCGCCCCAGACCCACGTGCTCGGCCGGCGCAGCAGCGTCTTGACCGTAGTGATGATGGTGTTGAGCATGGCCGCCCCCTAGTCGCGCAGCTCGCGGCCGGTGATCTCGAGGAACACGTCGTTGAGGGTCGGTGGCTCGCTCCACACGCGGCCGAGCGCAACGCCGGCAGCGCGCAGCGTGTCGAGGATGTCGACCAGATTGTGCGGACTCGTCTCGCAGGTGCAGACGAGCTCGCCGCCGGACAGCTCGACGCTGAGCACGTGCTCGAGGGCGCGCAGCCGCTCGACCGTGGCTGGCTCGACGGCGCCCACCTCGACGGTCACGCGCTCGCCCATCTGAATCATGCGTTTGAGCTCGTCGTTGGTGCCCTGCGCCAGCACGCGGCCGCCGTCCATGATCATGATGCGGCTGCAGATCTGCTCGACTTCCTCCATGTAATGGCTGGTATACACCACCGTGGCGCCCTCGTCGCGCAGGCGGCAGATGCCCTCCAGGATGGCGTTGCGGCTCTGCGGGTCGACCGCC
>DBFBEA010000155.1:0-3992 GCA_048248475.1 Collinsella sp. | reverse complement strand
CTGAAGGACCTGCCGAGGGACGGCCCCGTCAAGCCGTGACCGGAATCGGTGAAAAAGCGTTAGCGCAACCGGTGAAACCGCCTTTGCGCGAACGGTGCGCCTGTTTAGCGAAACTGGTGAAAAATAGATTGACGCTAACAGGCGCGGCTCGAGGGGCTCGTCGAGGCCGAGGCCCGCAAGCCCAGGTGGAGGAGGAGGGTCGACTCCCTGCGCTGCCTCAAGGGCGTCGACACCGCGACGGCCGCCGACCTCGTGTTCGAGGCCGGCGAGTTCTCGAGGTTCAGGAACGCCCGGTCGTTCGCCGCATGGGTCGGCCTGACGCCCTCCGAGCACTCCAGCGGGGAGAGCGACCGCAGGGGCGCGATCACCAAGGCAGGCAACAAACACCTGAGGAAGGCGCTGGTCGAGGCCGCGTGGCACTACCTGACGTGCTCGGGGCGGCCGAAGGACCTCGCCAAGGGCCAGGCCCCGGACCGGGTCGCCCGCAGGCATGCCGCCAAGGGCGTGCGGAGGCTGGTCGAGAGGCGGGAGGCGCTGCTCGCGCGCGGGGTCCACAACAACAAGGCGAACGTGGCCACGGCGCGCGAGCTCGCCTGCTGGGTGTGGGCGGTCGGCCTCATGGCCGAGGAGGCGTAGGGGGCCGGTCCCCCGCACATAAGCCGATCACCCCGGAAGCGGTTTGATCCGAAGCCGTTGAGGCGAACCTCAGGTCCCTTTTCTGCGAGCGCCCAGGGCGCCACACGCGTGCACAGACTGTCGGTTCGACGAAGAAGCCTCAGCCGTAGCAACGGATTGCCCAGCGAGAGATCGCCACGGGCGGATATTAAACTGCAAAGACGAGCGTCGGGAAGACACGCCGAGGTCGCCGCGGACGGGTTGATATAGGGAGAGGGCCTGACCCCATATCGTTGGGGCCAGGCCCGATTTTGCCTCTTGACAATGTCCTGCTCATATTAAATGCCGGTACGCTTGCAGAATCGTACCTGTTCCGATTACAGAAAAGGGGCCGTCATGCGTAAGCCTGCCTCCTGCGTCCTTTCCATCGCGCTCTCGCTCGTAATGACGGTTGGTTTTATCCCGTCACCCGCGCTTGCCGAAATCGCCAGTGCGCCAGAACCCGCCGCGCAAAGCGCCGGCAAACCTAACGAGAGCCCAGCCGAAACCACGTCGGGCCAAGCCCGGGCAAACGATCAAATCAGCGCCGCCTCCGGCACCAATGTAACGGCCAACGCAACGCAGCCGATCGACGCCAGCATGTTCAGTATCGAGGACACCGACATTCGCTACACGGGCAATCCCGTGATGCCCACCGTCACGTCGTCGACCGTGCCGAGCGACCAGTACACTGTCGCCTACGAGAACAACGTAGCCATCGGTCAGGCGACCGCCGTTGTGACCGCCGACGACCAGAACTACAGCGGCACCTGCGCGATCCCATTTGAAATCAAACCGGCGAACGCGGCCGCGAACTACCAGCACAGCACCACCGCGCAAAGCGGCGACATCACGCTCACCGTCCAATGGAACGACCCGAGGCTCGGCCAGGAGACCACGTTCCATGTGACTGCGACGGGCGGAAGCGGTGCGTACCAATTCCGCATGGACGCACCGACGTATATGGATCCCGACGGTAGCAGCGAAAGCGTTGCCGACCCCAGCCGTAACCAGTGGCAGCAATACACCGGCGAATGCACATCGCACGACTACCAGTTCGAAATGACCGCTAGCGGCACCTATTACCTGCGCTTTTACCTGATGGATAAGGCGGCCGGCGTGTACTATCTGCGCTCAAACGTGTTTGCGAGCGCGAACGACGACGCCTATCCGGCGGTCAGCGCCATCGTGAAGTCCGCAGTCGACAAATGCAGCGCCGATACCGACGGGTCCGACTACGCCCGCGCCCTGTGGCTCCACGACTGGACACTCGACCAGCTGGAGTACGACCAAGGCCTCAACTGGTGCTCGGCCGAAAGCGGCCTCACGCGCCACCAGGGCACCTGCGAGAGCTACCAGCGCATCTACTCCAAGCTCCTTGACGCCGCGGGCATCGCCAACGGCCGCATCACCGGCAACGGCCACACCTGGAACGCCGTAAAGATCGACGGCAAATGGTGCCAGATGGACCTAACCTGGGACGACACCAGCGACAACTGGTACGGAGACCTGGACCAGCGCCGTCTGTACTTTGGCCTGACCGACGAGCTCATGGCAATCGCCCACTCCGACCACACGGCTAACTGCCAGAAGGCCGACTACGCCTACCGCTCGACCGGGTAGTGTCGCCATAGTTGGTGTAATGGACACTTTGCCCCCTGCATCCAGGATCCGGAATCTATCGAGATCCTAGGCCGTCTCCACGCCGTCAGCAAGCTCCAGGCTGGATTCGACCATCTTCCTGTCGGTCTTTCCCAGCTCGGCCCAGTCATGACAGCCCAAGGCGCCCCTCCGGAGCTCCGCGTCGTGCATCTCGGCCATCTTCCTCTCCGAAAAGTAGCGTGAGCCGGCCCATGCCTCGGCCTGGTCGCACATGACGGCTCCCACGAGCCTGAGCAGCGAACTCTCCGACGGGAAAACCTGCACCACGCGCGAGCCGCGTTTGGTTTCCCTTTTGGCGCGCTCCCGCAAGTTGTTGGTGCGCAGGCGCTTCCAGTGCGACGGTGGGAAGTCCAGGTGCGCTAGCGCGTCAGGCTCCGCCTCCTCGAGCGCCCTTGCCGCCCTCAGGCAGCACCCCACCAGCATCTCGCACGCCGCGTGGTACATGGCCACGGCGGTGGCGGCGTACCTGGCGCGGAAGACCGAAGAGAAGATGCTGGCCCACGCGGCGCCTCAGCTGCCAGGAGCCGGCCTCGCGCATGCAGTCGCGCATCGCTGCTAGGCCGCCCCCCCTTGAAGACCTCGCCTATGGCCCTGACCAGGCCCCCGGGGGCATCGGATACGGACGAACTCGGTGCCGGAGGTGCCACGGTCGCGCGGCGCCTGCAGGAAGCCGAGCCACGAGTCATGCGACTCCGTGTCCACCACCGATACGCCGAGCACCTACCTCCAGCCGGACTCGTCGCAGCCTATCGCCGTGACAGCCGCGGTCGAAGCCGCGCGGCCCCCGCAGCGGCACTTGAAGTAGGTCACGTCGAGCCAGATTAAGGGTATCGAGCGCACCTCGAACGTCCCTCCGCCAGGTCGGCTATCTCGGCTTCGAGGCTAACGGCGATTGTACCCACACGGCCCCTGCCGAGCCTCCCGATGCCCATCTTCTCGGCTACCCTCTGCACCTTCCTAGTGCTGGTGCCGGTAGCGCACATCTCGGCCACCGCTGCGACGAGCGCGCGGTCGACGCGCCGGTGGTGCTCGAGGACGTCCTCGGGGAAGAAGCCGCCCGTCCAGAGTTGAGGGACACCCAGGTTGAGCATACCCACGCATGTCACGAGGCGGCCTCTGTTGCCGTTCCTATTGTTGGCCCCATCGCCGCAGAGCTGGTCAACCTCGGCGTCCATGATGGCGGTAACCACCTGCACGGCAAGCGGCATGAACAGAGATTGGATGTCCACCACCCCGTCCGCCAACTTCAGCATCGCAACGGACGCGGCATCGCGTCTGACAGCATCACCATAGCGGTCACCGCTCTTTCCCAGAATCCGTATTATGGTATTCCGGATTCAAGAAAAGGGTCAGTTTTCCCCTTTTCGACGGCAGGCCGTCGGCGGATTTACATCAACATATCCGGCGCGATCGAAATCATAAGTCACATTAAAGCAGTGATTAACACTTATTTCTTCAATGCGCAGGACCACTGCATAAGACCAGCTCTAATCAACGCAAAATAATGGGAAGAGAATTTACGCGCAAGGTATATAGGCCATTTCCAATTATTATATGCAAGCTGAGCGGCCCCATTACCAACCACAAGCGCCCAGACGCCCATGCCAGTAAAGGAAATTAAGACATACGACAATACAAAACCTGCAATAGCCGAAACTATATAAGCCGGGAGATAG
>DBFBEA010000154.1:0-29887 GCA_048248475.1 Collinsella sp. | reverse complement strand
GGTGACGGAGCCGCCGTGCTTGTTGTACTTAATGCTGTTGTCTAACAGGTTGATCATGATCTGTCGGATATGGGTGGGACTGCCGATCATGTATGGCCCCGTGGCGTACGGCAGACTATTGTCCTGCATTGTGATGCCGTTGCTGGACGCGCGGAGCTTGCACAGCACCAGCGTATCGTCACAGAGCTCTTTGAGGTTAAAAGGCACATGTTCCAGTGTTAGCTTGCGGTCTTCGATTTTTCCCATCTCGAGGATGTCGTTGATCAGCGAGAGCAGGTGATTGGCGGCAACGCGCGCCTTGGCACGGCTCTCGCGGGCGACTTGCATATCGCCTTCCTTCAATTCCTCGATCTCGATAAGGCCCAGGATGCCGTTGAGCGGCGTGCGGATGTCGTGGCTCATGCGCGTGAGGAACGCCGTCTTAGCGGCGTTGGCGGCATCGGCTTTTTTGCGCTCGGTTCGAGCGCGCACGAGCGCCCAGATGAGCAGGACGATGCCGACCGACAACATACCGATGAGGGTAGCTGCAATGGCGGTGCGGTTGCGAAAAAGGAATTGAAGCGTGTTGGATTCCTGGGCCGTGTACGACGTGGAGGAGAAATTGCTTGCGGAGAGCGATTCTCCGGCATTGATGATGCCCTTGTTGATGATTCCCAACAGCTCGGGTTTTCCGCGCGAAATCCAGCACGAGAGCTCACAGGTGTCAGGGAGCTCGGTCGTCTCGCAGTCCTCGAGATCGTAACGGTCACCGATGGTTTTTACGCGTGAACTGGGAGCGACGATGCAGTGCGCCGTTCCCTTCCTGAGGGCGTCGAACGCTTCATCGTCGGATTGGTATTCGGTTACGGTTGCTGTGGGGAACAGACTTTCAAGTGCATTTTTGTTGACAAACGATGATTTGGTACAGGCGATGTTCTGAAGGTCTTTGTTCAGGTTGCTGCCGGTGTGGATGGCGGTGAGGGATATGGTCCCCAACGATACCGACTGCACAACGCCTGTTTGCTCGGCAAACCAGTAATCTCGGTATACCGGCAGCGCAACGTCTATGCTTCCCTTTGACAGGGCCTTTGACATCATCTTGTAGCTATCAAAGGCGACGGTTTTGACCGTAATGCCAAATTTATCGTGCAGCGTCGTCGCAAGCGATGCGAGCGAGCCTTCCATTTCGCCGTCTTCGTCCTCGTTGCAGTAGGGGAGTTTGCCCGTAATGTAGCCGAGCGTGATGGCGTTGTTGTTTGCTTTGAGCCAGGAACATTCGGGGCCGTTGAGCGATGATGAACCGCTGTTTTGGGTCGAGTAGCTAGATTTGACTTCGTCGTTATAGCGTGGGTTGACGCGGGCGATTGCCGACATAGCGGCATTGATGTCGTCCATCAGGTCGGGGCGGCTTTTGGGGACGGCAAAATAGTAGTCGCTCGAACCAATGTAGAACATGGGGGAGGCGCTGGGCGACGAGGTCGTGTCGTTCATGATGATGGCATCGACCTCGTTGTTTGCGAGTGCGTCAAAGAGGGCACCGCCAGTGTCGATTTCTTTATAGGTGCAGGTAATGCCTTCGTTGGCGAGCCACTGCTGGCCAACGAAGGTTTGCATAACGTCGGGGTTGCAGCCGATGGTAAGGCCTTGGAGCGCTTGGGGGTCACCCTTGGCCAGATCGTCGCGCTCGGGCCTGGCATAGATGTAGTAGCGCTCGGTGCCCTCGGGGTTCGAGGAAAAGAGCAGCTTTTGGGCGCGTTCCTCGGAGTAGGAGATGTTGGGCATGAGGTCGATCTCGCCCGCCTCGAGCATGTCCATAAGCTCGGCGAAGGTGCCGGAGACGTATTCGTACTGCCAGCCGGGTGTGTAGTACGAGAGGGTCTGGAGGTACTCGTAACCCCATCCCGAGAGACGCTCGCCGGGGGTGCCGTCCTGGAAGCCCTCGTTGTTGACAAGCCAACCAACGCGGACCGTTTTGACCTGCTGATCGGTATTGGCGGCATAGGCGGGGGCGGGCATGATGGTGCTCAGTACGGCGAGCACGGCAAGCGCGACGGCCAAGGTGCGATATATAACTGAACGAAGGACAGCGGAAGCTCTCACATGCAATCCTAACGAATCGAGACATTACCGCATAAGGATACCAGCTCAGCCTGCCCAGTCGGCAGCTGCACCGCTAAACGGTCCCGCCCGGCAGTTGGGGACAGTCCCTTTCTGCCGGCACAAAAGGAACGTTCCTAACTGTCGGTTGTGGGACAATATCGAGCGAATGTGATTGGGCGTCTGGGAAAAGGGGTCGCGATGAACAGGTTGAGGACGCTTGCCGATGTGCTGCGACAGGCTGGCTTTGCACGCATCACGGGCCTGTTTCTTATCTTTTACCTGCTGTGCTCGACGGCTGTCTGGCTGTCCGAGCCTACGACCCTCACCTTTGGTGATGGCCTGTGGTTTAGCTTTGAGACGGTCTCGACGATCGGCTTTGGCGATATCCCAGCAGAAACGCCGGTTGCCCGCGGCATTACCGTCATCCTAAGCGTCATCAGTATCTTCTATATCGCCATGCTTACGGGCGTGGCGGTGAACTACTGCAATACGCTCATCAAGCTGCGCCAAAAGGACACTATGGCGCGCTTTATGGACGATCTTGAGCATTTGGAGGAGCTCGATCGTGACGAGCTCGCCGACCTGTCGCGCCGCGTGCGCGAATATCGCCGCCTCCAACGCTAGAACGGGCGCCGCGCGTCACGATTGGGGGACTGAATATGAATATCACCGTGTATCTGGGTGCCAGCGTCGGTAATGACCCGGCGTTTCTGCCCGCGGTGCAGGAGCTGGGCAACTGGATTGGCGCCAACGGACACGCGCTGGTATACGGCGGGTCCAAGTCGGGACTGATGGGCGCGCTCGCCGATAGCGTACTCGAGGCAGGTGGACATGTGACGGGTGTTGAGCCGAGCTTTTTTATCGAGGCCGAGTTTCAACATGACGGAATCGACGACCTCATCGTGACGAGCGATATGGCCGAGCGCAAAGCCAAGATGATCGAGCTTGGTGATGCCTTCATTGCCTTTCCCGGCGGGACGGGCACGCTCGAGGAGATTGCCGAGGTTATGTCCGCGGTGTCGTTGGGGCACCTGAGTGCTCCGTGCATCCTGTATAACCTGGACGGTTACTACAACGACCTCAAGGCGCTGCTCGGGCACATGATTGATAAAGGGCTTTCGAGCCCGAGGCGCCAGCACGGCATCTACTTTGCCGACGATTTGCGCGAGATCGCCTCGATTATCAACGGATAAGGCTTGAGCCTGCCCCGCTATGACTCCCAATGGTGCCGTTTGCAGCGCAGATGGTTGGCTCGTTCGGGCAACGCTCGCTCTACAATAAAACGCATCTATGTCGACTTTGACCGCGGGAGGACCCGATGGATAACCTTGCCAAACCCACAAACCGCGTGCTGTTTTTAGTTAGCGTTGCCGTGACCGGCGCACTCGCGGGCGCCGCAGTCTGGCTGTTCTTCTTTGCGATGGAGCACGGCATCGACTATCTATGGACTGAGATCCCGCACGCACTGGGCGTCGCTTCGCCCGAGCTCGCCAGCGGCCCGTTTGGCTTTCTGCCGTACCCGTTATTTGTCTGCCTGCTGGGCGGCCTGTTAATCGGTCTGTACGAAAAGCTTACGGGCGCCAAGACCGATAACCTCAATCAGGTGATGGCTAAGGTCAAGCAAGATGGGCGCTACCCGTACGACAATCTGGGCAAGCTTTCGCTCGCGGCATTGCTGCCGCTGCTGTTTGGCGGAAGTATTGGACCGGAGGCCGGCCTGACCGGCGTTATCGCGGGTCTGTGCAGCTGGGTCGGCGACCGCATGCGCCGCTTTGGCGCCGAGTTTAGGGAGCTCACGCTGCTGGGTGCCCAGGCTGCCCTGACGGCGCTCTTTACCGCGCCCGTCTTTGGCTTTGTGGCGCCGCTCGCCGGTAGCGCTGACGGCCAGGGCGAAGACGTCCACAATGAGTCCGCGTCCGACGAGATCACCATCAAGCTGCCCAAGGCGCAAAAGACGGTGGTCTATGGCATTGCGATTGCCAGCGGTCTGGGTGCCTACCTGCTGCTTGGCCAGCTTGTGGGCGGCGGCATGGGCATGCCCAGGTTCGAGTCCGCCGAGGTGGGCAACCTGGAACTTGCCTGGCTTATCCCCCTGTCGCTCGTCGGTACGGTCTGCGGCTGGCTGTACTTTGTTTCGGAGCACGCGAGCGAGGCCCTGGCGCACGCGATGGGGGAGCGCCCCATCGCCAAGGCAATGCTGGCCGGTCTGGTACTTGCCGCCTGCGGTACGGCTCTGCCCTTCACCATGTTTGCCGGCGAGACGCAGGCCGACGTGCTCATGGAAACCTATCTGACCATCCCCGCCGGCGTGCTCATCGCGACCGGTCTTGTTAAGGCCATGCTGACGCCCGCCCTCATCAACATGGGCTGGCGTGGCGGCCATTTCTTCCCGGTTATCTTCTCGGGCGTAAGCCTGGGCTATGGCCTTGCCATCCTCATCGGCGCCGATCCGGTCTTTTGTGTCGCCGTCTGCACGGCATCGACGATGGGTGCGGTCATGCGTCAGCCGGTCATGGTCGTGGGCCTGCTGCTCATGTGCTTCCCACTCAAGGGTATCGTCTGTATGATTATCGCTGTCGTTATCGCCGCCGGCATTCCGCTGCCCAAGCCGCTGCGCAAGTAGCGCGGTTTTTCACGAGTCAATTCTTGGGGTACGAGATGATCCTGTACTTTAGCGCGACAGGGAACAGCGAGCATGTGGCGCGTCGCATTGCAGCGGCGACAAGCGACAAAGTTATGTCGATTGAACGCTTTGATGCCGAGATCCTTCACCTTGCTGTGATGGAAGGCCCCTGTCGGCTGGGGTTTGTCGCCCCGGTATACGCCTGGGGCTTGCCGACGCCAATGATCGAGTTTTTGAAGACTGTCGACCTATCGGTTGCTGCCGGCACAAAGGGCGGCGAGCGCCCCTATACGTTCTATGTCTCGACATATGGTTCGACGACCGGGCAATCGGCCAAGTTCGCCCGCGATCTGCTACACGAGCGTGGGCTCGAGTTAGATGCGGCGATGAGCGTCAAGATGCCCGATACCTGGACGCCTGTTTTCGACCTGTCTGACCCTCAAAAGGTTGAGGGTATCAATAGAGCTGCCGAGGCGCAGATTGATGCCGTGATCGAGGCGGTGCGGGCGCGCCGCACGGGCAACATGATGCGCCATCGCGTGCCTCTGTTTGCATCGTGCGCGTATCACGCAATTGGGCTGCCGCGCATGCAACAGACGAGCAAGTTTGCCGTCGATGCCGATCGCTGCATCGGCTGCGGCCTGTGTGCCAAGCGCTGCCCCATGGCGGTGATTGAGATGCGCGACGGCCTTCCCGTCTGGACAAAGCCGGAGTGCGCAGCCTGCCTTCGTTGCCTGCACTGTTGTCCCAAATTTGCCATCTCGCACGGTAAGCGCACGGCACCCCACGGTCAGTACAGGCATCCCAAGCCAGGTGTGAGGATGTAGCGGCTGCTGGCCGCGCTATTTCCAAATTGCGAGCGCGGCGGTGCCCAGGACGATGAGGGCGAGACCGATGACGCTGCGCCGTGAGAGTTTTTCGTTAAATGCCAGGCGCGCAAATAGTACCGATACGACAATCGATAGTTTGTCGATCTGCACCACGACGCTTACCTGGCCTGTGGCGATGGCGTAGTAATAGAGCAGCCACGATGCTCCGGTCGCGATGCCCGATGCCGCGAGAAATACGAGTTCGTAGCGGTCTACGTGCACGGCTTGGCCCATCTTGCCTTTAGCTGCCACGATTGCCCATGCTATAACCAGTACCACACAGGTACGGATTGCCGTGGCCAGGTTGGATTCGACGCCTTCGATGCCAGCCTTGGCAAGGATGGACGTGAGCGCTGCGAACACGGCGGCGCCGAGGGCGTAAGCGAGCCAGGTCCGGTCTTGCTGCTGCTCGGGTCCGGCAGACTGCTTCTTCTCGATCATTAAAAACGTGCCGAGGGTGATGACGGCGGTTCCCACGAGCTTAACCGCAAGGTTGCTCGTCTCGCCAAAAAGTACGATGGCGACCAGTGCGGCGAGTACGGTGCTCATCTTGTCGACCGGTACGACCTTATTGACGTCTCCGATGCTCAACGCCTTAAAGTAACAGATCCACGAAGCACCGGTAGCGAGTCCCGAGAGGACGAGAAAGAGCCAGGATCTGGGCTCGATGCTGCCAATGGTTCCAATGGATCCAGAAATGCCCGCCATTGCCCAGGCGAAAACGAGCACCACGCAGGTGCGAATGGCCGTCGCGACATCGGAGTCGGTCTGCTTGATGCCGCATTTGGCCAGGACAGATGTGACGCCGGCAAAGAAAGCCGACACAAATGCTGCTGCGACCCACGACACGGGTGAAATGCCTCCCCAAAGAACGACCGCGCCAGATTTACGGCGCTCGTCCGATGATACCGTCCCGGCATGAAGCTTTGATATCGCTGTGGTGAGACAGGGGCCATAGTTCGAGAGGACATTTGCTTAAGGCTCGAATCGAAGGTGAATGGTTTTCCGCGAAGTGAACGAGTAAATCTGGACCCCTGGAACATGCACACTTTTTTCGAACAAAACTGCAGGATTCTTAGACAAAAATCGCAGGAATTGAGTCCTTAAAAATGTCGATGCTACAGGGCACTGTTTTTACTCGTTCACTTCTCGGAAAAGTATTCACCTTCGATATGCTGACGGTGTCTTTTTGGTTGCCAAGAACTAGACGGCCTGCTGTGAAGGGCGGTGGTGACGCTATGCCGCCTTGTTTCATTGAAAAAATAAGCGGGGTACCACCTAAGCTTTTTTAGCCGTCGATTACAGATCGCGTACTCGATAAACCTTGGTGCTGACAGCGCAGCTGATTGCACATAGTGCGAGCGCCAGTACTGCAATTCCTGCACACAGACAGCCAAGGACGGCGGGATCGGGATTTGCCCCGGCAATCGACATGAGCCAGTTGCTGATGGGGTTGGAGGAGCTCAGCGTGGCCATGGCAAGGCATCCGAGCATGGCAAACAGGCCAACGGATAGGCGTAACGCCTCCATGTGTCCAAATCGAAAGAACAGCGGCTGCGCCAAAAACACCATCATGAGGGAGATGAGCATCGATGCTGCCGAGGCGATTGCGATTTCAAAGACGGTTTGTCCCGTCGAGGGCATGCCCGAGTGATCGAAGAACGGAAGGGCGATGATGTTCAAAAGCACGGCGGCGCAGGCCATGATGGCCGAGAAGACAACGATGCACAGGTAGCGTGCGCAAATAATGTCTTTGCGCGAGAGGGGCAGCGTCGCTCGATAACGCTCCCAGCCATTTTGATTGTCGAAGCCGGCCAGCGAGCTCATGACCATGATGGGTGACATGGCACTGACCGCGCAGGCACCGGCACTCATGCCAGAGTCACCGTCCGATGCGTTGGCAAGGGTCAGCACGACGAATATGAACAAGCCGACGCCCGCAATGCTCAGGACAAGCGAGCGAACGATGGCGAGCTCGGATATAAAGGCGCGTTTCATTTTGAAGCCCCTTTCAGCGTGAGGCGCAGATAGTCATCAATGGTTGCCCGATCGCAGGGAATCTCGGGAAAGGCCTCGAGCGTTTCGCGGCGGTTGGGTACGAGTACGTCCACGCTGTAGGCGTGGTGGACGGCACGGGCGCCATCGACGCAAGCCATAAGCTCGGCGGCCTGTGCCTGGGTGCAGTGGGCGATGCCTGCGCGGTCGGTAATGTCCTCGCGCGGCAGGTCAAACATAATCGAGCCGTTATCGATGCAGATGATGCGGTCGGCAGCACGATCGAGGTCGGACGTAATGTGGCTCGAGAGCAGCACGCTGTGCTGGCCGTCGGAAACAAAGGCGAGCAGCTCATCGAGCAGTTCCTCGCGCGCCATGGGATCAAGGCCCGCGGTGGCTTCGTCCAAAACGAGCAGCCTGGCATTGTGGCTGAGTGCGCAAGCAAGCTGCAACTTCATGCCCATGCCGCGGGAGAGGTCTTTGACCTTTGCCTTGGGATCGAGGCCAAATCGGTCGATGAATCCGGCGAATGTTTCGCGGTCCCACGTGGGGTACGCCGGGCCTACGAGCGACTCGATCTGGCCCACCTTAAGTGTGGAAGGGAAAGGGCATGTGTCCAGCACGAGGCCGATACGGGTGCGCAAGCAGCGCTGCACTTCACCGGGCGCGTCGGCGCCACAGCGCTGCCCAAACAGGTGCACTTCGCCGGCATCGAGCTTTATAAGCCCGAGTGCGGCTCGAATCGTCGTGGTTTTGCCGGCACCGTTGGCACCAACAAAGCCGACAATCTGGCCGGGCTCCACGGCGAGCGTGACATCGCGCAGCGAAAAGCGGTCGCTTACAGTGCGTGAGATGCCTTTGAGTTCTAGCAAGTTTTGCATGGTATAGCCTTTCTTGCAGATGGCTACTGCATGGTTTCGGGGGCCACCAGGTCGAGCATTTCGTGCAGTTTGTCGCGCGTGACGCCCAGGGTTTCGGCTTGGCTCGCCGCTTTCGCAAGCAGCTCTTCGATATGGCAGAGCTGGTTTTCGCGCAAGAGCTCCTGGTTGCCCTCGGCGACAAAGCAGCCCTTGCCCTGCACGGTGCAGATAAAGCCGAGTTGCTCCAGGTCGGCGTAGGCGCGCTTGGTGGTGATGACGCTCACACCCAGGTCACTCGCGAGTGCACGGATGCTGGGGAGTTTGGCTCCCGCAGCGAGCGTGCCCGATAAGATCTGAGCTTTGACTTGCGAGGTTATCTGCTCGTAGATGGGCTTGTCGCTCGAATTGGATAGGATGATGTCCACAGCGGCTCCTTAGCTGTTGGGCTACACGTGTATATAACCGGTAAGCACAGTATATATACACTATGCACAGTTATGCAAGAGGAAAATAGGGATTGTCCGCTCGTTCATTCATCTCAATCTGTAACATCTGGAAGCGATTTGGACGGCTACCTGTTACAGATTGAGATTTTGCTGGCGGGCCCCACCTGGTTGTCTCAATCTGTAACAACTGGAGAAGTTTTTGGCTGCTAGATGTTACAGATCGAGACATTGGCCACCCGTCTATCCTTATATCTCAATCTGTAACAGATGGACCCGTTTTGAGTGGCTAGATGTTACAGATCGAGATCTTTCTGGGACGCCCACCTGTTTGTCTAAATCTGTAACAGATAGAGGTTCAAAAACCGTCTAGATGTTACAGATCGAGACAAACTGCTGCGGAGTGCCGCCATCGACTGCTACCTTGGGCCCCAACTGATGAATTTGTCCTGATAGGTGCCCTATGGCGGGATTTCGCGGCTACAATAGTGCGGTTACAACGACGTAATGCACTCAATGCAAGAAAGGATCCGCATGGCAAGCCTGTCGGATGAAATCTCGTCGCGCCGCACATTCGCGATCATCAGCCACCCGGACGCCGGTAAGACCACGCTTACCGAGAAGTTGCTGCTCTATACCGGCAGCATCCAGACTGCCGGCTCGGTCAAGGGCAAGAGCTCGGCCAAGCATGCCGTCTCGGACTGGATGGACATCGAGAAGGAGCGCGGTATCTCCGTTACCTCCTCGGTGCTGCAGTTCACCTATAACGGCGCCTGCGTCAACATCCTCGATACCCCCGGTCACCAGGACTTCTCGGAGGATACCTACCGTACCCTTATGGCCGCCGACGCCGCGGTCATGGTCATCGACGGCGCCAAGGGCGTCGAGGCCCAGACCAAAAAGCTCTTTAAGGTCTGTACGCTGCGCCACATTCCCATCTTCACCTTTGTGAACAAGCTCGACCACGAGGCCCGCGATCCGTTTGAGCTCATGGAAGAGATCGAGAATGTCCTGGGCATCAATACGTATCCCATGAACTGGCCGATCGGCAGCGGCCGCAACTTCCGCGGCGTGTTCGATCGTCAGACTCGTCGCGTCATTGCCTTTGAGGGCGACGGCCACGCCAACGCCACCAAGAAGGTCGCCGAGGTCGAGGCCGAGCTGGGCGATCCTTCCATGGATGAGCTCATCGGCGAGGAGAACCATAAGAACCTGATGGACGACATCGAGCTGCTCGATGGTGCCGGCGACGAGCTCGACTTGGATGCCGTGGCCTGCGGCAAGCTGAGCCCGGCGTTCTTTGGCTCGGCGCTCACCAACTTTGGCGTGGAGCCCTTCCTCAAGGAGTTCCTGCGTCTGGCCCCGACGCCGCGCGCCTATACCGATACGCTCGCCAGCGAACCGGTCGATCCCTGCCGCGACGACTTTAGCGGCTTCGTGTTTAAGATCCAGGCCAACATGGACAAGAATCACCGCGACCGCATCGCCTTTGTGCGCATTTGCTCGGGCAAGTTCGAGCGCGGCATGGATGCCTTCCACGTGCAGGGCAACCGCAAGCTTAAGCTTGCCACGGGTACCTCGATGATGGCCGATGACCGCGCCATCGTGGACGAGGCGTACGCGGGCGATATCGTGGGCCTGTTTGATCCGGGTATCTTTAGCATCGGTGATACCGTGTGCTCCGGCAAGCGCCACGTGCAGTACCCGCAGATCCCGACGTTTGCCCCCGAGATGTTCGCTCGCATTACGCAGGTCGATACGCTCAAGCGCAAACAGTTCGTCAAGGGTATGGAGGAGCTTGCCCAGGAGGGTGCCATCCAGATCTTCCGCGAGCTGGGCGCTGGCATGGAGAGCGTCATCGTGGGCGTGGTCGGCGTGCTGCAGTTTGAGGTGCTCGAGCGCCGCCTCAAGGCCGAGTACCGTGTTGAGGTTCGTCGCCAGCCGCTGCCCTATACGGACATTCGCTGGATCCAGAACGACCCCGATACCATCGATATCCCGGGCCTTTCGCTCACGCGCGACACGCTGCGCGTCGAGGACATGCGCGGCGGTAAGCTGCTGCTGTTCACGAGTCCGTGGAACGTGGATTGGGCAACCGATCACAACCCCGATCTTATCCTGTCGGAGTTTGGCAACGTAGCCTTTTAACGCATCGCGCGGTGGCCCTGTGGGGCTGCCGCGCCGCTTGCTTGCCTGATGCCGTGTGAGCGGCTATCATACCCACCGTCGTCTCAAGACCGGGGCGTCCGAGCAGTTCGGGTCCGATATCCTGCTCGTTAAACCTAAAACCAAAGGAGTACATAATGATCAAGAAGGTCATGGAGGACTATAAGGTCCTGTTGCGGAGCATTCCCGCGGCAACGGTTTCGCTGTTTTTCGTGAGTGTCATCATGATGAACCTGCTGGCCAACAAAGAGCTCATCAGCCTGCCGTATCTGGCACTCGATTGCGGCTTTGTGGTGAGCTGGGTTTCGTTTTTGTGCCAGGACATGATCTGCAAGCGCTTTGGCGCCAAGGCATCCATCAAAATCTCTATCCTCGCGCTGCTGGTCAACCTGGCCGTGAGCCTGTGCTTTTGGGCATGTTCGCTCACGCCCGGCATGTGGGGCGCCTACTACGACACGGGCATGATTGAGGTCAACACCGCCCTTAACGCCACCATCGGCGGCACCTGGTACGTGGTGCTGGGCTCTTCGCTGGCAATGCTCGTTTCTGCCGTGGTTAACTCCACGCTCAACCAGTCGCTCGGCCGTATGCTCAAGAAGAATAACTTTGCGAGCTTTGCCTTCCGTTCCTATGTGTCCACGGGTGTTGGCCAGTTTATCGACAACCTGGTCTTTGCCATCGTGGTGAGCCACACGTTCTTTGGTTGGACCTGGGTGCAGGTCCTCATGTGCTCGCTGACCGGCGCTGTTGCTGAGCTGCTGTGCGAGGTCTTCCTGAGCCCCGTGGGCTACAAGGTCGTGCGCGGCTGGGAGCGCGAGAATGTGGGTTCCGAGTACCTCGAGCGCCACGCAACCGCCTAAGGAGCAAGTATGCGGGTTTTGATCACGGGCGCTTCGGGCGGTATCGGAGCCGCGTGCGTGCAGCGCTTTTTGGATGAGGGCCACGAGGTCGTGGGCTTTGATCTGCTGTCGCCGGCGATCGAACACGAGCGCTACCGCCATCTGATCGTTGATGTCCGCGAGCCGGACTCGTTTCCAAGCGACCTTGAGCCTCAGGTAATCGTGAACGTTGCCGGTACGCAGGATTCGACCGACGACATCGCCGCCAACCTGTGTGGCACCATCAACGTGACCGAGCGCTACGCCTTTGTGGGGGAGGGGCTCGCCGCCAAGCCTGCGCCGGCTATCAAATCCGTGGTCAATGTGGGGTCGGCGAGCGGGCATACGGGATCGGAGTTTCCCGCCTATGCCGCCAGCAAGGGCGGCGTTATCGCCTACACCAAGAACCTTGCAAACCGCCTGGCACCGCAGGCCATCGCCAACAGTGTGGACCCGGGCGGCGTTATCACACCGCTCAACCGTTGCGTGATGGAAGACGAGCACCTGTGGAGCCAGATTATGGAGCTCACGCCGCTTAAACGCTGGGCCACCGCCCAAGAGATCGCCGAGTGGATCTACTTTGTGGGCGTGACCAACCGGTTTATGACCGGGCAGAGCCTGCTGATCGATGGCGGCGAGGCCGGCCGCACACAATTTATTTGGCCCGAATAGGAAACGCGCCCGATGGAAAGCTGTCGGGCGCGTTTTTGATGTATCGATTTTTAGCCGAGGCAAGTCCAGTTGACGGGGGTCGAGCCGTGCTGTTCAAGTAGCCGATTGGCGGCAGAGAAGGGGCGCGACCCCATAAAAGCGGGGAGTTCTGCCGTGGCACGGTTGGCCGAAAGCGGCGAGGGGTGCGTAGAGGCCAGGCATAACTTGCCGGTTGCCTTGTCCGCGCCGGTAGCGGCGAGCTTGCCTTCGACCATCTGCTGGGCAAAGCGGCCCCATGCCAAAAAGACTACCGGCTGGGACAGCTGACAGCAGCGTTCGATAACGTAGTCGGTGAGCGTGCTCCAGCCCAGTTTGGCGTGCGAGTTGGCGGCATGCTCGCGCACGGTGAGCGTGGTGTTGAGAAGCAGGACGCCCTGTTGTGCCCATGGGGTTAGGTCTCCCGTGGCGGGAATGGGGCAGCCTAGATCGGCATTGAGCTCCTTGTAAATGTTGCGCAGGCTCGGCGGCAACTTGGTTTGCGTTGCGGGGACCGAGAACGACAGCCCCATGGCCTGGTTGGGCCCGTGATAGGGGTCTTGACCCAAGATGACAACCTTGACCTGGTCGGCCGGCGTGTAGGCGAGGGCATTGAGGATGTCGTCTTGTGCCGGGTAGATGGTTTGCTCGACACGCAAAAGGGCGATGCGCTCGAGCAGCTGGTTCGTAGTGTCACGTACCGGCTGCGGCGCATCGCCCAACCAAGTTGCTATGTTGCGGTCGCGGGTTACGGTGTCCATGGGGCTCCTTTATGGCAGATGCTCTGTTGGCATCTATTGTAAAGGCGCACCGGTTGCCTTTATGCCACGGCTGTATGAAGAGCGGGGTCTACGAGACTTGCTCGGGCGCTCCTGCCATGCGAGCCTGTCCATGTGCGCGAAGGCGCGGAAGCTCGACGGTTGCCACCATGACGCCGGTGAGGATGAGGGCGGCGCCAAAGAATGCGATGGGGCTCAGGACCTCGCCGACCAGGAAGAACGAGAAGACAGCGGAGCAGACCGGCTCGAGCGAGAAAGCGAAGCCGGTGGTCTCGGCAGGCACGTGGGGCTGCACGAGCGTCTGGGTGATAAAGCCGTAGGCAGAGCAGATGAGTGCGAGCGCGACGACGACCACGATCTCGCTGGGTGTGCCGGGAAGCGTGAAACCGCCAAAGGTGAATGCGGCGATACCCGAGAATAAGCCGCCGAAGCCCAGCTGCCAAACGCCCAGAGCCAGCGGGTCGACTTCTTCGACAAAGCGCTTGGCCACGATAATGTGGCTGGCATAGATAAAGGCCGAGAGCAGCATGATGATCGCACCGGGATTCAGCCTGGTAAAGTCGGCGCCCGAGAGCAGCAGCATGCCGCAGGTGACGATGGCGGTGCCGACGAGCACTTTGCGCTCGGGGGCACGGCGCAGCAGGGCGGCGTTGGCAAACGGCACGATCACGACCGTCAGGCTCTGCAAAAAGCCGGCAGTGGAGGCAGAGGTGAGGCTGGAGCCCAGGCACATGCAGGTGAGTTCGGTTGCCATAATGGCGCCGATGATGGCGGCGCGGACCATTAGGTCGCGGTTGATGCGGAACGCGCGCTTGTGGAAGAGCAGCAGGCAGGCCACAAAGGCGATGATGCAGCGCAACGCAACGATGCTCGTGGCGTTCATGCTGTCCATGCCGATCTTCATGAGGGGGTACGAAAAGCCCCATGCGACGGGAACGGAAAATGAGAGCGCGATTGCTTTTTTGCGATCCATGGGACTCCTTTTGTTACAGAACGGTTTCGTAAAAAGGATTCTGCTCCCAGATGTGGATGTAGTAAAGCGAATGTATCTTCAGTATGATTAAGAAATACTAATGTTGGCAGAAAAAGCCCTGGCAAAACGTTTTACGGCTACATCGATGTGGAGGCACGATGGCATCGCGGTATCAGATTGTTTGTATGGTGGTCGATCGCGGCAGTCTTAAGGGGGCGGCGGACGAACTGGGCTATACGCAAAGTGCGGTGAGCCAGGCCGTCAAAGCGCTCGAGCGCGAGCTGGGTACCACGCTTATCGAGCGCGGTAAGCAGGGCGTTTCGCTTACGCGCGACGGCAAGCAGTATCTGCCGTATCTGCGACAGATCGTAACTGCCGAGGCCGAGCTTGAGGGCAAACGTCAGGAGTTGCTGGGGCTCTCCTCGACGGATATTCGTATCGCGACGTTTACCAACGTGAGCCGCACCGTATTGCCGCGCGTGATTCGCGACTTTGGTGCGCTGCACCCGGGCGTACGCTTTACCCTCAAGCAGGGCGATTACACGCGCAACGCTCAATGGGTGCACGATGGCGTGGTTGACTTTTGCTTTACGGCGCGCGGGTTTACCGCAGGGCTCGAGAAGCGTGTGGTCTATCACGACGAGTTGGTGGCATTGTTGCCGACAGCGCATCCGCTGACGGCAAAGGAAAAGGTGACGCTCGCCGATTTGGCGTCCGAGCCGTTTGTGCTGCTGGATGAGGGCGAACAGAGCCTGGTGCTCGATGCATTCGCGGCGCATGGCCTGTCGCCGCACGTGACGAGTGAAGTGACCGACGACTACACCATTATGGCGATGGTGGAGGAGGGCCTAGGCGTGAGCATGCTCTACCGTCGTACTGTGGAGGGCATGCGAGCCGATATTCGTGTGCGGCCCATCGTGCATGCCCCCTCGCGCGACGTGGTGGCCGCCTGGCGCAGCTGGGACACCATGCCCATCGCCACGAGGCACTTTATCGACTATATGAGCTCACATATTGTCAATTAATGACTGGCGTGGCGTTGAGTGCGGTGTTTAGCGGGCTGTCGCTTTGGCTTGGGTGGCGCGATAGGTGCGTGCAGGGTGGCAAAGTAGTACCGCTACGACCATAAAGAACGCCGTGGTGCCCAGGCTGATGGGATAGACCATCATGATGTTCGCAAAGGTGCGGAAGTGCGGGAACACGCAGAACACCCAATAGAAGCGGATGCCGCAGACGCAGATCATGGTGATGAGGGCGGGCGTGAGCGAGATACCAAAGCCGCGCAGGTAGCCGGACATGTTTTCGTAGAACATGCTAAAGGCGTACGCCGGGAAGATCGAACATACGCGGATATAGCCGATCGAGACGATGTTGGGATCGCTGTTAAAGAGCGACAAGATCTCGCGCCCCAGGCCGACAATAACGATGATCGTGGTGAGTGCAACGATACCGCCTTCGACCAGGCAGACCTTGAGCGTTTTGGTGCAGCGGTCGATCTGGCGGGCACCGTGGTTTTGTCCCACAAAGGTGGTGCAAGCCTGGCTAAAGCTGTTGAGCAGGTTGTAGCATACGTACTCCAAGCTCATAGCGGCGCTCGATGCCGCCATGACCTCGGTGCCCAGACTGTTGATGGCAGACTGGATGATGATGTTGGCGACGGCAAAGACGGCGCTTTGGATGCCGGCGGGCAGGCCGATCTTGACGATGCGTTTGAGGGCGACGGGATCGATAGCCAAGTCGCGCGGGGTGACGCGGACGACGGAGTCGGTCTTGAGCAGGCGGATAAAGAGCGTGGCGGCGCTGACGGTGTAGGCGATGGCGGTGGCGATGGCGACGCCCGCGACACCCCAGTGGAGCACAGGGACAAAGATGAGATCCAGGCCAATGTTGAGGACGGTGGACACGGCAAGCGCCTGCAGCGGCATGCGGGTGATGCCGACAGAGCGGAAGATCGCGGCCTCAAAGTTGTAGAGCAAGATCGAGGGCAGGCTGAGTAAAAAGACGCGTAGATAGAGTGAGGCGAGCGGCATGGTCTCGGCGGGAACGTTGAGGGCGGCGAGCATGGGCTCGGCAAAGATCTCGCCCAGCGCGATGACGACAAAGCCCACAAGTGCCATAAGAATCGAGGTATGGACGGCGCGTTTGACCATGTTCTGATCGTTTCGGCCGATAGCGTTGGCGATGACCACGTTGGAGC
Source organism: Collinsella sp. (assembly GCA_048248475.1). Classification (GTDB taxonomy): domain Bacteria; phylum Actinomycetota; class Coriobacteriia; order Coriobacteriales; family Coriobacteriaceae; genus Collinsella. The sequence continues at coordinate 13,338 of DBFBEA010000154.1, read as the reverse complement.
CAAGCGACATGCCAATAAACAGGTTGAGCATAAGGCTGGTAAGCGGAACATTGGAGCCGACCGCCGCCATGGCGAGGGTTCCCTGGTCGCCCGAGAAGTTACCGATGATGACCGTGGCGATGAGGTTCGACAGCTGCTCCAAGATGCTCGTGGCGGCCACGGGGAAGGCGAACAGGGGGATATTGCGCCACAGCGATCCGGTGGTCATGTCAATGTGCTTAGATACGGTGTCAGCCATGCGCTCTCAATCTCTAACATGCTCTTTCGTGCTTATTTGCGCAGACGATGATACTCCTAATCGACTAGTCATTGGGGACGTTCTTAAACGACTGGTTATTCAAGAACGTCCCCAATGACTAGGTGGGGAAGGCGTGCGACAATGGTGGTCGTTGTGTTGTTCGCGCTAAGGAGTTGCCATGTTGTTGTGTCCCGTTTGCCATGAGCCGTTGGTGGACGACGAGCGCGGTGCTGCATGCGCGGGCGGACACCGGTTTGACCGTGCGCGCGAGGGCTATCTGTATCTGCTGCGCTCGTCCAAGAGCGGTGACTCCATGGGTGATCCCAAGTCGCAGGCGCGCAGCCGTCGTGACTTTCTGAACCGCGGATACTATGCGCCGTTGCGCGATGCGATGGTCGAGCTGGTACGCGAGCGGGCGACTGGGCGCGCTGCGTCTATGAACGGCCCTATGACGTTGCTCGATATTTGCTGCGGCGAGGGCTATTACACGAGTGCCATGGGCGCGGTGCCGGGCGTGGATGCTTACGGTTTCGACCTGGGCAAAGAAATGGTACGTCTGGCCGCCAAGCGTGGCGATGCGACCTATTTCGTGGCCAATATGAAGGACATTCCCGTGGCCGATGGCGCCTTCGATATGGTGACTGAGCTCTTTGCTCCCTTTAACGAGCGCGAGTTTGCCCGCGTGCTGGCGCCCGAGGGCTCGCTCTACACCGTGGTGCCAGGTGCCCGCCATCTCTTTGGGCTCAAGGAGGTGCTTTACGACACGCCGTACCTTAACGATGAGAAGCTGCCGCAGACCACCGAGCTCGAGTTGGTCGGAACGCAGCGGGTATCTGCGAATATTGCGCTTCAGACCCAGGCCGATATCGAGGCGGTGTTCCAAATGACGCCGTACTACTACCGCACGCGCCCTGCCGACAAAGAGCGCCTGGCAAACCTGGACACGCTCCAAACCGATATCGACTTCATCATCGCCGAGTACCGCCACAGCTAATAACCTGCCAAAAAAGGGACAGGTTTATTTTGGTAGGTTTTATCTAGGCAAACGTAAAGGGCCGACCGCGGAGATGCGCGATCGGCCCTTTTTAGCTGCTTGATGGCAGAGGCTATGGGAGACAGGTGCCTACAGGCGGTCCTTGTTTTCGGCCTTAACGGCGTGTGCCTGCTGAACAAAGAACAGGTCGTACACCACGATGACAAAGGCGCCGATGTTGACGGCGCTGCCGCCGAGCGCGGGAAGCGTGAGCACCGCCTGGGCAAGCGTGGCGACCGCGGCAACAATACCGAGCTTAAACGCTCCGTCTACCTGCGAAGGCTTGTTGGCACCCTTGATGCCCGCAACGCCCGTGGCGAGATCGATGAGGCCCTTGGCGATAACCACGGCCGCGGCGAGCATGGCGTTCGATCCGTAGATGGACTCGAGCTTGCCGGTCGCGATGCCGGCGATTCCAATGACGAGACTGGCGATGCCCAGAACAAAATAAATCAGGGCAAGGATTTTGAGTGTCTTGCGAGCGGCGCTCATAGCTGGTCCTTTCGATGCGGGCGCGGAGAATCTGTCGCACCCAGGTTGCGGCACATATCGTGAAGCACATTGTAGTTCAACGGGGCGATGCATGCGTTTGAAAGCGTCTCTTGCCCGCACGGCCCAACCTTTCAAAAAGGAAAGCTGGGCGTAAGTCAAATCGATGGCAGCGTATGCGCGGCGCTGCGATGATGGGGCCATGGTAAGAGCTGGACCGAAGGAGAAGCCATGATGTACGGAGCAGGGCAAGTGCGTGAGCCGCGGTCGTTGGGAAGGCGCATGGGTGATTCTGTGATCGCTGCCGTGTGCACGGGATTGATGGCGGTGCTTTGCATTGGGATGCTGTGGACCATGTCGCATGTGGGACAATAGCGGACGGTTGGGTGTCGTCATGAACGGCGCTCGCGTATTCGTTTTGCTTGCTAAGGAGTACCCATGGGCGTCGTCGATCCCTTTTCTGTTGCTCGGGCCGCGGGGCTTGAGCTGACCGGGAAGTCCAAGGGCCTCACACTCACCGACGGTACGATGGAGCTGCGTGCTGATTTTACCCGCATGCTGCCACGACTCAAGCAAGGCCGTCTGCAGCAAGAGCTGCTGGTAAAGGCTGCGCGCGTAAAAGGCATCGAGCGCCCATGGGCGATTGACGCTACGGCAGGCTTTGGCGAGGATTCGCTGCTGCTGGCGGCCGCGGGCTTTACCGTCGATCTGTATGAACAGGACTGCGTGATTGCTGCGCTCCTCCAAGATGCTTTGGAACGCGCGGCGGATGATCCGGCGCTTGCGACTGCCGTGGCACGCATGCGCTTACATGCGGGCGAAGACAGCATTGCCGGCCTGAACCAGACTGCCGAGCTGGTCGAGCAAGGCGAACTCGCCGCGCCCGATGTGGTGTACCTGGACCCCATGTTTCCCGAGCGCACCAAGAGCGCAGCGGTGAAAAAGAAGTTTCAACTCTTGCATCATCTGGAACAGCCGTGCGCCGATGAGGAGACGCTGGTCGAAGCTGCGCTTGCGGTGCACCCGCGCAAGGTCGTTATCAAGCGACCGGTGAAGGGGCCACTGCTTGCTGGCGTTAAGCCGAGCTATCAACTTGCGGGCAAGGCAGTTCGTTACGATGTTTTAGTGCCGCCGCGCCCGTAACTTGCGTGCGATTACCGGCGCTTCGCTAGCGCCGTGCCGATGCGGCGTCTATTTCCATGGGTGCGACGTCAGGTGCCATCCACCGCAGTATTCGCATTTGTAGCAGGCCAAACCACGCCGCCCGCGGTTTTCGCAGTCGGCCATAACTGCCTCGGCCTCGGCGCGCGTGTCGTAACGGTTTTTGCGCTCGCACGACTTGTAGCGCCAAGCCTCATCGCGCTCGGCGTCCAAGGCGTCGCGACGCTCGTCCTCGCGCGCAAACAGGTCGCTCATATCGCCGCCGGTGGCAGCGCCCAAAAACTCGCTTTTGGCCTTTGACCAGGCGGCTCGCTTTTTGCTTCCCATCTGCATCGCGCCCCTCTCCAAACGTTGGTATCATTGCTCAATCAAAGTGATACCAATAAACGTGAGGTCGCCGCGTGATGATCAGAAAAACCCTCGATACCGACATTCCCGCCGTCATGGCTATCTATGACGCGGCCCGCGCCTTTATGCGCGCGCATGGCAACGCCACGCAGTGGCCCGAGGGCACGCCTTCTGCCGAGCAGCTGGCTGCCGATATCGCTGCCGGTGGCAGCTATGTGTGCGAAGTCGATGGCCGCGTGGTGGCGACGTTTGCATTTTTACAGGGCCCGGACGAGTGCTATGACGTAATTGAGGACGGTCAATGGCGTAGCGACACTCCGTACGCCGTGCTGCACCGTGTGGCATCCGACGGCACCGTGCACGGTATCGCGGCTGCGATGTTCGCCTTTGCCAAAGAGCGTGCCGATCACCTGCGCATCGACACGCATCAGGACAACCTGCCCATGCAGGGTGCGAGTATTAAGGCGGGGTTCGAGCGCGCCGGCATCGTGTATGTGTCGGACGGCACGCCGCGTGTCGCGTTCGATTGGCTACGCGAGGCATAAGAGCGAGGACGCGTATCAATAATTCGTGCGAACGAAAATGGTCCCACCCGGGGCTATTTTCGTTCGCTGTGCTGTTTTGAAAGCCGGCTTTCGCAAGGCGCGAACCTACGAAAATCGCCGCGCGGCAACGCAGGGCGATGAGCTTGGTCGGGGGATAGGGCCCGCTTCGCCCGCCGGCCCGTAAATTGTATCATCCAGTGTGGAGCGTGAACGCCCGTTGCCGCGTGCGATGGGCTTGCAATAAGAGGAGAGCCATGTCGAAGCAAGCGGTCGTTGGAATCTTGGCGCATGTCGATGCCGGCAAGACCACGTTGGCCGAGGCCATGCTGTTCAACGCTGGTCGCATTCGCAAGCGCGGCCGCGTGGACGATGGCGATTCGCATCTGGACACGAACGCGATCGAGCGCGAGCGCGGCATCACGATTTTCTCGTCGCAGGCCGTGCTCGACCATGGCGATACCCACGTCATGCTCGTGGATGCACCGGGGCATGTCGATTTTTCTGCCGAGGCGGAGCGCACGCTGCGCGCGCTCGACTACGCGATTTTAGTTGTGGGCGCCAACGATGGCGTACAGGGGCACACCGAAACCCTGTGGCGCCTGCTCGCGCGCTATGAGATCCCGACGTTCATCTATATCAACAAAATCGATTTGGAGAATCCCGGCCGCGATGTTTTGCTGGCACAGCTTGGGCAGCGTCTTTCCGAAGGCTGCCTGGATGCCAACGAACTGCTGGCGGGCGGCTCCGTTCAGGAGGACGCTGCTGCGTTGGACGAGGCGGCGCTCGAGGAGTTTCTTGAGGCGGGTGAGCTTTCCGCCGCGACGCTGTCGCGCATGGTTGCCGAGCGCAAGCTCTTTCCTTGCTTTGCCGGATCGGCGCTCAAGGACCAAGGCGTGGACGAACTGCTGGATGGCATATGCGCGCTGATGCGCGAACAGGCATGGCACCCGGAGTTTGCCGCGCGTGTCTATCGTGTCAGCCGCGGGGATCGCGGTGAGCGCTTGGCATGGGTTAAAGTGACCGGCGGCACGCTGCATGCCAAGCAGATGATTGCCGGACGTTCCGGTGCCGAGGCATGGGAGCAGAAGGTCGATCAGGTGCGCATCTATAACGGCGAAAAGTATGAGCTTGCCCAAGAAGTTGCCGCTGGCGGTATTTGTGCCGTGACGGGTCTTGCGCACGTTCGCCCGGGGGACGCCCTGGGCGCGGAGCCTGCGGGCGATGCACCTGTCATTGCGCCGGTCCTCACCTATACGGTGCTTCCGGGCGAACACGATGTCCATGCGGTGTTCAAAGCGCTGACTGAGTTGGCGGACGAAGATCCCATGCTCGGCGTAAGCTGGAATACGCATCTGGAGCAGATTCACCTGCAGCTGATGGGCGCCGTGCAGCTCGAGGTCGTGCAGCGGGTATTGGCAGATCGCTTTGGCCTTTCGATTGATTTTGAGTCTGGCGGCATTCTCTATAAGGAGACTATTTCGCAGCCGGTCGAGGGCGTGGGGCACTTTGAGCCACTGCGCCATTATGCCGAGGTGCATCTGAGCCTGGAGCCGTTGCCAGCGGGTTCGGGCGTGCAGTTTGGCACCGTGACCTCGACCGACGAGCTCGATCTTAACTGGCAGCGTCTGGCACTTACTAACGCCATGGAGCGCGATCACCTGGGCGTGCTGACCGGCTCGCCCATCACCGATGTACGCATTACGCTCACAGGTGGCCGTGCGCATGCCAAACACACCGAGGGCGGCGACTTTCGCCAGGCCACGTACCGCGCGATTCGCCAGGGTTTGATGCAGGCGCGTGAGGCCGGCGCGGCGGTGCTGCTGGAGCCGTGGTATCGCTTTGAGCTCGAGGTGCCGGGGGAGTGCGTGGGCCGGGCGCTTTCAGATGCCACGCGCATGGGTGCCGAGTACGAGCCGCCGACGATGGCGGGGGACCGGGCGAAGCTTGTGGGTCGCGTGCCGGCATCCGAGGTGCAGGACTATGCCCTGGAGGTAGCTGCCTACACAAGCGGCCGCGGTCATCTGTACCTGGAGTTCGCCGGTTATGCGGCTTGCCATGATGCCGAGCGTGTAATCGAGACTGCCGCCTATGAGCCCGAGGCCGATCTGCCCAACACGCCTGATTCGGTCTTTTGCTCTCACGGTGCCGGTTACACGGTCAAATGGTACGACGTACCCGCCGCGGCGCACGTAAAGGTCGATCCCTCCACCTTCCGCCCCTGGCGAGCAGCAGACGCCGCCTTTTTCGGCCACATGTGCCATTAGGGGACGGGGTAGAAATGGTAGGTTTTCTGGTCCTCTAGCCCTTGACAAATTGGTTTTGGTGCCAGCGTGACAAATTGTCAGTCCCTTTGTCAGATTAAGTTGGTATAACTCGGTACAAGTTGGTATAACTATTGCCAGGGTTTGCCAATCCGAGGAGTCCGACATGAATCCAAATCCCTTTAAGCCCACTGCCGGCAAGCGGCCCCCGATACTCATCGGCCGCGAGTCGGTCATCGAAGATTTTGAGGAAGGACTCGACAACGGCGCTGGAGCGCCGGGCAGGCTCATGCTCATTACGGGAAATCGCGGCTGCGGCAAGACGGTTCTCCTGCGGGAGCTGCAACGTCTAGCCAGCGAGCGCGGATGGGCGGTTGTCTCCGATTCCGCGTCGCTTGGCTTATGCGACCGCTTGGCCGATGCGCTTCGCTCGAATAAACCCGTTGTGACGTCAATGGAGTTCGGTCCGTCGTTTGGTCGGATGTCGGTCGAGGCGGCGCGAGCAAAGGGCGAGACGTTGCGAGGGCTGGTCAACGAGCGCCTCAAGAGGCTCGGTCCAGGCAAGGGCATACTGTTTGCGATTGACGAGGCACAATCGGCGTCTATCGAGGAACTGGCGGCTCTTGCCGTTCTCTATCAGCAGGTGCTCGGAGACCAGGATGCCACGGGCTTGCCCGATAGCGACCAGCGTGGTCTTGCGCTGGTGTTTGCCGGCTTACCCAGTATGGTTGACGATCTGCTCGAAGAGCCGAGCGTGACGTTTTTGCGGCGTGCCCAGCAGCGTACGTTGGGGGCGATCTCTTTGCCCAAGGTACGCGATTCGTATATCCAGACGGTCAAAGACACTGGTCTTTACGTTGACGCGGAGACGGCGGACCTTGCGGCACGCAAGAGCATGGGGCATCCATATATGGTTCAGCTGGTGGGCTATTACATGTGGCGGTCTGCTGTTCGACGCGGCTCGCAGGTCATCGAAAGGCGCGATGTCGAGGATGGCCATGCGGATGCCGTCTCCGAGTTCTACGAAGCGGTTGACGCGCCCCTGTATTACGGGCTGCGCAGTCCACAGCGCCTTTTTATCGAGGCTATGGCGGTTGACGAGAACAAACCGACGCGCATGGCGGATATCATTGAGCGTTGTGATCGTACCCAGAGCTGGGCGAGTAAATATCGCGCAAGCCTGATTCGCGAGCGCGTCATCGAGGCTGCCGGATACGGCCTCGTCCGGTTTACCGTGCCCATGCTGGGCGCGTACGTTCGCGATCGAGTTTTATGGCATGAGTAGGGTGATAAAGGTGACGGAACAGAAGATGAGCCCGCAGGCTATCGAGGTGCGTGGCGCGCGCGTTCATAACCTTAAAGACATCGATATCGATATTCCGCTGGGAAAGCTTGTGGGCATTGCCGGCGTGTCGGGTTCGGGCAAGAGTTCGCTGGCGCTGGGGGTTCTTTATGCCGAGGGCTCGCGCCGTTACCTGGAGGCGCTCAGCACCTATACCCGCCGTCGCCTGACGCAGGCCGAGCACGCTCAGGTGGATGAGGTATTGCACGTGCCGGCGGCACTCGCATTGCATCAGCGCCCCAGCGTGCCGGGCGTGCGGTCCACTTTTGGCACCATGACTGAACTCAACAATAGCCTGCGTCTGCTCTTTAGCCGTTGCGCCCATCATGTGTGCCCGCATTGCGGGGCGCGTGTGGAGCCGAGCCTCAACGTTGCCGCAGGCCTGTCGCTCGCGTGCCCTGCATGCGGTCGTGAGTTCTACGCGCCGAGCGCCGAGGACCTTGCGTTTAACAGCGGCGGTGCGTGTCCCACCTGCGGCGGCACCGGTGTCATGCGCGAGGTGGACGAGGCGAGCTTGGTACCCGACGAGTCAAAGACTATCAACGAGGGCGCGGTGCTTCCTTGGGGCACGCTCATGTGGGATCTGATGAAGCAGGTGGCCGGCGAGATGGGCGTGCGCACCGACGTGCCGTTTAACCAGCTCACGCCTCAAGAGCGCGACATCGTGTTTCATGGTCCGGCGGTTAAGAAGCACATTCTCTACGTCCCCAAAAACGGCGAGGGCGCCACGCCGCTCGACTTTACCTATTACAACGCCGTCTATACCGTCGAGAATGCGCTCGCCAAGGTTAAGGACGATAAGGGTTTAAAACGCGTTGCGCGCTTTTTGCGCGAGGGGCCATGCCGCGATTGCGGCGGCACGCGTCTCTCCGAGGCCGCGCGCCTGCCTCAGGTGCGCGGTATCAATTTGGCGCAGGCCGCGGCCATGACGCTAGGCGAGGCGATTGAGTGGGTGCGCGGGGTGCCTGCATCCTTGCCGACTGAGATGCAGCCCATGGCAGCGGATATCTGCGATTCGTTTTTGAGTGCGGCCCGTCGCCTGGTCGACCTGGGTCTCGATTACCTTTCACTCGACCGCGCCGGTGCCACGCTCTCCACGGGTGAGCGCCAGCGCGTCCAGCTCGCCCGTGTGGTGCGCAACCGATCGACGGGCGTGCTCTATGTACTGGACGAGCCTTCGATCGGCTTGCACCCTGCCAATGTCGACGGCTTGGTGGGCGTAATGCGCGATCTGGTGGATGATGGCAACACCGTGGTTGTTGTCGACCACGATACGCGCGTACTGGCGGAAGCCGACTATCTGGTTGAGATGGGTCCCGTTGCTGGAGCAGGCGGCGGCAATGTGATTGCTGCAGGCACGGTAGACGAGGTCGAGCAATCGCGGGGCAGCCGCATCGCTCCGTTTTTGCGCGCAGAGCCCAAGCGCTTGCGTCCGCAGGTGACTGACGACGACATGTTCGACCAGGGACATATCCGCATGGCAACCGATACCATCCACACCGTCAAGCCGCTCGAAGTCGATATCCCGCGCGGTCGCCTTGTCGCGGTGACGGGCGTTTCGGGTTCGGGCAAGACGACATTGGTGCTCGAGACGCTCATTCCGGCACTCAAGGCGCAGGCAGCCAGTGGGCGCCTGCCAAAACATGTGCGTTGGGTCGACGCCGAGGGTATCGCCCGTGCCAACCTGATTGACGCCACGCCCATCGGCGCCAACGTGCGCTCGACGGTGGCGACTTATGCCGACATCCATGACGAACTGCGTCGCGCCTTCGCCCGTACGCCCGAGGCCAAGGCAGCCGGCTACAAGGCGGGTGCCTTTAGCTACAACACTGGCGCCTTGCGCTGCCCTACGTGCGATGGCACGGGCTCGATATCGCTCGACGTGCAGTTTTTGCCCGACGTCGAGATCGTCTGCCCGGCATGTCGCGGCTCACGTTATGCAGACGCGGCTTCGCATATCCATCGCGAGGGCAAGGACGGGAGTCTGCTTACGTTGCCGCAGCTTATGGATATGAGTGTGGATGAGGCGCTCGACGCCACGGTGGGACTCAAGAAGGTTCAGGCGCGCTTGCAGACCTTGCACGACCTGGGCTTGGGCTATCTCACGCTCGGTGAGCCCACGCCGGCGCTTTCGGGCGGCGAGGCACAGCGCCTTAAGCTCGCGAGCGAGATGGGCCGTGTGCAGGATGATGCCGTGTTCGTATTTGACGAGCCCACGATTGGCCTGCATCCGCTCGATGTTCAGGTACTGCTGAGTGTGTTCGACGGCCTTGTTGCCAAGGGCGCCACGGTTATCGTGATCGAACACGATCTCGACCTTATCCGTAACGCCGATTACGTGATCGACATGGGCCCGGGCGGTGGCGATGCGGGCGGCCAAATCGTCTGCGCCGGCACGCCAGGCGACATCGCAGTCTGCTCCAAGAGCATCACCGGCCGCTACCTATAACCGAATGTGACAAAGGGATAGTCCCTTTGTCACATTCCCGGAAAGCCCGTTTGGCGCAGGGCTTCGTAGAGGACGATGGCGGCGCTGTTGGAGAGGTTGAGTGCGCTGATGCGGTAGTCGTCCGGGTTGACGAAGTTGCCGCAGATATCCTGTTGAAGGATGGCCTCGTGGCTGTCCTCGGTATGCCCCAGCGATTCCTCGTGAGCTTCCCAAGCCTCGGCGTTATCGAGTGAGTCGCAATCGCGCAGCATGGGGATGCGCTCGCAACGCTCGGGCGCCGCGGCAAGCAGTGGCTCGGGAATGCCCGAGCTCTCGCTGCCAAAGACCAAGTAGTCGCCATCACGGTAGGTACTCTGCGCATAGGTACGGCGCGCCTTTTTGGTCAGCAAGTGCAGGCGCTCGTCGGCGGGGGAGAGGTCGTTGCGCGCAAGGAAATCCTCCCAGCCGGCATAGGTGGTCACGTCCAAGTTTTGCCAGTAGCCCAGGCCGGCGCGACGTACTGTCTTGTCGTCGAGCGAAAAGCCCAGTGGCTCCACCAGATGTAGGCGGGCGCCGGTGACCACGCAGGTGCGACCGATATTGCCCGTATTGGCCGGAATCTCGGGCGCATACAGCACGATGTTGAACATGAATCTCCTTGGCTCGGAACGAAAAACCACCACGAAGGGCACCTTCGTGGTGGTTTGGCGGTTGCGTAGGCGGAAAAATGCCCGCTTGGATAAACCTAGGCGCGGTGCCAGTCGGTCAGGCAGGCATCGAGGGAGGCGATGAGCGCATCCTTGTCCATGTGACGGCCGATGATGCACAGGCTCGTCATGCGGTCGCCCGTCTCGTCGTCCCAAATATGCATGATCTCGGGGTTCTCGTCGATGATCTTCTGCTTCTCGCCCTCGGGCGCAGAGTCGACAAACAGGCCGTTTTCCATCAAGCGCATCTGGTGGCCGGCCTGCTCAAACATGTAGCACATGTCCGGATCGCCGGTCTGCCACAGCGGACCCTTGACGCGGATGACCTCATCGGGCCACTCCTGCTCAACAAAATCGGTGAACTTTTGCAGGTCAAACGGCTTGCGACGCGAGTACACAAAGGTCTCGATGTCGTACTCGAGCACCTCGGGGTCGTCGTGCTCCTCGGGATGCTCCATGGCCTCGATCCAGGCGGCGGAGTTGTAGGCGCGCATAAAGTCGAAGCGGCCGGTGTCGAGCAGCTCCTCCATGGGAACCTCGCCGTTTTGAGCCTCGACAATCACGGCATCCTTCTGCAGGCTGCGCACGATGGCCTTGAGCTCGGCGATCTGCTCGGGGCTCACGGTATCGGTCTTGTTGAGGATCAGTGTGGAGCAGAACTCAATCTGCTGGATGAGTAGGCTCTCGATGTCGTCCTCGTCGATATCCTCGGCCAGCAGGTCGCGGCCGCCGTTGAACTCGTCGTACATGCGGGCGCAATCGACTACGGCCACGATGTTGTCGAGTGCGAGCTTGGGCTCGCCGCCCACCTTGGCCTCGTCGCAGAAGCTCGAGATGGTGTAGGCGATGGGGATGGGCTCGCAAATGCCCGAGGCCTCGATGATGATGTAATCGAAGTCACCCGAATCGGCGATGCCCTGCAGCTGGTTGGCAAGGTCGTCCGAAAGCGTGCAGCAGATGCAGCCGTTGGTGAGCGGGATGAGGTCGTCGGTCTCGGAAAGGCCGCCGTCGGCGATGAGGCTGGCGTCGACGTTGATCTCGCCGATGTCGTTGACGATTACGGCGGCGCGGATACCGCCATCGTTAGCGAGGATGTGGTTGAGCAACGTGGTCTTGCCGGCACCGAGGTAGCCGGTAAGCATGATGATCTTCACGGGTTTGTTGGGCATGTGCCCTCCTTTGTTAGACATGGCTTACAGTTGAATCATATGCCAAACGCCTGCTCTTATACCCACGCGCTGGCAAATAACACAGGCTACTCCCAGGCTCCCCATACATCGGGGCAATAACCGACGGTGGCCTTTTTGCCGTTGCGCACGATGGGCTCGGCTAGAACCTGCTGGTTCTCGAGCAGCTTGTCGAAGCGCTGGCTGGGGGTGAGGTGCTGGATGAGCGCGAGTGTCTCCTCGTCCTTGGCCTTGGGATTGAGCAGCTTGTCGATGCCGCCGACCGCCTGCATCACGCTCGTGAGCTCGCCCTTGCTCATCTCCTTTTCCTTAAGGTCAATAAACTGCACCTTAATGCGGCGCTCCTTAAAATAACGCTGCGCCTTCTTGGTATCGAAGGACTTTTTGGTGCCGAAGATTTGCACGTTCATAGTATGTTCCGCCGTTCTAGCGAATGAAGTTGGTCGTTGCGCGATCGGCTTCGGGTGCGTTGATGCCGGCGGCCTGTCCTGCCTCGATGCAACGCAGGAGCCAGGCCATGTTTTTGCCGATGTTTCGCATGGTGGCAAGGCCCTCGGCGTCCCCATCGGCGTCGCCGGGCACGCGGCCAAACACGTTGTTCCAGTAGGTGGAAGCGACCACGGGCATTTGCTTAATGGTGAAGTACTTGTTGAGCACATCGAAGGTGGTCGACGTGCCGCCGCGACGGGCGACGGCGACTGCGGCGCCGGGTTTGTGCTCAAAGGCATGCCCGCCTGCATAGAAGGCGCGATCGAGGGCCGAAAGGATGCGGCCGCTGGGGTGCGCGTAGTAGACAGGCGAGCCAAAGACAAAGCCGTCGGCCTGTTCGGCGGCAGCGATCAGCTCGTTGACCATGTCGTCGTCAAAGGTGCAGCGACCGCCAAGCTTGCCACACTGGCCGCAACCGATGCAATCGCGAATGGGCTTGGCGCCCAGCTGAAACACCTCGGTATCAATGCCTTCGGCATCAAGTTGCTCTGCGATCTCGGCGAGTGCGCGGGCAGTGTTGCCGTTTGCCTTGGGGCTGCCATTGACTAAAAGAACCTTCATCACAAACTCCCTCTGCTGTCGGTGACTTCTGCGGAGGATTATCGCACGAGAGGGTAGATGACGTGGGGCGCGATGTGAAACGGCTTGTGTTTCACATCGCGCCCCACAACGCTAGTCCAGCTTGGTGCCCGGTACTTGCGGTGCCTCTTTAAGCAACGCTTTGAGCTCGTTCAAAATGGAAACGGGCTGACGGTCGACGCCGTCCAGATGGAGCGTGGCCACGCGAATGGGCGGCTGATATTCAAGCGAGCCGATGAGCACGGGAGAACCCAGGAACCGTTCGATTTCTTCTGCGATCGCGTCGGTCTCTTCGGGATCAAAGTCGTCGAAAAGCGCCGCGAACGTCGGTCCCGTCGAGCGGAACAGGCGACCCTTGCCGCGCGAGCATTCCATGAGGCAGGCGGCGCTTTCTGCCAAAACGCGGTCGCCCGCATCAAAGCCAAAGCGGGCATTGACCTGAGCGATATCGTCGATTTTGATGGCGATCAAACCAGCCTTGCGCGCCACGCGACGCATTTCGCCAATGGCGTTGACCAGGGCGTGAATATC
>DBFBEA010000153.1:0-18743 GCA_048248475.1 Collinsella sp. | reverse complement strand
TCGGTCTTAAGACGGTGTCCAGCCTGCTCGATTACATGAGCACCGACCAGGTGGGTAACTTTATCGCCAACCTGTCCTCGACGCTCGGCGATTCGATTGAGGACCTGCGAGACGTTCGGGCAAATGCTTCGTCGCTGGCGGTCATTTTGAGCTCCACGTCCGATTCGCTGACGTCGGCGAGCGGCATGCTCAAGCAGACCGGTGCCGTCGATGAGTCGACAAAGCAGCTCATGGAACATGCCAAAAGCGGCATCGATGATTCCAAAGAAGCGCTTAAGGCGGCAAACGATGCCATCGATGCCGCAATCGATGGAAGTGCGGGTTCGTTCGACAATGTGTCTGCCGAGCTCGCGAAGGCGTTCGACACCGCAAACCAGCATGTCGACCTTACGGTGTCCCAACTCAACGATGCCGCTGCGGCCCTCAATGCGCGCGCCAAGGATATCGATGCGATGGCCGATCAGCTCCGCAGCCTTGCCGACCAGGTGAGCGATGAGAATTTGAAGGACGGCCTCAAGTCCGCCGCGACGTCGCTGGGCAGAATCGCCGTTGAGTACCGCAACAATGCCAAGGATCTGGCGGCTACCGCGAAGTCTCTCTCCGATAGCATGGCCGAGGTCAACAACTTGCGTGCCGAGGTCGATCAGGCCATCGCTGATGCCAAGGCCGGCATCGCGGGTGCCAAATCCGATTACGATTCCACGTTCTCGGTTAAGGCCAAGGAGCTCAAGAAGACGGTTTCGGGCATTCTGGACTCGCTTGATGGCATCTCGGGCGACCTGGATAGCGCCGTAGGCGGCCTGACCGACGCATCCGGCTCGTTGGCGAAGGGCCTCTCCAAGGCCGCCAAGCTGGTCAACAAGGCTTCCGATCAGCTAGGTGAAGCGTCCGATAAGATCAGTGCGTTTAAGGATGAGCTCGATGGCGCCCTGATGTCGGACGACCTTGCCACGATCAAGACGATGATTGGCAACGATCCCGAGGGTTTGGCCGTGTCGCTTTCCGGTCCCGTCGCGCTCGATCGCAAACCGGTCTATCCGATCCGCAACTACGGCTCGGCCATGGCGCCGTTCTACACGATTCTGTCGCTCTGGGTCGGCTCGATCGTGCTGGCGGCCATGATGAAGGTGTCGGTTGACGATGAGCTTATCAACGAGCTCATCCCCGTACGCCTACACGAGATCTACCTGGGTCGTTACTTGTTCTTTGGCGGTTTGGCTCTGCTGCAGGCAACGCTCGTGTGCGCGGGCGACATCCTGTTCTTTGGCATCCAGTGCGACAACCCGCTGCAGTTTGTGCTGGCGGGCTGGGTCGCGAGTCTCGTGTTCTCCAATATCGTCTACACGCTTACGGTGTCGTTTGGCGATATCGGCAAGGCGCTCGCCGTTGTGCTGCTGGTCATGCAGGTCGGCGGTTCGGGCGGTACGTTCCCCATCGAGATGACCGGCCCTGTGTTCCAGGCGATCTATCCGTTCCTGCCGTTTACCCATGGCATTAACGCCATGCATGCCGCCATGGCTGGCGCCTACCATATGGAGTACTGGGTTGAGCTGGGCATTCTGGCGAGCTATCTGATTCCGTCGCTGGCCCTGGGCGTCGTCTTCCGCCGTCCGGTCATCAAAGCCAACGACTGGATCATCGAAAAACTGGAGTCAACCAAATTGATTTAGTTCAGACACGTAAACGCTGTCAGAACATCGAGGCCTTCCAGTTTTACACTTTATTATGCTGGATTGCGATGCAACGCCGGTTGTTGCTACAGTAGCGGGGCGTGCCGGGGGTCCGGTGCGCCCCGTTTTTATTTGACCATGAGGCGGCACGCAGCCATACGCGTGCGGACACCACGCCCAGATTGAGTGTGAGGACGTTCCATGGCCCAATACGCTGCCAACGAAATCGAAAACTTGCCCGACAGCCCTGTGGCCCGCGAAGAATTGGGTGCCGGCGGCGCCTCTCGCGGTGCCGGCGCACGCTCGCCGCTGTTCTGGAAGGTCTTGCTGCTTTCGATAGCGGTCATCTGGGGCTATTCCTTCACCACCATGAAGGATGCGCTCGATACCATTCCGGTGTTCGAGCTGCTCTACGTTCGCTTCCTTCCGGCTTCGCTGGTTATGTTCGTCATCTTCCACAAACGCATCATCGCTCATTTCAATGCCCGCAACCTAATCGTCGGGCTTGGCATGGGCGCGCTCATGTGGGGTGCCTACGGTTTGCAGACGATTGGCCTGGCACAGACCACGGCAGGCAAGAGTGCATTTTTGACGGGTACCTATTGCATCCTCGTGCCGTTTGCGAGCTACGTCCTAAGCGGCGAAAAGCTTACCCGTTACAACTTGGGCGCCGCGTTGCTGTGCCTGGCGGGCATTGGCCTGGTGGCGCTCGATAGCGTCGAGTTCAATGTCGGCGATGTCATCACACTGGGCGGCGCGGTCTTCTTTGCCATCCAGATGGCGGTGACCGCCAAGTACGGCCGCAAGATGGACATCAACGTCATCACGTTTTGGATGTTTGTGGGCAACGGCGTGCTGAGCCTGATCTCGTCGCTGTTATTCGAGACCCAAGCGCCGCTGTCCGTGTGGACGCCGAGCTTTATCGGTGTGATGGCGTTTCTATCGGTGGGCTGTACGTGTGTGGCTCTGCTCATCCAAAACGTCGGCCTGGCGCATGTCCCGGCCTCAACGGGCTCGCTGCTCCTTTCGATGGAGTCGCCTTCGGGTGTGCTGTTCTCGGTGCTGCTGATGGGGGAGGCGCTCACCTCGCGCCTGCTCGCCGGCTTCGCGCTCATCTTTCTTTCGATTATCTTGAGCGAGACACATTTCGATTTTTTGCGTCGAAAGCCGCGTCCGCAATTGTAAACAATTTGTTGCGCCGCCTCCCGGGGCGGCATTTTTTATGCGTCGCCCTTAAAGTAGTACCTTGCACTTTACGCTATCAAAGTGCTTGCTGCAAAAACGTTACTGGAGGGCATCTATGGCACCAGCACTGTCCGATCTTCAACCGCAATCAGCGCCCAAGGCCACCGCGGCGGCGCAGACCGCTATCGGTGACGGTCTTGTTGCAGAAGCTCAGGCTTTTGCAGACGAGCTCGCTGCGTGGCGACACGATTTACATCAGATGCCCGAGCTGGGTAATAGCCTCCCGCAGACCTCTACGTATATCCAAGCGCGCCTGACCGAGATGGACATCCCATTTGCTACGCTCGTCGATGGTTCCTGCGTTGTGGGCCTTGTCGGCGCCGGTGCCGCCGCGGCCCAAGGCAATGGCATCTGCACGAATGAGCAGGCCGGTACGGTCATCATGCTTCGTGGCGACATGGACGCCCTGCCCGTTGCCGAGGAATCCGGCGAGCCCTTTGCATCCACCAACGGCTGCATGCACGCTTGCGGTCACGATATGCACGCGACGGCGCTGCTTGGTGCGGCTCGCCTGCTCAAGGCCCGCGAGGCCGAGCTCGTCGACGCCAATGCCACCGTCAAACTGCTGTTCCAGCCGGGCGAGGAAACCTTTGAGGGTGCCCGCGCCGCCATCGCCGACGGTCTGCTGCAGAACCCGCGTCCTCAGGTCGCCTTTGCCATGCATGTCAATAGCCAGTCGCCGCTCGGCCTGGTGCTCTACGGCAGCCCGGCGCTCTCGGGCGTGTACGGTTTTCGTATCACGCTTCAGGGCAAGGGCGGCCATGGCTCGAGCCCCGAGATTTGCATCGACCCCATCACGGCCGGCGTGCATGTGCATCTGGCGCTTCAGGAGCTTATCGCTCGCGAAGTGCCGGCGGCTAAGGAGGTCGCGCTTACCGTTGGTAAGTTTGCTGGCGGCTTGGCGGCCAACGTCATCCCTGACACCTGCGTGCTCGAGGGAACGCTGCGCGGCTTTGATGTTGAGCTCATGGCTCACCTAAAGACCCGCATCGCGGAGGTCGTAAACGGCGTTGCTGCAACATATCGTACGTCGGCGACCATCGAGACGCTTTCGGATGTTCCCCCGCTCGTACTCGATGACGACATGACCCAGGCGTCGCTTGGCTACGTGGGCGTGGTGCTGCCCAAGGCCGCCTTCCTGCCGCTGTTCCACGCCATGGCGAGCGAGGACTTCGCGCTGATCTCGAGCGAGATCCCGAGTGCGTACTTTACCGTGGGCGCAGCTGTGACCGATACGGACGAGCATTTTGCCCAGCACCATCCCAAGGCACGTTTTAACGATGCCGAGCTGCCGCTCGGTGCTGCGGCCTATACCGCCGTCGCTTTGGGCTATATCGCCGACCACCGGTAGCATCCAACCTTGCCTTTCAAGCCTGCGGGCATGGCCATAAGGCCTATGCCCTTGTCTTTCAAGGCAATCTTGGGCACTACCGGCGCCCGGCGCCGGCTATTCGTTTGTTAAATAAGGAGCAGTATGCCCCAGCAGCGTAAGTTCTTCCCCGGCTGGCTCGTGGTGGCCTCCGGCTTCGTGATCATGGCCACGTGCTACACGATTTTCGTCAACTGCATGAGCCTGTTCCAGCCGCTCATCGTCAGCGACTTGGGAATATCTCTTGCGCAGTACAACATCTCCAATGCGATCTCTACCGTGGTGAGCGTTATCGGATCGCTTGTCATTGGCCATGTTGCCGATAAAGTAAGCGGTCGCGTTTTGGGCTCCCTAACCGTTATCGCTACCTCTGCCGTGCTTGTCAGCATGAGCTTTGTGGGCGAGCTTTGGCAGGTCTACGTGCTCTTTTCTGTTCGTCCCGTTCTGTCCGTGGCCGCCTTGGAAGCCGAATGGATGCTCGTACCATCATTCGGTTTCCAAGGCGGCCACGGGTCTACGAAATGATCTCTTTTCCTCCGTCCCCAAGGGATCACGTGATCCGAAGGGGGCGGAGGAAAAGGGATCACATACAGCGGCGGCGCGTCTGGCCGAACGAGTCCCCATACCCTCGTTCGGTCAGGCGCGCCGCCGCGTTGCTGCTTTGTGCCGTATAATGTCCACTACCTATGACGCGATACAAAAGAAAGGTGTTTGCCCATGCAGGCACAGAAGGCGGAGGGAACCCGCGACCTTATCGGCGCCGAGATGCGCGCCTGGCAAAAGATGCAGCAGATTGCGGCCGGCGTGTTCGAGCCGTTTGGTTTTAAACCCATCGAGACGCCCGCGATCGAGCAGGTTGACGTGTTTGTCCACGGTATCGGCCAGTCGACCGACGTCGTGCGCAAGGAAATGTTCCGCGTGTTCAGCGGTGCCAACCTGGAGCGCGTCTTTACCGAGGGCACCGACACCAAACTCAAGCCCAAGCAGCGCCTGGCACTTCGCCCCGAGGGCACGGCCGGCGTGGTGCGCGCCGTCGTCGAGAACAATCTGGTGCCCCAGGGCTCCACGCCGTTTAAGGCTTACTACGCCGAGGCCATGTTCCGCGGCGAGCGTCCCCAGAAGGGCCGCCTGCGCCAGTTCCACCAGGTGGGCATCGAGTGGCTCGGCGCTCCCGATCCGGCGGCAGACGCCGAGTGCATCATCATGCTCATGGAGTTCTACAAGCGCCTGGGCTTCGATCTTTCCAAGCTTCGTCTGCTCATCAACTCGATGGGTGACGCCCAGTGCCGTCCGGCTTACCGCGAGCAGGTCAAGCAGTTCATCCTCGATCACGCAGACGAGATGTGTGACGAGTGCCGCGAGCGCGCCGAGCTCAACCCGCTGCGTGCCTTCGACTGCAAGAACGACCACTGCCGCGAGATCATGGCCGAGGCTCCGCTGATGGGTGACAACCTGTGCGATGAGTGCCGCGAGCACTACGAGCAGGTCAAGCGCTATCTGGATGCCGTCGGTATCGAGTATGTCGAGGATCCCACCTTGGTGCGCGGCCTGGACTACTACACCCGTACTGTCTTTGAGGTCGAGGCCCCTGGCGCCGGCGTCGGCTCCATCGGCGGCGGCGGCCGCTACGATGGCCTGGTCGAGCTCGAGGGTGGCAAGCCCACGGCGGGCGTCGGCTTTGCTGTCGGTTTTGAGCGCGCCCTGCTGGCCCTGCAGGCCTTTGGCAGCGATTTGGGTGCCGATGAGGCCCCGTGCGTCTATGTCGCCAACGCCGGCAAGGAGCTGCGTCAGAACGTCTTTGCCATTACGCAGGAGCTTCGCGCCGCAGGTATCGTGACCGAGGCCGACTATCAGGGTCGTTCGCTCAAGGCCCAGTTTAAGCAAGCCGATAAGGTAGGCGCCAAGCTCATCTTGGTCCTGGGTGGCGACGAGCTTGCCGCCGGCAAGGTCAAAGTGCGCGACATGCAGAGCCATGACGAGGTGCTCGCCGATCTGGACAACGTCGTCGAGGCGGTTCGCGAGCGCCTGTAGCGCATCTTTTTGAGCTTCGGGCCTGCTAACGTGCCCTGCTCATGGAGAGCGATTGTTACGGGGGTGTTTCGCTTTTATGCGGAATGCCCCCGTTTACGTATGCCGCCCACCGAGAAATACGACCATTTAGGGCAAAAACCTTTGCAATGCAGAAAATACTTTTGTGTGGTAAAGCGCAATCAGTGTCGAAAGTATTTCTCAAGCGCCTATAATGAATACCGCATGTTACGTGCATAGAAGGAGGAATGGGAGGAAACGTGGCTGAGAACCTAAGCAACCAGTCTGTACCCGAAGCCGCGGCGCGCGTCGCTGCCGTGGTCAACCGCCTCGTTAACCGAATCGGCTCGAATGCCGAGTCCAGGGAGCGTCTCGCCGAGATCGAGATCCCCGAGGAGCTGCGCGACAATCTGGCGCTGTTCTTGCGCCTGGAGCGCCGTGTGCTTAGCGAGTATGATCCCGAGATCGCGGACCTGTTCGACAAGATTTTGACAGCCGAGATTGTGGTCAATGCCGGCAACCCCGGTACCTGCGCTGCCGACGAAGCCGTCGACGAGCAGGGCGTGCCCACCGCCGACGAGCCCACTGCCGTGGCATTTCGTGAGGTCGTCGATTTGATCGACAGCCTGCCGCTCGATAAGCAGCAGGTCATCGTTCGCGCCTTTACGAGCTTTTTCCATCTGGCAAACCTGTCGGAGGAGAACTACCGTGTGGCGCAGCTGCGCGAGCGCGAGGCCGGTGCGTCGACCGATACCGAGGTCGATCCTGCCAACGAGCTTACCGTTGCCTATCACCAGCTGGTGAATGAGCTGGGTGTCGAGGGTGCCAACGAGCTGCTCGACAAGCTCGAGTTCCACCCTGTCTTTACCGCACATCCCACCGAGGCCCGTCGTAAGGCCGTCGAGGGCAAGATCCGCCGTATCTCCAACCTGCTGGAGGAGCGTCCGCGTCTGGGCGGCTCCGACCTGGTGGAGAACGAGCGCCATATGCTGCAGGAGATCGACGCCCTGGTGCGTACGAGTCCCATCGCGCTCAAGAAGCCCACGCCGGTCGAGGAAGCCGATACCATCATCGACATCTTCGATAACACGCTGTTCGACGTTATCCCCGTTATCTATCGTCGTTTTGACGATTGGGTGCTGGGCGACAAGGCCGGTACTGTGCCGCCGCTGTGCCCGGCGTTCTTCCATCCCGGCAGCTGGATCGGTTCCGACCGCGACGGTAACCCCAACGTCACCGCCAAGGTGAGCCGTGAGGTCGCCGCCAAGTACTTTACGCACATGGTGCTCAAGCTCGAGGACAAGTGCCGCCACATCGGCCGCAACCTCACGCTCGAGGCTACCTACAGCAAGCCGTCGGCCGAGCTCATTAACCTGTGGAACCATCAGGTCGAGATGAGCCCTCGTTACACGGCCCGCGCCGAGCTGATCTCCGAGCACGAGCCGCATCGCGCCGTCATGCTCGTCATGGCCGACCGCCTGAACGCCACCGTCCGTCGTATCACCGACACCATGTACCACAGCGCCGACGAGTTCCTGGATGACCTGCGCGTCGTCCAGCGTTCGCTGGCCGCCTGCGGTGCCGTCCGTGCTGCCTACGGCCCGGTCCAAACCATCATCTGGCAGGTCGAGTCCTTCGGCTTCCATATGGTCGAGATGGAGTTCCGTCAGCACTCCGTGGTGCATGCCCGTGCCCTTAAGGATATCCACGAGAACGGTATCCATGGCGACCTGCAGCCCATGACGCGCGAGGTCATCGATACCTTCCGCGCTATCGGCTCCATCCAAAAGCGCTACGGCAAGAAGATGGCGCACCGCTACATCATCTCGTTTACCAAGAGCGCTCAGCATGTGGCCGACGTCTTTGAGCTGGCGCACCTGTCCTTTGCACACGAGGAGGATGTCCCCGAGCTCGACGTGATCCCGTTGTTCGAGCAGCTCGAGGACCTCGAGGGCTGCGTCGACGTGCTCGATCAGATGCTTACGCTGCCCGTGGTGCAAAAGCGCCTTGCCCAGACCAACCGCCGCATGGAGGTCATGCTGGGCTATTCCGACTCTTCCAAGGATGCCGGTCCTACCACGGCCATGCTCGCGCTGCACTCCGCGCAGGAGCGCATCGCCAAGTGGGCAGAGAAGAACGATATCGACCTGGTGCTCATGCACGGTCGCGGCGGTGCCGTGGGCCGTGGCGGCGGCCCGGCCAACAAGGCCGTGCTGGCGCAGCCCAAGGGTTCGGTCAACTGCTTCTTTAAGCTTACCGAGCAGGGCGAAGTCATCTTTGCCCGTTACGGCAACCGCACGCTGGCTCAGCGCCATGTTGAGTCCGTTGCCGCCGCAACGCTTTTGCAGTCGGCCCCGAGTGTCGAGAAGACCAACACCGAGACCACGCAGAAGTTCTGGGATATGGCCGAGAAGCTCAACACTGCAAGCCACGAACGCTATCTGGACCTGCTGAACACCGAGGACTTTACACCGTGGTTCTCGACCGTGACGCCGCTGACCGAGGTCGGTCTGCTGCCGATCGGCTCGCGTCCCGCCAAGCGCGGTCTGGGCGCCAAGTCGCTCGATGACCTGCGTACCATCCCGTGGATCTTCAGCTGGAGCCAGGCGCGCATTAACCTGGCCGCTTGGTACGGTCTGGGCACCGCCTGCGAGCAGCTTGGCGATCTTGACCAGCTCAAGGCTGCCTACCAGGAGTGGCCGTTCTTCCGCACCTTTATCGACAACATCGAGATGTCGATTGCTAAGACCGATCAGCGCATCGCCAAGATGTATCTGCATCTGGGCGACCGCGATGATCTGTCCAAGAAGGTCTTTACCGAGATGCAGCTCACCCGTAAGTGGGTCCTTGCCATCGTCGGTGATGAGTGGCCGCTGCAGCGTCGTCGCGTGCTCGGCTGCGCCGTTCGCGTGCGTAACCCCTACGTCGACGCTCTGTCCATCGCCCAGGTCCGCGCCCTTCGCGAGGTGCGCATGAATCAGGACGAGATGGCCGAGGAGAAGAAGGCCGAGTACATGAGCCTGATTCTTTCGACTGTGACCGGCGTCTCGGCAGGATTGCAGAACACGGGGTAATCGATAGCCCTGTAGTCGTCCGGGCCCGCCATTAGTTTACTTTTAGGCACGTCCTCGGACATGCAAGAAGCCCTCGCTGCGCACTTCGTGCGGCGAGGGCTTCTTGCGTCCTGCGGAGTGTGCCTAAAAGTAAACTAATGGCGGGCCCTGCGATGTCCGGTCTTCGGCGGATTACTGGCTGGGGGAATATTGGTGCGCTTCGCGCGTTTGGAAAGGGCTTCGTGCTGCGGAATGCATTCAGAGGGAAACCCATCGGGTCCCTTCGTCCTCGGTCTTCTGGGATTAAAGCTGAAGGGAATAAGGCGCGCTTCGCGCATAGCGTGGAGTGCGGCGAGGGCTTCTTGCGTCCTGCGGAGTGTGCCTAAAAGTAAACTAATGGCGGGCCCTGCGATGTCCGGTCTTCGGCGGATCAGCCGCTGGGTGAGGGTGGTGCTTGGGGCGACGTGCAAAAAACGGAGTTTTCAGCAGCCAAAGATTGATGCATAAGGCCATAGCCGGCTTTCGCTGCCTTTGTTGATGCTTTTGCACGACGATTGGGCTTTGGCGACGATCATATATGGCTGGTTTCTCGCCGCATGCTATCCAGATGGGTCGAGTCATGAGGACTATCTACCTTTTGAAAGATTTTTGGCACCAAAATCTTATCCCGCGATGCTGAATACTCGCAAAAATGCACGCTCCGGAGGGTACTACCCAGTTATGGCCAGAAATCCATGCGCCATCTTATGCAATTAATTAACGAATTTATGCAAAATGGCTTACGTGCGTACGTCTCGGACTAGATGTTTGCCTCGGCGCTGCGTAAATCATCCTGTCTATAGTGTCTTTGACAGGCGGCTGCGGTCCCGTTTGGGATCGCGGCCGTTTTGTTGTGGGTCAAATATGAACGTTGTGTTAATGAGTCGGTGGACGGTGGTGTTTTTCGGTGAGCGGCGTATCCTTCCAACGGTTTATCTAGTGTGTCAGTTGAAAGGAAGAGGGCGCTCGTCATTGTTTGAATGTGAACTGCCGTTTGACCACAAGACGTTGCATCTGGAGCTCGAGGATAAGAACTTCGCGGGTGTGATGGAAGGTCATCAAAACGAGTTTAAGACTACAAAATCGCAGGAAGAGCTGGTAGAGGAGTCGCTTGCTAATCCTTATGGCTCGCCTTCGCTCGAGGAGCTTTGTGCTGGCAAGAAGGATATCGTCATTATTAGCTCCGATCATACGCGTCCCGTTCCCTCGCGTGTGACGATGCCTATTCTGCTGCATCACATCCATTCTGCTGCGCCCGAGGCTCGCGTGCGTATTTTGGTTGCTACGGGTATGCACCGTCCGTCGACGCACGAGGAGCTCGTCAACAAGTATGGCGAGGAGATCGTTGCCAACGAGGAAATCGTCATGCACGTCGCGACTGACGACAGCATGATGAAAAAGATCGGCACCCTGCCTTCTGGTGGCGAGTGCATCATCAACAAGATTGCTGCCGATTGCGATCTGCTGCTTGCCGAGGGCTTTATTGAGCCGCACTTCTTTGCCGGTTTCTCTGGTAGCCGCAAGTCCGTCCTGCCTGGCATCGCCAGCTACAAGACCATCATGTACAACCACAACGGTCAGTTTGTGAACGATTCTCATTCGCGTGCCGGCAACCTGTGCCACAACCATGTGAGCGAGGACATGTTCGCCGCCGCCGAGATGGCTCACCTCGCCTTTGTGCTCAACGTGGTGCTCAACGGCAAGCACGAGGTCATCGGCTCCTTTGCTGGTGACATCCACAAGGCACACGAGGCTGGCTGCGAGTTCGTGAAGAGCCTTGCCGGCGTTGAGCCCGTCGAGTGCGAGATTGCCATCACCACCAACGGTGGCTACCCGCTCGACCAGAACATCTACCAAGCCGTGAAGGGCATGTGCGCTGCCGAGGCCACGCTTCCCGAGGGCGGCGTGATTATTGATGTCGCCGGTTGCGCCGACGGTCACGGTGGCGAAGGCTTCTATCACAACATCGCCGACAACGATCCGGCGGAGTTTGAGCGCGCCTGCATCGACCGTCCTAAGGACGAGACCCTGCCCGACCAGTGGACGAGCCAGATTTTCGCCCGCATCCTGGCGCATCACCCTGTGATTATGGTCACCGACCTGTGCGATCACCAGATGCTCAAGGATATGCACATGACGCCGGTCAACACTATCGAGGAGGCGCTCAAGCTCGCCTTTGAGATGAAGGGTGCCGATGCCAAGGTTGCCGTCATTCCCGATGGTCTGGGCGTTGTCGTCGCGCAGCACTAGTGCACGGCCCAAACGAATCGTTTATAACCGACAAGAAAGATAAGGTTTTATGCTTACCAAACTCCTCTGCGAATTCGGCGCAACGGCCCTCATGATCATCTTTGGCGTGGGCGTACACTGCGATACCGTGCTTAAGGGCACCAAGTATCAGGGCTCCGGCCACATGTTTGCCATCACCACCTGGTCTTTTGGCATCTCGGTCGCTCTGTTTATCTTTGGCGGCGCCGTGTGCATGAACCCCGCCATGGTGCTTGCCCAGTGCATCGTAGGCCTGGTGCCGTGGAGCAGCTGCATTCCCTTCATGATTGCCGATATGCTCGGCGGCTTTGCGGGCGCCGTGATCGCGTGGTTGATGTATGCCGATGAGTTCAAGGCTTCCGATGGCGTCGTCGACCCCATTGCCCAGCGCAACATCTTCTCGACCAACCCCACCAGCGAGGGTACGAACTACGCCCGTAACTTCTTCTGCGAGGCTATCTGCACCTTTGTGTTCATCAGCGCCATCCTCGCTGCCGCTAGCCGCGCCGGCGAGAACGTTCTGATGCTCGCCATCTGCGTCGGCCTGATCGTTTGGGCCGTTGGCATGGGCATGGGCGGCATCACCGGCTTCGCCATGAACCAGGCTCGTGACCTTGGTCCTCGCATGGCCTATCAGGTGTTGCCGATCAAGAACAAGGCTGACAACAACTGGAAGTACGGCCTGCTCGTTCCTGGCATCGCTCCGTTTGTCGGTGCCGCTCTGGCAGCACTGTTTGTGCACGGTTTCTTGGGCATGTTCTAGTCCAAGGCTACATAGGTCGTCCGCCGTGCGCATGGGGTAACTTCCCAGCGCGTCCTCGGACATGCAAAAAGGCTCGCTGCGCACTTTGTGCGGCGAGCCTTTTTGCGTCCTGCGGAGTGCGCTGGGAAGTTACCCCATGCGGACGGCTGCGGGGTCTTTGCTGCGCTCGAGCAAGCAGCCCAACATATAAATCTGAATTTGGATGGGAGGGGGTTGTTGCTGATAGGGGCGTTGAGATGAGGACGATACTTTGGGAAGGGATGACGCCTTGGGAGGAGGCGTCTATCTGAAGAGGGGCTTTATGGCTGATAGATAGTCTTTGGCTACGTCCTCTTTTGGGGCTTCGAAGTTGTGCCAGGCCCACCATTGGACGGTGGCTACGAAGCTTGAGGCTATGTGGTGTAATAGGAAGCTTCGGTCCATGGTGGCGGCGGGGCCTGCGGGGTCGGCGGGGACGGTTTCGGCTGCGCGCGACATGATGGTCTTGCGGAGACAGTCGGCGAAGACGCGGGATCCGGCGCCGGCTACGAGGGCTCGAACGCCCTGGCGGCGCTCCCAGAGGTTGTTGAGGATATGCTCGACCTGCACGAGTGGGTCGTCGAGCGGTGTGCCATCGTCGTCGAGGGCGTGGGTGCAGATGTCGCTCACGAGCTCGGACAGTAGGTCGTCTTTGCTCTTAAAGAGGCCGTAGAATGTCGCGCGGCCTACGTGAGCGCGCGCGATGATGTCGCCGACGGTAATCTTGCCGTAGTCCACTTCGCGTAGCAGCTCGGAGAACGCCGCAACGATGGCAGCGCGGCTTTTTTCTTTACGGGCATCCATGGCTATGCATCCACGTGAACGAGCAGACAACGGAGCGTGCCGGAGCAACCCTCGTAGGGGCGCTTACCGGCGCCGTAGCCGACGGCCTCGATGCGGTAGCGGGCCGGTAGGTGCTCGGACGTGCGCAGTGCGGCGACGATGGCGGCGCCCGTGGGCGTCACGAGCTCGCCGGCGACCGGTGCGGGCGTGAGGGCGATATTGCCTGCTTGGCATAGGTTGACGACGGCGGGCACCGGGATGGGCATAAGGCCGTGGGCACAGTGGATGGTGCCGTGACCCTCGGAGAGCGACTCGACGACAATGTCCTCGATACCCAGGTCATCGAGACAGATGGCGACCGAGCAGATGTCGACGATGGAGTCGATGGCGCCTACCTCGTGGAACATGACGGTCTCGGGCGTTTTGCCGTGGGCCTTGGCCTCGGCGGCGGCGAGCGCGGTAAAGATGGCGAGCGCGCGGCGCTTGGCGCCATCGCTTAACTGCGAGCCATCGATGATGGCGGTGACATCCGCCAAAGAACGGTGGTGATGGTGGTGGGTGTGGTGATGATCTTCGTGCTCATGGGCGTGGCCCTCATGGTCGTGCTCATGGCAGTGCTCGTGTTCGTGCCCGCCATGATCATGATGGTGATGCTCATGCTCATGCCCGTGCTCATGTTCGTGCGTGTGCTCGGCAGTTGCTTCGTTGCCGTAGAGCCAGGCCATATCGTGATCGTGGTTCTCGAGCTCCTCTGCAAGCTGGACGTCGAAATCGCAGGCGTCGATGCCATGCTTGTTTGCACGCGTGACGGCGATCGTAAAGCCGTCGACCGGCAGTGTGGCGAGCTGTTCGCGCAGGTGCTCCTCGCTGGCGCCCAGGTCGAGCAGGGCCGCGACGGTCATGTCGCCGCTGATGCCCGAGGTGCCGTCGATGATAAGCGTGTGCTGATGGTTGGACATGGAATGCTCCTTAACGGGCGCGGGGCGCGCCGGCGCTCAGATGATTGATAAGACTTGCCTGGTAGGCGGCGCCGAAGCCGTTGTCGATATTGACGACCGATACGCCGCTGGCACAGGAGTTGAGCATGGCGAGCAGCGCGGCTACGCCACCAAAACTTGCGCCGTAGCCCACGCTGGTGGGAACGGCGATGACCGGACAGCTCACCAGACCGCCGATAACGCTCGCCAACGCGCCCTCCATGCCGGCGATGGCAATGACCACCTGTGCCTGGGCGAGTTCCTCGGCACGCGCGAGCAGGCGGTGCAGGCCGGCGACGCCTACGTCGTAGAGGCGGTCGACCTCGTTGCCATAGAACTCGGCCGTCAACGCGGCTTCTTCGGCGACGGGCAGGTCGCTCGTGCCGGCGCAGGCGACAACGATGCGTCCGTTGCCGGTGGGGGAGGGCTTGCCGCCCACGAGGGCGAGCTGGGCGTCCGGGACATACCCCAGGTCGATGTCGTTGCCGAGAAGCTCAGCGGTGTGCGTGGCTTTTTCGGCATCCAGGCGCGTGACCAGGATGCGCTCCTGACCGGCATCGCGCAGCGCTTCGATAATGGCGGCGATCTGCTCGGCGGTTTTACCGGCACCGTAGACAACCTCGCCGGCTCCCTGGCGTACCCCGCGTGAAAGATCGAGCTGTGCAAAGCCCAAATCGGCGGTTGGCGCCGTCTGGATGCGCGTGAGGGCGACTGCCGGAGTGACTGCTCCGCCGGCAACATCGCTCAGCAATTGCTCAAGATCTTGCTTATCCATCTATATTCCCTTCGACGGCGCAAAGTCTAGCACTCAAAGGGTATGTTTCCGAACACTAAGACAAAATTGTTCGGAAACTATAGGACAGACTAATTCAATTGTTAGGCGGATCGACTAGTCACGCAGGATGATGTCCATGGCGAGCATCAGGTTGCGCTCGTCGATGGCAAATGGGGCGGCTTCGCGCGTCTTGGGCTTGGCGCAAAATGCGATGCCCGTGCCCGCGGCCTGAATCATGGGGATGTCGTTGGCGCCGTCGCCGATTGCCACGGTATGGGCCATGTCGACACCGCACTCAACTGCCCAGTCCAGCAGCTGGATGAGCTTGGACTCCTTGGTTACAATGTCTGCCGCCAGCTTGCCGGTGAGCTTGCCGTCCACGACCTCCAGGCGGTTAGCGAGGCAAAAGTCGATGCCCGCGGCGGCCACGATCTTATCGGCGACCTCGTGAAAGCCGCCGCTTACCACGCCGACCTTCCAGCCCTTGCTGTGCGCCGAGCGCACAAGCTCCAGCGCGCCGGGGGTAAACGTCACGCGCTCAAAGGTGCGCTCGAACACACTCTCGTCCAAGCCGGCAAGCAGCCCCACGCGTTCCTCGAGCGCCTGCTTAAAGTCGAGCTCGCCGCGCATGGCGCGCTCGGTGATCTTCGCCACTTGCTCGCCTACGCCGGCCTCCTCGCCCAACAGGTCGATGACCTCCTGGTTGATGAGCGTGGAGTCGATATCCATAACGATGAGGCGTGCAGTCATGGCGGGCCTTTCCGAGTGCAGTTGTATTGGGGCACATTGTCGCACGCGGCGCGCCTGGGCGACGGCCAGACCGCGTCAATTGTTTCGTCTCCGTCAAGTCTTTGGGCAAGAGTTACTTTTTCGCGGTACATCGACGTGGGTGCGATAAGATAGAACGCCATGTCCGGCTGCGCGGTTTACGCAGGCTGGGCAAATCTGTACGACGCCGCCCGGAACGACACGGGGCGGCACAGATCCATAAAGGAGGATCACTGGTATGAGCCAGACCCGTCCCATCGATGAGCATTCCATGCACACCCGTACCTGCGGCGAGCTTCGCTTCGAGAACGTGGGCGAAGAGGTCACCCTCACCGGTTGGGTGAGCCGTCGCCGCGACCACGGCGGCCTTATCTTCTGCGACCTTCGCGACCGCGAGGGCATCACGCAGCTCACCTTCGACCCCGAGCACTCCGATGGCGATGCCTTTAAGATCGCCGAGACCATGCGTCCCGAGTGGCCCATCAAGATCCACGGCGTCGTGCGCGCCCGTGGCGAGGAGACCACCAACACCAAGCTCGCGACCGGCGAGATCGAGGTCCTGACCGACCACGCCGAGGTGCTCAACACGTCCGTCACCCCGCCGTTCCAGATCGAGGACGGCATCGAGACCAGCGAGGACACCCGCCTGCGCTATCGCTATCTGGACCTCCGTCGTCCCGAAATGATGGCCAACCTCAAGCTGCGCTCCGACTTCACCTTTGCCATTCGCGAGGCGCTGCACAACCGTGAGTTCATGGAGGTCGAGACGCCCTCCCTGTTTAAGTCCACGCCCGAGGGCGCTCGCGACTTCATCGTTCCCAGCCGTATTCAGCCGGGTAACTTCTACGCCCTGCCGCAGTCCCCGCAGCTCCTGAAGCAGCTGCTCATGGTCGGTGGCGTCGAGCGCTACTACCAGGTTGCCAAGTGCTTCCGCGACGAGGACCTGCGTGCCGACCGTCAGCCCGAGTTCACCCAGGTCGATATCGAGATGTCCTTCGTGGACCAGAACGACGTCATGAGCGCGCTCGAGGAAGTTCTGTCCGATGCCTTCGGCTGCATGGGTGTCGAGATGCCCACGCCGCTGCGCCGCATGGACTACTGGGAGGCCATGGACACCTATGGCTCCGACAAGCCCGATACCCGCTATGGCATGCACCTGGTCGACCTGACCGACATCTTTACCAACTCCAAGTTCAAGGTCTTTGCGACTGCCGCAAACGAGGAGGGCTCTGTCGTCAAGGCCATCAACGCCAAGGGCGCCGGCGCCTGGGCACGTGCCAAGATTGATAAGCTCGCCGGCGTGGCCTCCACGTTTGGCGCCAAGGGCCTGGCCTGGATCGCTTTCCGTGAGGACGGCTCCATCAACAGCCCCATCGTCAAGTTCTTCTCGGACGAGGAGATGGCGGCTCTGCGCGAGCGCATGGACGTCGAGCCCGGCGACCTTGTGATGTTCGCTGCCGGCCCGCGCCTGCTCTCTGACGAGATCCTGGGCGGCATGCGTTCCCACATGGCAAACGCGCTCGAGATCAAGCGCGAGGGCCACGACTTCCTGTGGGTCGTCAACTTCCCGCTGTTCCACTGGGACGAGGACCGCAAGGCCTATGCCGCCGAGCACCAGCCCTTCACCCTGCCGACCGAGACCGACATTGCCAAGATTGAGGCCGACCCGTTGGCAGCCGGTTCTTGCACCTACGACTTTGTCATGGACGGCTTTGAGGCCGGTGGCGGCGGTATGCGTATCCACAACGCCGAGATGCAGATGTCCATGCTCAAGCTCCTGGGCTTTACCGAGGAGCGTGCCGAGTCTCAGTTTGGCTTCCTCATGGAGGCTCTCAAGTTTGGTGCGCCCCCGATGGGCGGTTTCGCTCTGGGCCTGGACCGCGTGTGCATGCTGCTCACTGGCTCCGACTCCATCCGCGACGTCATGGCGTTCCCCAAGACGGCCAGCGGCTCCGACCTTATGTCGGGTGCTCCGAGTGCCGTTTCCGGCGCCCAGCTCAAGGACGTCAGCCTGCGCCTGATGTAGGCAAGCGGCTGTATATTGCCCGCAACGAGGGAAGGACGCGTGCCTTCCCTCGTTTTTTATGGGACGGGGGTGCGCCGGTAACGTACAATAACTACCACGTGGCTGGGTTTGCCGGCCGAATGTGCGATGTCGCGGGAGGGGACATGGTCGAGTTTACAAAGACGATTAAAGATCCGTTGGGATTACATGCCCGCCCGGTTGCGCTGCTCTATGACATCATTGCCAAGCATCGTAGCGACGTGTCAGTCAGTATCGGCGATCGCCACACGGATGGCCGCGATGTCATGGGACTCATGGCTCTCTACGGCGAGTGCGGCGAGGACATCATCTTCCGCGTTTCGGGCGTAGACGAGGCTTCCTGCGTCACGTCGATCAGAAATCTCTCGCTTTAAGCATGACAGGGCGTGGTAAAGGATGGTCCCTTGCCGCGCCCTTTTGTTTCGTATAGGAAACTTTTTCGAAATCTGAATGGGGACCCTTTCCAAAAAGTTAACCACGTGTTAGTTTACTAAAGCGAACATAGACGTGGTTAACTTTTGCCGCGTCGATGTTGAGGACGAACTGACGTTAGGAGCCACTCATGTCTTGCGGACCGCAGATGCCGGCAATGCCGCTTTCGATGGTAAAAGCGGGCGAAACCGTACGCGTGTCCCGTGTAAAGGGCAATGAGGACATGAAACACCACCTCAAGGACCTCGGCTTTGTCGAGGGCAGCGAAATCCACGTGGTGAGCTCGAGTGGCGCCAATATCATCGTCACTGTGCTGGGCGCACGCTTTGGTATCGATTCCAAGGTTGCCATGCACATCATGACCGTCGGCTAGTCTGCAGCATTTCATAAAAACCGAAAGGGGGACAAGAGGATGAAGACGTTGGGTGACGTTAAGGTGGGCGAGAGCTCCACCATCGTCAAGCTTCACGGTGAGGGTGCGCTTCGCCGCCACCTTATGGACCTGGGGCTC
>DBFBEA010000152.1:0-24395 GCA_048248475.1 Collinsella sp. | reverse complement strand
CCGGTCGAGGTCGGCGCGGCCTGCGCGGAAGCGGGGAACACAACCGCGCAGGTGCCGATCAGGAGGGCAAGCAGCGCAAACAAGATCGGGAAGGAGCAAACTTTCTTATTCACGACGCTTACCTCCCTTCGCATTCGCCTTTCGACGAATGTGCATCCAGGCCGCAGCAGCGCAAAGCACCGCCGCGCCGGCAAGGTACGTCAGAGTGACGCCCGACATACCAGAAAGGGGCAAAGAGGTGGAGTAGGTGTTGGTGAAGGTGGGAAGGCTTTGGCCAGCGCCGGTGTCCTCGCCGTACTGCTTCGGTATCCGCTCATTCTCAGGAATTTCATTGCCTTTGGCATCGACGATCTGAGTGTAGGTCACATTGGTTGTGATTCCAGCATCGTCATCCTTTGCGGCAACCGTAAGCTCATAGACCGACTGATCAAACTTGTAATGCGAATAGGTCGATCTATCGTTCTTCTCGCGCACGTAGTACTTGAAGGTCTTGGAAGGGCCGCCCGTGGAGTCGCCCGGGTCGGAACTATTCCTGATATCTGAGAGCGAGTACGTGAGCTCAATCTCTTTACCATTGCCATCCAAGAATGAATGCGTCTGCTTATTTTCATTACCAGAGGTCACGGCAGTACCGATGTTGTCTTCAAATTTGCTGTCTTTCGCAAGCTGAAGCGTAAACGCCTTCATCTCGCCACCCTCAACGACCTTAGTCGCCTTAGGAATCCAGGAAACACTAGGGGTGTACTTGTTGGTGAATGTACTTCCCCCACCGGAGCCGGCAATCAAATAATAGTCATCAGTAGGTGACACAGAGCCCAGATGGTCAGCTGAACCCTCATGATTCTTAGTCACGTCCACACTATCAATCGTGAAGTTATAGACACTAAGATCTTTAGTCTTATTCGAATCATTCTTTATCGGAACGGACATAAGTACAGTCTTGTTGTATTCGACTGTCACCTTAATCTCGTATACAGCATGATCGTAATCAACACCAGGAATATTGCCCGCATCTTCGACCAAGTAGTATGAGTATGTAATTTTGCCAGTATCACTTGAGAGCTTCTTGCTGAAGTCACCGAGCTGCATGCTAAGGTCATTGCTAAGGTCAAAGGCGATGTTGCCGTCAGCGTTATTCGGGGTAGATACAACCTGCTTGCAGCCACCAGTGTTGAATGTTTCGCCATCCCAAGAGGGCGTCGACGCGCCATCCGAATCCTTGCGGTAGACGGAGAAGGAGAAGGGGAACTGGTCTTTGTCGAGCTCCATGTTTTCCTTGGTCTGCTGATTTTTCAGCGCCTTGGTTGCCTTCAGCTTAAGGCTCGGGTAGACGTACGTATCCGCAGGCACGCCTAGGTACAAGTTGCCATTCGACATGATGCCGCCACCATGGTCCCAAGAATAGTTGCCCGTGATGAAAGTTGTCACTTTAGTACCCTGTACTTTACCCTGTACTAAGTCAATCACCGCTTTATCCGTGGCGCTAACACCCGAAGTCAGACCGATGCTATTTTTTACCTGAGCAACACCGTTGGCGGGGATGCTGATGCGATTCTTTAGCTCAATGCTTCCCGAGTACTTGCCGTCTATATCGCCAAGCATCTTGCCGGATACCGCTGCGACCGGCGTATTGTGATCCCGCGCTGCGAGGAAGAAATCGGCATGACCGCACTCGCGGAACTTGTCCGATTCGTATGCATCTCTATCTTCAGTCTTATTAGTATCAGCAATACCACCACCTGAAAGATGGGGCGTACGGTTATTACCGGAATTATGCTCTGTGTTGTAATCATTTAGCCAATTATGTTCATCTCTGGCAGACGAATTACCAAAGATTGCCGTGCTCTTAGTGTTCGTTACCAACGTCTTGCCCGTCGGGCAGACTGCAACGCCACCGCCATAGCCGCCAGCGGTATTGCTGCTTATATACGAGTTGTATACAAACAGCCTGCCTGCGTTATCCGCGTTTTTCGAATCACCCTGAACAAAGATGCCGCCGCCGCCCCAGTCAAAGCGAGACATGCAGCAGTTGTTAGTGATGTAGACTTTGCTGCCTGGAGTGCCGTTGTTGTCTGGAGTGTCGCCAATCATCGCGTCAACCTTCTGGCCCACTCGGATGCCGGCACCTTCAGATCGGTAGCTCACGTTAGAGGCAATATATCCTCCCGTAATGTCGAGCCATGCCGTATCTCATTGATTAAGATTGGTAACGTAAACGCCGCCGCCAGCTTCCTCGGAATAGTTGCCGGTAATCTGGCCATCGGAAATGGTGACATGGGCGCCGTTATTGGCAGCAAGCCCAGCGCCGCCATGACAACCACTGCCATCCATGCCACAGAATTTAGCCATTCTATTATTCGTGATATGGCCACCAGAAACGGTAACTTTACCGCCTGAAGCCATGATGCCGCCGCCGAGACCGGCACCAGAAGCAAGCGTGCTGTTGCCGGAGATTACGCCACCGGTCACCTTGACCGCAGACCCCTTGGCATATACACCGCCGCCACTCGAAGCGCAGTTGCCAGCAATTACGCCACCGGTCAAATCAAGGGTCGAGGCACCACCACTCTCGTTGGACACCATAATGCCCGAGCCTAAAGCGCCACACACGTAGCCGCCGCGCATGTTGACGGTAGAGCCGCCCTCGGCATAGACCAAGCTGCTAACGCTGCCGTCTTGTTTTTGCGTAAT
Organism: Collinsella sp.; assembly: GCA_048248475.1. Taxonomy (GTDB): domain Bacteria; phylum Actinomycetota; class Coriobacteriia; order Coriobacteriales; family Coriobacteriaceae; genus Collinsella. Next base: position 21,704 of record DBFBEA010000152.1, on the reverse strand, counting down.
CACGCCGCTCACAAGGTTAAACGTGCCGCCCTTGCCGTTTCTGTTATACAGATTGATGAGCCTTAGATTTGTTTTGCCGCCGCACGCCACGATGGCGCCTTTAATCTCAACGTCATGTTTGACAAGTGTCTCGGTTGTGCCTGTTTCGTTCGGGGACGATTCGGTCACGTAGTAGGTAAGATTAGATGGAATGTTATCGTTATCTTTATCGTAAGTCAGATTGGCATTCTTGCCATAATTGGCGGCATACTTGTCATAATTATCGGCATTCAGGCTCTGCCCCTGATCGGTTAGCAACTGGCCGTCGCTGACCGTCTCAGTCACCGGCGCGGAGTCCTTAATTTCGTCCTTAATTGTAAGTGTTGCGCCGCCAGCAACATCAAATAACGGCTTGTCGGTGTTCAAGCACTTGATCTTATGGCCGTTTAGATTAAGGGTGATATTGATGGGGTTATTGTCAGTTTGTTCAAACTTAATCTCACCGTTGTATTTAATATCAGCAACAAGCTCAAAAGTAGCTGAGCCGGTTGCATCGCGAAGTCCCCTGGCAAGAAGCTTCTCACTGAGTTCAGCCCCACTGCTGATTGTATAAGTCGATTTATTTTCTGCAGCAAGTGCGATTGCGCCCTCGCCGTTAGCACTATCATCCGCGGGCTGCGCAACGCTCTCGGCTCCCGTGTCATCAGGCAACGGGGCCACCCTGAGAGTATCGTCGCCAGACTCGCCGCCCTCGGTCTCGTCACTATCCTGCTTTTCGGTATCCCCATTGTTGGTGTTTTCTACATCAGTAGACTCACTTGAGGAACCCCCCCCCCATCACAGTTTCTTCGGTAGAAACCGTCTGGGCATCGTTGGCAATGGCCTGCGAGATCGGAGGCATGACGAGCGACAGTACCAGGCTCAAAACGGAGGCTCCGCACAAAACGCCTGCCAGTACACGGCGCGTCGCTTTATTACTCTGCTTAGATTTGTCTGAATTCGCTTTCATCGATGTCTCCTCCCCAAGAGACCGCGATCTTGCTCTTTCCCTATCAAACGTATCTGCGCAATCTGTAATTGCGCTCGCGTAGTAATACTATTGTAACTATTGTTTAAACATCCGAGCAACAAAACCGATAATTTTGTAGCAAGTTCTCAATTCCCTTGACATTTACTCAGATTTACCTTCGTTTATTCGCTATCTATTTTTTGTTTCTGCTGGTAATCTAGTTGCCTATTATTTTTTAATGGCATTAGATTTATTTGCACAACATTTTGCTCAAGAGCGAACATCCTGTGAACGGTCGAAAATCGACCGTGAACGGTAGGTCATTAACCGGGAGGAATAGACTACCAAATTGATGGGAATATTTTTAACTCATCGGTGGTTAGAAGCATGATGTTCAGACAACGTTATTTGAATTTTCGCGCAGATTTTAGCTATCAATTCACCCAAATCGCCAGAGGCCACCGCAAAGGAGCCTGCCCCCTTTGCGGTGGTTCTCCCCCCCCGGCGCTATAGCAGATGTTCCTCGATAAAGATCGCGATGCCGTCTTTGTCGTTGCTCGCGGTTACAAAATCGGCGGCGGCACGGGTGGCATCGCTGCCATTTGCCATGGCCACGCCCACGCCGGCGTCAGACACCATGCAGGTGTCGTTGTCCGCATCGCCAAACACGCAGATGTCCTGGAGCTCCATGTCGTTGAGCTCCGCCACGCGCACAAGACCGCGCGTCTTGGACACGCGCGGATCCATGAACTCGTAGAGCCGCTGCGTGGTTTGCAGGGCCGCCGCCTTAACGGTGTCGTCGGCAAACGTCGACGCCCGCTCAATCACCCGCGGCATTACCTCGGGCGCCATGGTAAACATCACCTTGGGCTGTGGCTCGCGCAAAAACTCGGCAAAATCGACCACCTGGTAGGGCACGCCGTCGACGCGCGACAGGTGCTCGACACACGCGTTGCTCTCGGGCACGTAGAACACGCCGTCTCGGGGGCAGACGGGTGTTGCCGGAAGGTCCGCCATGTGCTTGCAGATGCGCGCGATGGTCTCGCCCGGCAGCGGATAGCTCAGCTCGTTGATGTCGTGCGCGCGGTCGATGACCTCGGCGCCACCGCAGCCCACCATCACGTCTACTAGGCCTTCGATGCCCCAGAGCTCGTACATGGCCTCGGTCGCGTGGGCGTCGCGCCCGGTGCACAGGCCAAAGAGCACGCCGCGCTCGCGCAGGGCGCGGATCGCCGCCACGGTGCGCGGGGACACCGTGTGCTGGCTCGTGAGCAGCGTGCCGTCGATATCGCAGAACACGGCTTTGATGTGGCTGAAGGTGGTGTCCATGGGGGCCTTTCTGGGTTGTGCGGCGGTGTGGGGTGTATTCGTGAACGGCGTACATGGTATACCAAGGCGCAGGCGCGGCCTGTCAAAGCAAAAACCACCACAAAGGAGCCTGGCCCCTCTGTGGTGGCTGGGCCCGCAGGATGGCCTGACTCGCAGCGCAAACCATCACAACATTCGACGTTTTTCGGCAAAATCGCGATTTTCATCGAATGTTGTGATGGTTTTTACTGCTTTGCGGCACGATCAAAATGCCGGCGTCCAAACAGCAGCAACGCCGCGGGAACCGCCGTCACGACCATGCCCGCCCCTACGAGCGTCTGCTGCACGCCAAACGTCGCCGCCAGCCACGGGGCAATCGCCAGCGGCGCCACGCCGGCAAACAAATTGCCAAAGCCCATGACCGAGTTCACGCGACCGAGCTGCTCGAGCGGGGCCGTTGTTTGCACGATGGTGTTGTGGAGCGGGTCGACGACGCCCCAGGCCACGCCCAGGGCAATCTGGCCGACAAGGGCTACGCCCACGTACGGCGTTCCCACGTAGAGCAGGCTTCCCAGACCCACGGACATGAGCGCCACAAGCAGCGTCTTAAGGTTGACCAGGTGCGACGGCAAGCGGAGCGCGACCACGGCGCCCAGCACCGCGCCCACACCGCTGGCCGACGAGAGCCAGCCCATCCACTCAACACCGACGTGCAGGACATCGCGGTAGAAGAACGACTCCAGCGGATCGAAGGCACCGTAGCCAAAGTTTGAAAGGAAAATAATGCAGAACAGCAGGGCGAGGACGCTGTTGGTGAAGACTGTCTTGATGCTGGTCGCGAAGGTAACGCGGAAAGATGTGTTGGGGTCGGGGCTTTGTCCCGCACGCTCCCCTTCCTTTGCCGAATCGGCATCCGCATCCCCGGCGACATGGCTGGTCTTCGGCCTAAAGCCCCAACCGGCGACGAGCGCCAGCACGGTAAAGAGCATCATGAGCACAAACACCGCGCGCGACGACGCAGCAGCCGCGACAAAGCCGCCCAACGTGGGTCCGACGATAATACTCACGTTTGAGAACATGGCGATGGCGGAGTTGATGTCTTTGAGCTCGACGGGGTCGTCGGTGAGATACGCCGGATAGGACGTGGCAATGGGCTGGGCGAACCCCATCACAAAGCCCAGGAGCACCGCGCCGAGCAGGACGATACCGGTCGCACTGCCAAAGACGAGGATCGCCGCGCCGGTTGCCAGCGTGCCCACGATGCTCAGCAAGAAATGACGGCGCGGGCCCCAGGCGTCGAGCGCCGCGCCACCCGCAAAGGATCCCAAGATCACGAATACGTTCATAAAAAGGACGGCTAGCGATGTCGCCACGACCGAGGCATCGTCTGCATAGGTGAGCGTTCCGATGACACCGATAAAGTAGCTGGTCTGAAAACCGGTGTAGATGAGAAAGCGCATCGCCACCAGGCGCTTGGCCTGCACGGACAGCGATGACTGAGGCTTTGAGAAAAGAGAGGCGAGCATGGAAACTCCTTGTTTCATACGAATGCGGACGGCGGACATTCGCCACCGTCTGTCAAATCAATCTATCCGCATGAAACATTAAGGACGCATCAAGCCCCTTCTCTCCGTTTTTCGCCCGTCATGAACTACTTGGTAGATTGTAAGGCATGTCCCACACATCTACTAAAGCAAAATCCACCACAAAGGTGCCCGGCCCCTTTGTGATGGAAATGACGTTTGCCCAGATAAAACCTGCCAGAATAAACCTGTCCCTTTTTGGCAGGTTTTAGGCCAGATGATCTTGAATCAGATCGCAGATGCCTCGGGCGTCGTTGATGTTGATGGCTCGGGTCGCAAAGCCGGCGTCGAAGGCCTGACGCGCCAGGGCCTCGTTGCAGGCAAGGGCCAGCGTGTGACCGTCGACCAGGTCGAGCGAGCTCTTGCCGCGCAGACGGTCGACACCGGAGCGCGCGACGACGATGTTGTCGAAGCCCTCGGTCTTGTAACCCTCGATGATCACCACGTCGACATCGTTGTAACGCGACAGCAGCTCGCGCGCGGGCATCTCGTCCTCCTCGCGCGTGTCGGCGTACTCCGCCCAGCGTGTGGCGCAGATGAGGCCCACGTGTTTGGAGCCGGCCTGGTGATGGCGCCAGGTGTCCTTAGCGGGCACATCGATATCAAAGCCGTGGTGCCCATGATGCTTGAGCGAACCCACACGCAGACCGCGGCGGGTGAGCTCGGCGATAACCTTCTCGACGAGCGTTGTCTTGCCCGAGTTCTGGTAGCCGATAAACGCGATCGCGGAGACGGCCGGTGTCGGAGCTGCGGGCGCGACGGCGACGGGTGCGCTTGCGGGCGCGTTGCCCGCGGCTCCCACGGCCTCAACAGCAGCGGCCTGGCGCTCTGCGCGATCCCACACACCCGAGCGGCCGCCCTCCTTGTGCAGCAGGCGCACGTCGACGATCTCCATGCCGCGATCGACGGCCTTGCACATGTCATAGATGGTCAGGCACGCGGCACTCGCGCCGGTCAGGGCCTCCATCTCGATACCCGTCTTGCCCGTCACGCCGGCCGTAACCAGTACGTGAAAGCCAACCTGCCCGTCCGCGCGCGCCGGCGCCCAGCCCTCGGGCACGTCCTCGGCCGGCGTCCCCGCTGGAGCGATGGGCGCAATGTCGCACTTGCTCTTGGTAATGAGCAACGGATGGCACATGGGAATGATGTCGCTCGTGCGCTTGATGGCCATGATGCCCGCCACGCGCGCGCAGGCAAGCACGTCGCCCTTTTTGGCGCGGTCCTGCAGCACCATGGCCTGCGTCTCGGGATGCATGAGGATGGTGCCTTCGGCGATGGCGATGCGATGGGTCTCGGCCTTGTCGGACACGTCGACCATGCGCACCTCGCCCTTGGCGTCCACGTGCGTCAGCTCGTCGCGACGGGCGTCGCGGGCGGGCTCGGTGGCAGCGCTGGCAGTCGGCTGCGCGGACGCGTCGGCGTTGCCAGCATTCGCCGCAGCCGTGGCTTTGTGGGCAGACATCGCGGCCCTGCGAGCGGCCTTGGTGGCATCGGCGTACCTGCTCTTGGCCATATGATCATCCTCCGATTTGGGACATAAATCGTTGCGTGCCCTCAATTATCGCGTGTTCCTGCGGTTTATGGGCCACGGCATCGCGCCAAATCGAAAGTACCTGCATATCATCACCACGGCGCAGCGCCTCACGCACCGAATACTCGGCATCGCTAAACAGGCACGGGCGCACGTTGCCATCGGCCGTCAGGCGCAGACGGTTGCAGTTCGCGCAAAAATGATTGGACATGGCGCTAATGAAGCCGACCGTTCCCGCCGCGCCCGGAAAGTGCCAATAGCGCGCAGGGCCCGCGCCGGCAGGAGCGTCGTTGATGTCGAGCGGCTCGAGCTCGCCCAGTCCCGCCGCGGCGGCCCCGGCATTGATACGCGCCCGCAGCTCGTCGCTCGGCACGGTATCGCTCGCGTCCCACAGCTCGGGATTGAGCGCGGGCGCATGCGGGTCCACAGCGCAATGCGAGCTCGTGTGCTCGTCGCCGATGGGCATATATTCGATAAAGCGCAGGTGGATGGGGCGATCGACGGTCAAGCGCGCGAGGGCCGCCACATCCTGGTTGAGCCGGCGCACAACAACGCAGTTGACCTTAACGGGCTCAAAGCCCCAAGCCAGCGCCGCGTCGATACCAGCCATGGTCTGCTCGAGTCGACCTAGACGCGTGATCTTTCCAAAGAGCGTAGGGTCGAGCGTGTCGAGCGAGATGTTAACGCGGTTAAGCCCGGCATCTTTGAGCTGCGGCGCCAGCTTGGGCAGCAGGGCGCCATTGGTGGTGAGCGAGATGTCCTCGATCTGCGGAATCGCGCGAATGTCACGAATGAGCGGGATGATACGGCGGCTGACCAGCGGCTCACCACCCGTCAGGCGCACGCGGCGAATGCCCTCCCCCGCCACCAAGCGCACAAAGCGGGCGATTTCCTCGGCGCTGAGTAGCTCGTCGTGCGCACGGGGTGCCACGCCATCGGCCGGCATGCAGTAAATGCAGCGGAAATTGCACTTGTCGGTAACGGCAATGCGCAGGTAGTTGATATCGCGGCCAAAGCCGTCATGTTGCACGTGCCCGTCCACGCAGCCCTCCCCTCACGCGGCGTTTTATTCTTCGGAAAACATAATACCCCACGGGAGAATCATGCCGACACCCGTACGACAGGACGGACCACTTCGAGCAAGACCGGCTTCCCAAGCCCATCCTCAGCATACAAACCATCACAACATTCGATGCTTTTCCCGTTTTTGGCAAAAAACGTCGAATGTTGTGATGGTTTGCCTGCCCACGGCACCCCGCAGAAGGACCAAAGCGCCCCTAAAGGCCGCCGTCCCAGCGTCGAATCACGAATTCTCGCAGGTCGTTCTGCCGCTTCTGGAACGCTTCGCTTCGGTCGCACTTAAGGCCCATAGCGAGTGCGATGGCGTTCATCGCCCGATGCAATTGCAGCTGGTGGGCAAACTGAGTCCCGGTGAGGACGATCATCCTAAAGCCCAGCGCGCTCAGCACGGTCATACGCTCCGCATCCGACGCGCTGCGCTGTTTATCAAGATGGTCCGAGCCGTTGTATTCAATCCCCGTACCGCTCGCAGGCGCATATACGTCGATCTCGAAATACCCGGCCTTTGCGAGATACTTGAACTCGTTGGGAACATCGACCCGATGGTTGAGCTCGATCTTGGCGTATCCCAACCCTCCCTGGGAACGTTTCGCTACGACCATGATTGCGGTGGCTGTCTCCATGGGCGAACGCGCGCCATCGTGCACGCGCTTGAGCACGGCGGCCGCGCGCATGGCCCCCTGACGAGATCGGTTCTCATTGCAATAAGCAATCAAGTCGGCAACGGTATACCTCTGCCCCATCTCGATGTAATCGTCTGTCGACAGATGATTCAAATGGTATCGGGCGCAGATTTCGTAGCCATATTCCAGCTGCTCGGGCTCGCTCATCCACGAACCCGCTTGGACAAAGCACATGGCCTCATCAACCACCAGAAGGCCCTCTGCCACCTCGATAAGATGGCCTGGAGGTACCGGCGCTCCAAACACGTGACACCTAAATCCAGCCGGCGTCGAGCGCTCAAAATCGAAGTTGACGAGCGTGTCGATATGATCGAGCTCTTCTCGCGGAATACCAAGCGAAACCAGATAGTCGGTAACGATCCCAACTGCCGTTGAAGCCCTCAGCCCTTTGGCATCGAGTCCCAATTTGGGCAGGCTCGCGGTCGGTTCCGCCTCGTTAGCAAGCGAGTCCTCATCGTATAGGCTGCTTGCTCGCGAGAGCGGCTCGGACGGGCGCGCCACGTTGTGGTACAGCCAGGCAGTCTTATGGGACAGGACGATCGGCAGGTCCATGAGCCCTCCAATGGAATCGGATAACCAACCTTATTCCCCTGCCCACGGGTTCGCACACCTTCGTGCGCAAGAAAGCGATTCCACCCGATCGAGTGGCAGAAAAACCATCACAACATTCGATGCTTTTCCCGTTTTTGGCGAAAAACGTCGAATGTTGTGATGATTTGAGGCGAGGTAAGAGGCACGGAGGGGTCAAAGCATCGTGCTCGAACGGGTTAATCCAACTCTTTTAAGCCATGCGCCAGCTGCCAGTACTCGCCGTGCTGGGCGAGCAACTCTTCGTGCGTGCCGCGCTCGATGATGCGGCCGTGTTCGAGGACCATGATGGCGTCGGCGTCGCGGACGGTGGACAGGCGGTGCGCGATCATAAAGGTGGTGCGTCCGCGCATGATGCGGTCCATACCGCGCTCGATGAGCTTTTCGGTACGCGTGTCAATGGAGCTCGTGGCCTCGTCCAGGATGAGCACCGGTGGGTCGGCGACGGCCACGCGCGCGATGGCGAGCAGCTGGCGCTGGCCCTGCGACAGGTTGGCGCCGTCGGCCGTAACCGGTGTGTCGTACCCTCTAGGCAGGCGGCGGATAAACGAGTCGGCGCAGGCGGCCTCGGCAGCGGCGCGTACCTCCTCGTCGGTCGCGTCGAGCTTGCCAAAGCGGATGTTCTGCGCAATGGTGCCGCTAAACAGGTGCGTGTCCTGCAGCACAATGCCGAGCGATCCGCGCAGGCTGGCCTTGGCAATGTGCTTGACGTCGATGCCGTCGTACGTGATCTCGCCGTCATCGACCTCGTAGAAGCGGTTGATGAGGTTGGTGATGGTCGTCTTTCCGGCGCCCGTCGAGCCCACAAACGCGATCTTTTGCCCCGGCTTGGCAAACAGGTTGAGATCCGTGAGCACACGGGTGCCCGGCACGTAGGAAAAATCCACGGCATGGAAGCGCACGTCGCCGGCAAGCGGGACCAAGCCGCACGTGAGCTCGGTGCCGTCGGCAGCCACCGCGCAGCCCGACTCATCAACAGCAACCACATCATGCAAGTGCCCGTACGCGCCCACGCCCTGACCCTCGGGAATCTTCCACGCCCATGCGGCGTCGCCCGTCTGCACCAGCTCCACGCAGCCCTCGTCCACCTCGGGCTTAAGGTCCATAGCCGCAAACAGGCGCTCGGCACCGGCCAACGCGTTGAGCAAGAAGTTGCCGAGCTGCGTAAACTGGTTGATGGGCATGGCGGCTTGGCGCACAAAGACCAGGTAGCTTGCAAGCGCGCCCACGTCGGCCAGGCCGTTGATGCAGAGCATGCCGCCCGCCACGGCGACGATGGCATAGTTGATGTAGCCAATCACGACGGTCATGGGCACCATGGAGTTGGCATAGCTCACGGCGGTGGTGCCGGTGCGGCGAAGCTCATCGTTGCGGCAGGTGAAGCCGGCGACATTCGCTGCCTCGCGATTAAAGACCTTGATGACCTTTTGGCCCGAGACCATCTCTTCGATATATCCGTCCAGGTCGCCAAGCGATGCCTGCTGGGCGGCAAAGAAACGCTTAGAGCGCGCACCCGAGTAGCGCGCATACAGCACAATGGCCGCATCGCACACGAGCGTGATAATCGTGAGCTGCCAGTTAAGGATGATGAGCATGGCCGTGGTGCCCACAACCTGAATGGCGGCCTGAATCACGTTGGCAAAGCTGTTGTTAAGCGCCTCGGAGACGGTGTCGACGTCGTTGGTGAAAAAGCTCATGATGTCGCCCGAGCGCGTGCTGTCAAAATAGCTGAGCGGCAGCGTCTGGATGTGCGCAAACAGGTCGCGGCGAATATCGGACACCACGCGTTGGGCCGCGCGCACCATAATCTGCGAGTAGCCCAGGGCCGAGAGCACGCCCGCAGCGTAGATGATCGCCGTCAGGATGACCTGCTTGGCAAGCAGTTCCTCCCCGCCCGTGGCCAAACCGTTAACGATGGGGCGCACCATGTAGGTGCCGGCGAGGCTCGCGATGGCGGCGACGGAGGCGAGCACGCCCACCGCGAGCAACGAGAACTTGGCATGCCCCATGTAGGAGAGCAAGCGGCGTACAGTGCGCTTGAGGTCGGCCGGGCGTGCTTGGGCTGCGGTCTTAGGCATGGCGCTCACCCCCTTCCAAGGGCGATCCTCCGGGGACGGAGGAAAACGGATCATTCGCGCAACCATCGTCGTTGCTATCGCCGGCGTCCGCGTTCCCCGCAAACTCCATCTGCGAGGCGTAAATCTCCTGGTATATGTTGTCGCCCGCCAGCAGTTCCTCGTGCGTGCCCACGCCGTGGACACGACCGTCGTCCAATACCACAATGCGATCGGCATCCATGACACTCGCGATGCGCTGGGCGATGATGAGCACGGTCGTATCGGAAATCCGGGCGATGTGCTCTCGAATCTTTGCGTCGGTCGCCATATCGACCGCGCTGGTGGAGTCATCAAAAATGAGCACGCGCGGATGCTTGAGCAGCGTGCGCGCGATGCAAAGGCGTTGCTTCTGGCCACCCGAAACACCGGCGCCACCTTGCCCCAACTCGCCGTCCAGCCCGCCGATGCGATCAAGGAACTCGTCCACGCACGCTGCGCGGCAAGCCGCGAGGAGCTCATCGTCCGACGCCTGTGGATTGCCCCACTGCAGGTTCTCGCGCACGGTGCCCGTAAACAGCACGTTCTTTTGCAGCACAATGCCTACGGCGTCGCGCAAGGCGACCAGGTCGTAGTCGCGCACGTCGTGTCCGCCCACAAGCACGGCGCCCTCGGTGGCGTCGTACAGGCGCGCAATCAGCTGCACAAGCGAGCTCTTGCCCGAGCCCGTACCGCCGAGGATGCCCACCGTCGAGCCGCTCTCGATGCGAAGGTCGATATGCTCGAGCACATCCTCGGCTGCATCCGCGCGGTATTTAAAGGAAACGTCGCGAAACTCGATACTGCCGTCCGCTGGCGCCGCAGTCGCGAGGTCTCCCGCAGGGTTGGCGATAAAGGGCTCCTCATCGAGCACCTCTGCGATACGGCCCACACTCGTGAGAGCGCGCGTGAGCAGCAAAAACACGTTGGAAATCATCATGAGCGAGTTCATGATCAGCAGCACGTAGCTCATAAAGCCCGTGAGCGAGCCCACGCCCAGCTTGCCGGCGAGAATCATGCGGCCGCCAATCCACAGGATAGAGAGCGCAGCCACGTACATCGACAGCTGAAACACCGGCAGGTTGAGCACCGCGCTGCCAAAGGTCTTTGTCGCCGTGCCGGCGAGCTCGGTATTGACGGTGTCGAACTTGGCCTCCTCGTGCTCGGTACGAACGTAGGCCTTGACGGCACGCACGGCGGTGAGGTCCTCCTGTACCACGCCGTTGAGGTGGTCCATCGAGGTCTGGAGTTGGCGGTAGAGCGGACTGACGCGATAGGTGATGGCGCCCAGTACGATTGCCAGCACGGGCAAGATGATCGCAAAGACGGTGGCGAGCGGGCGCGACAGCATCAGCGCGTAGATAAGGCCGACGATAAGCGTCACCGGGCCGCGCACCATAGGGCGAAAGCCGTTGCCCACAGCATTTTGGATAACGGTGATGTCCGTGGTCATGCGGGTGACGAGCGAGCTGGCGTCGTAGTTGTCCAAGTTACCAAAAGCGAGCGTCTGAATCTTTTTGTACTCGGCCTCGCGCAGGTTAGCGCCTAGGCCCGAGGCAACGCGGGCGGATGTGCGGGCATAGCCCAAGCCCAATACCAGCGAAAACGCCGCACACACCAACATGTACGCGCCTTGCAGCAGCATGTAGTTGATGTCGCCCGCAGGCACGCCCACGTCGATGATGTTCGCCATGATAACCGGGATAAACAGCTCGAGCGCCGTCTCGGCCGTCACAAAGAGCACGCCGAGTATGGCGTCGCGACGGTATGCCCCTAGATAGGAAAACAGTATTTTGAGATTGCGCACGCAGGTTCAACCCCCATCAAACGTTGTTCGCAAACGCACGTATTATTGCGCGCCGAATAATGGTGTCAAGTATTCCGAAATCGTTTTCTGCAAGGTTAGCGCCGGCGGCGAGTTCTCGTGATGTGTGTCCATATTCACTCGGAATAATGGTGCGCGAGACTTTTTCGCCCCACTGTCGACACAAACCTTGACTCTACAATCGTTGTAGGGTTTTCACTACACTGGTAGCTAAACGAACCCAGCCAGAAAGCCCCGCCCATGGAACACGACCTCACACGCGGCAATGTCCTTAAGACCATCGCGGTCTTTGCCCTGCCCTATATGCTCTCGTACTTTTTGCAGATGCTCTACGGCATGGCCGACCTGTACATGATGGGGCAGTTTAGCGGCGCCGCCGGCATCACCGCCGTGGGCAATGGCGCGCAGACGCTCTATATCATTACCGTGACGCTCGTGGGCCTGGCCATGGGAACGACGGTTATCGTCGGCCACGCCGTGGGCTCGCGCCGCTTCGACCGCGCCGAGACCGCCATCGGCAACACCATCACACTCTTTATGGGTGTCTCGGTGGTGCTGGCCGCTGTCCTGCTCGCACTGTGCCCGCAAATCGTGGCACTCATTGGCACGCCGGCCGAGGCAGTCGAAGGTACCGCCGCCTACCTGCGTATCTGCTTTATGGGCATTCCCTTTATCGCCGCGTACAATATCCTCTCGGCCATCTTTCGCGGCCTGGGCGATTCGCGCTCGCCTATGTACGTGATCGGCGTGGCATGCATCATCAACATCGCGCTCGATTTTCTGTTTATCGGCCACATGGGGCTCGGCCCCGTGGGCGCGGCGCTCGGCACGGTGACCGCGCAGACGGCCAGCGTTGCCCTCGCGCTTGTGTGGCTCAAGAGCCGCCGCACGAACATCCACGTTAAGCGTAGCGACCTGCGCCCCCAGCCCGAGGTGCTCGGCAGTATTCTTAAGATCGGCGTGCCCGTGGCCGTGCAGGACGGCTGCATCCAGGTGGCGTTTATGTTTATCACCGTCATCGCCAACCATCGTGGCCTGGTCGACGCCGCTGCCGTGGGCCTGGTCGAGAAGATGATCAGCTTTTTGTTCATTGTGCCGAGTTCCATGGGCGCCACCGTCAGCGCGCTCACGGCGCAAAACGCCGGCGCGGGCAAGGGCGACCGCGCTCGTCAGGTACTCAAGGACGCCATGACCATCTCGGTGGTGTACGGCTGTCTGATTACGGTGCTGATGTGGCTAGTGGCGCCGGCGTTTATCGGCTTTTTTGCCAAGGACCCCGCGGTGGTCGCGGCCGGTACCGGCTATATGCACAGTTATATTTTCGATGCAATCTTTGCCGGCATCCACATTTGCTTTAGCGGCTTTTTCGCTGCATACGGCAAGAGCTACATCGGCTTTGCGCACAACGTGCTGGCCGTGGCGCTCATTCGCGTGCCGGGCGCGTGGCTGCTGTCGAACGCCTATTCCGACACGCTGTTTCCCATGGGTATCGCTTCGCCGTGCGGATCGATTTTGTCGGCCGTCATCTGTGTTGTCGCGTTTACCGTGCTCAACCGGCGCGGGGCTTTTGACAAGTTGGCAGCGTAGCGGGACGACGCGAAATCGCCCTTATCGACGACATCATCAGCGACGACCCGGCGACCCAAGTGACGCGGATCGCGGTGCCGGTTGCCCCAGCAAAGTAAGAACCGCCCGGAAGGCATCATACTTCCGGGCGCTTCTTACTAATCATCATCTAGCAACTCGAATCGATTTCTAGATATCACCAATGCGGCATAATCTTGGCTTTGGTGAAAAACATGGGCAATCACAACGTCCTCGTTATCGTAGTAATAAAGCATTACATAAGAATTAACGAGGCAAGCATGGTAACCAAGCACTGCAAGCTCGGGCAACTTCGATAAGCCGTAGTCAACTACACCACTTTGAAGAAGCTGGAGCTGACTACGGTATTTATCAGGAAAGTGCCGGGCGGTAAAAATACCATGCCCCAATAGATAATCAACGATATCGTCAACTTCTTGTTCAGCTGTAGGCAGAATCTTGACGTTATAGGCCATATTTTGCCTCAAGGTCATCGAGGGCCTCAAAGGCATCACGCGCCGTGCCGGCAGCACGCTCCCGCTCGGCCACAGCTATACGAGCCATCAGGCGAGCCTTAGCCTGTTCCTGAACCATGAGGTCGTAGTCCTCGGATCGAAGTACAACAAATTTGCTATAGCCGTTTTTTGTAACAGTCACTGGACCAGGAGTAGTTTCAACGAGCTCCGAGAATTTCGCGGTGTCCCGCATATCTTTAATTGGAACGCAAACGGGCATGTTCAACTCCAATCATAATTATGTACATAATTATGAAGTGTAGCTCAACTAACGAGCGTCGGCTACAGAAGATCTACCACACTGGAGACAGTCCTCGATATGGCGGTTTTACTCCTCCGGAATCGGAAACGCACGGATGAACTCTGCAGGCGAGAAGGTCTTGATGGTCGAGCGCACAAAAGCGGCGCGGTCACGCGTGATAATAAAGTCCACGCCGGCACGCTCGGCCATCGCACGGATACAGCCGTCCTCAAAGTCCGGCTCATCGGAATAGGCGGAGGTAAAACAAGCTTCTTGGTCGAGAGGCTCTACCGAGTAGCTCTTAAGGCAGTCACGCACTACCTCGCGGGCGCGTGCCTCGCCTGTCTGTTTGGTGAGAATGTAGTACGCGTCCTTGAGAGAGCAGGCCGAAACAACGCCCTCGATAAGCCCCACGTCGACGAGCCCCTTGATCGTTTGCGCCGCTGCGTGCTCCGGCCGGCCCGGAAGCACGCAATCGAGCAGAAAATTGGTATCGAGAAATGCCCTCATAGGTAGCGCTCCCTTGCGACGCGCTTTTCATCTTCAACCGTCATCGTATCGAGCGGCGTTCCCTTTGGCATGTTAGCCACGATATCGAGATACTCCTGGTAGTCCTCATCCTCCGCGAGCATCTCGCGAATCTCCTTCCAGGTGATCTTGGGATGCCACATCGTACCCACGTCGCGCTTGGGCTTGTCCGAGCCGCGCGTCGGCTTTGCGTCCCCACGCTCCTGGACGGCGTCATATTCCACCGCAACGGGGCTTTCATAGTCGAGCGGCACGATCTTGAACAACGGCTTGCTCCGCTTGAAGACCACAACCTCCTCGCCATCATTGGCAACCCTTTCGGCCACCTGCGTAAGGTTTTGGCGCAGTTCCGAAAACGCGACGGTAACCATAACTGCTCCTCTCAACATATATCTTTACTGCTAAGTATACACGTTAATGTTAATGTTAAAGTGTATAAAACTCATCACGATGGGGCAGCCCTGTTGTGGGACCTCACTGCGGGGCCCCTTTGCTTTGTATGAATCTTCTATCGCTCCGGAACGACACCGCTCCGCAGGGTCACCCTCAGCAACCTACATGACGCGGATCATGCTGCCCGCCACCACGCCCAAATAAAAACCTCCCGGAAAGTATCAACCTTTCCGGGAGGTTTTCTAATTTGATTATCGATGCACTAAGCCTGGGGTACCTCACCAGTCGCCAGGATCTGCTCGAGTGCATCCTCATCCAGCACGGGCACACCCAGCTGCTCGGCCTTGGTGAGCTTGGAGCCCGCTTTGGGGCCGGCGATCAGGTAGCTCGTCTTCTTTGAAACACTGCCCGAAACCTTGGCGCCGAGTACCTTGAGCGCCGCACCCGCCTCGTCGCGGGTGCGGTTGGCGAGCGTGCCGGTGAGCACGAAGGTCAGACCCGCGAGCGGTTGTGCATCGGCGAGCTCGCCCGCCACGCCCGCGTCGGCTGCGGCTTGTGCATGCGCGGCGCCCAAGTCGACCTCGAGCGACAGGCCCGCCTGGCGCAGGCGCTCCAGCACGGCAAGGTTTTCGGGCACGGCCAGGAACTGCTTGACGCTCGCCGCAATCTTGGGACCGATGCCCTCACACTCGGCAATGTCCTCTTCGCTCGCCAAGATGAGCTTGTCGATCGACAGGAATCGCTCGGCGATGACCTCGCCCACACTCTTGCCCACGTGGCGGATGCCCAGGGCAAACAGCACGCGACCGAGCGGCTGGCTCTTGGACTTGTTGAGCTCGGCGATAATTTTCTCGGCCGTCTTGAGGCCTACCGGAATGGGATCGCCCTTCTTGACGCCCTTTTTGCTGTTGGAGCTGGCGTACACGCGGCCCGTGTCCAGGCCGGCGATGTCGTCGACCGTGAGCTGGTAGAAGTCCGCGACATCGTGGATCAGGCCGGCGGCGATCATCTTGTCGACGATCTCGTCGCCCAGGCCATCGACGTCCATGCAGCCGCGGCTCACCCAGTGAAGCAGGCGCTCCTTGAGCTGCGCGGGGCAGTCGATGGAAACGCAACGGTAGGCGACCTCGCCGTCCTCGTGGACCACGGGGCTGCCGCACACGGGGCAGACCTCGGGCATGTGCCAGTCGGCCGAATCGACCGGGCGCTTGTCGAGCACCGGACCCACGACCTCGGGGATCACGTCACCCGCCTTGTGCACGATGATAGTGTCGCCCTCGCGCACGTTTTTTCGACGGATCTCGTCGATGTTGTGCAGCGTGGCGCGCGCGATGGTGGAGCCGGCGCCCGTCACCGGGTCAAACTCGGCGACCGGCGTGAGCACACCGGTGCGGCCCACCTGGATGCGAATTTCGCGCAGGACGGTCTGCTTTTCCTCGGGCGGGAACTTAAAAGCAATGGCCCAGCGCGGTGCGCGGGCGGTAAAGCCCAGGTCGAGCTGCTGCTGGAAGCTGTCAACCTTTACGACCACGCCGTCGATGTCGTAGTCCAGGTCACCGCGATGCTCGAGGGCCTGGGCGCAGAACTCGTGGACCTCGGCCGGCGTGGCACAACGAGCCACGTTAGGGTTGACGCTAAAGCCGGCGCTACGCAGCCAATCGAGGAACTCGCGCTGGCTGTGGACGTGCAGCGGGTCGGTATCGGCGATGGCATAGATAAAGGTGGCCAGGTCGCGGCGCGCCGTGACCTTGGGATCCTTTTGGCGCAGGCTGCCGGCGGCGGCGTTGCGCGGGTTGGCGAAGGGGTCGCGCCCCTCGGCATCGGCCTCTTCATTCAGACGGACAAAGCTGCCCTTGGGCATATAGACCTCGCCGCGTACCTCAATGGTGCGCTCGCGGTCGGTACCCATGTGGGCGAGCGCCGGCTCGGACAGGTGCATGGGCACATCCTTGATGGTACGGACGTTGAGCGACACGTCCTCGCCCGTGGTGCCGTCACCGCGCGTGGCCGCACGTACGAAGCTGCCGTTTTGGTAGGTAAGCGCCACGCCAAGGCCGTCGATCTTAAGCTCGCAGGTATAGGTGACGCTGCCGGCACCGAGGGCATCCTCAGTGCGTTGGAGCCACGCGTCGAGTTCGTCCAGATCCATGGCATCGTCCATGGAATACATGCGTGCCATGTGCGTGACCGGCGTAAACTGCTCGCTCACGTAGCCGCCCACGCGCTGGGTATAGCTGTCGGGCGTCACCAGGTCGGGGTAGGTCGCCTCGATTTCCTGCAGCTCAACAAGCATTTTGTCAAAGGCGGCATCCGTGATCTCGGGCGCATCGAGCATGTAGTAGCGATAGGCGTGGTAATCGAGCTCGTGGCGCAGCTCGGCCGCGCGCGCTGCCGCCTGGGCACGGGCATCGGCCGGTGCAGCGGCATCCGCACTCGCGGGAGTTTCGGCATCGATGTCCACACCGTCACCAAACAGGCTCGATTGCTCCATAGCGGCACTCCTTCGCTCGATTTCAAACGGATACTAGAGTACCACCGGTCGCAACGGGGCCGAATAGCGGTCTCAAACCGCACCGAATCGGCAGCGGCCGGACCGGGGTGGACAGTTAGTTCAGATACGTATAAATCCTAGAGCTGAATCAGGCACGAACACCCCTGTTTCAACTAATTTGGGCTCCTCGAGACCATGTAAACGTCCCGCTCTCCCTTCCAAACACCCATTCGAGCCCCATCCCAATCAAAAATTGCTCAAAACGCATCCCAAGCTGCCCCAGATTTATACGTATCTGAACTAACTGTCCAGACCATTCCGGACCAGGCCTCTTGTCAGCCCCAAGCGATCCGTTTTCCTCTGTCCCCAACGGATCAATAAGAAAAGAGGGGCTGTCCCACACTTGGCGGGACAGCCCCTCTGGCTTCGGCATATGCGAAACGGCTCGCTAGTAGCCCTGGCCGTAGCCCTGGCCCTGACCCTGCTGGCCCAGCAGCTCCTCCAGGTACTGGCGCAGCTGCTCGTCGGTAATACCGCCGTTGCCGGTGTCGGTCGAACTGTCGTCCTGCTGCTGGTTCTGCAGTTCCTCATCGGAGCCCAGCTCAACCGTGACCTTCTTCTCTTCCTTACCGCGCATAAGCGTGATCTCGACCTTCTCGCCCACCTCGTGGCTGCGCAGCGCGATGATCAGGCCATCGGCGCTCGTAATCTCATCGTCGCCCAGCTTGGTGATGACGTCGCCCTCCTGAATGCCGGCCTTGGCGGCAGGACCATCCTCAACGACGCTCGCCACATACGCGCCGCTATCGGTGCTCAGCTTGTTGGTGCGGGCGTTGAGCGCATTGACGCTCGAAAGCGTAGCGCCCATGTACGGATGCACCGGCGTCTTGCCGTCGATAATCTGGTCGGCAATGTTCTTGGCATAGTTGACCGGAATGGCAAAGCCCACGCCCGAGCTGGAGCCCGAATAGCTCTCGATGAGCGAATTAATGCCCACGAGCTCACCATTGTCGTTAACGAGCGCGCCACCGGAGTTGCCCGGGTTGATGGCGGCATCGGTCTGGATCATGTTGGCATAGATGGTGTTACCGCTGGTAGAGCTCATGGCCGTGGAGCGATACAGCGCCGACACGATTCCCGTGGAGACGGACTGCTCGTTGCCGAACGGCGAGCCGATCGCCATGACCCACTCGCCCACGTTGAGCTTGGAGGAATCACCAATCTCGATCGGCGTGAGCTTGGAGGCATCGGCATCCTTGAGCTTGATGACGGCCAGGTCGCTCGAGGCATCGTTGCCCACGAACTCGGCCTCATAGGTGGTGCCGTCGTCCATGGTAACCACGTACTGGTCATAGCCATCGACCACGTGGTTGTTGGTGAGGATGTGGCCCTCGGTATCGAGCACCACGCCCGAACCGACGCTGCCCGAGCTGTCCGACTCGTCGGCAGACTGCGAAAGCGAGCCATTCTGGCTGCCGCTCGAAGTGGCGGTGATGGAAACCACGGAGGGCAGGGCCTTGGCAGAAACAGCCTCGGCCAGCGTGGTGTCCTCGGAGTCGATCGTAATCTTTTGCGTCGATGAACCCGAAGCGCCCGCCGTCACGGCATTCTTGCCGCCGCCGATATCGAGCGTGCCGCTCATAATGAGCGCGATGACCAGCAGGGCGCCGCAGGCGCAGCCGGCGAGTGCCGTAATAAAGATCGGCAGCTTTTTGGTCTTGGTCTTGACCACCGTGTGCTTGTTCACGACCTGCGCACCGCCCAGCGGCTTGCCGGTCTGCGTGTCGTAGGCCTGCACGTAGGGAATGTTGCTGCCGGCAGGCGTCGACTCCACCTGCACGCGCGGCTGCTGCTGGGTCTCGCCGGCGTTGCCCGCGTCCTGGGGACGCCGGGAATCGTTCTCGCTCATAGCTGCGATCCTTTCGTCTAATAACCAAAGGCCCGCCAAACATGTGGCGGGCCATCATTGTTCACGTTGAGTTGTACCCCAATATGCGGGCGAACGTGTATGAGAACGCAATCTTTTAGGAAGGCTTAAGTTCTGCTGCAGACCCAAAAGGACCCGGCCTGCGTCAAAACCACCACGAAGGTGCCTGTCCCCTTTGTGGTGGAAATCTAGTCCTTAAACAGATAGCCCACGCCGCGGACGGTGGTGATGTGTGCCGCGATCTGCGGGCCCACCTTGGAGCGGATGCGTCGAATGTGCACGTCGACGGTGCGCGTGCCGCCACAGTACTCAAAGCCCCACACGCGGTGCAGCAGCACCTCGCGGCTGTAGGCGCGGTTGGGGTGCGTCGCCAAAAAGCTCAGCAGCGAGTACTCCATCAGCGTCAGGTCGATAGGCTCGTTATCGAGTGTCACCTGGTAGGTGGCCAGGTTAATCTCGAGGTTATCGATGTTGAGCACATCGTCGGCGGTGACGGTCTCCTCCTCGCCCATCAGGCGCTGCGCGCGAGCCTTGAGCTCGTTGGGTGTCGCCGTGGGGCATACAAAGTCGGCATGCGCGTGATTCGGCAGACGCAGGGTGCCGAGCGCCTCATCGTCGACGATCACCAACATGGGGACGCCGCCGCGATCGTCAAGCCACTTGGCAATCTGATCGATGCGGTCGCTGCGGATGCCGTCGGAATCGAGGATCAGCAGGTCAAAGTCGTGCGCCGCAGTCGGCGAATCGGGGGTTGCCAGGCTCACCTCGACACCCAGGGTGGTCGTCAAGCTGCGGGCAAACTCGTGGAAGCGCGTCGTGCGCGCCATGAACAGGGCACTCTTTTCGGACATATCGGCCTCCAAAGAAATGAGCTCAATCGTACTGGAACAAGCCAGCGCGATTAGGAGTTCGCCAGGTAGTGCTTGATCTCCCACTCGGTGATCGTAGACTCAAACTTATGCCACTCGTTGCGCTTCTTTTTGAGGAAGAAGCTGTGGATGTGCTCGCCGAGGGCATCCTTCATAAACTGCGAGTCCTCAAACACGTCGAGCGCCTCTTTGAGCGAGCGCGGCAGCGGCGTGTAGCCGGCCTCAAGCATCTGACGGTCGGTAAGCTTGAGCGTCTCGGCCGTTGCCTCGGGCGGGAGTTCTAGCTTGCGCTCGATGCCGTCGAGACCAGCCGCCAGCGTGACGGCGTTGACCAGGTACGGGTTGGCCATGGGGTCGGGGCTGCGAAGCTCGATGCGCGTGGACAGCTGCTTGCCGGGCTTGTAGACCGGAATGCGGACCATGCTCGCGCGGTTGCGCAGGCCCCACGTGGCGTACTGCGGCACGGAGTCGCCGCCCGTGGTGATGCGCTTGTACGAGTTGACCGTGGGGTTGGTGATGGCGCTGATCTCGCGCGCGTGCGCCAGAATGCCGGCCATGTAGTGCTTGGCGACGTCGGAGAGATGGTACTTCTCGTCGTCCTCGCCCCAAAAGACGTTGTTGCCGTCGTGGTCGAATAGCGACTGGCACAGGAACATAGCACTGCCGTCCTCGCCTGCCAACGGCTTGGGCATAAAGGAGGCGTGACAACCGCTCTCGTAGGCCTGCTGCTTAATGATGAGTTTGGCCGTGGTGATGGCGTCGGACATGCTCAGGGCCTCGGCGTGGCGCAGGCTCATGCCGTGCTGCGAGCGACCGGCAGCGTGGAAGGTGTACTCCACGGGCACGGACATCTTCTCGAGCGTGAGGACCGTGTTGCGGCGCAGGTCGCGGGCGGCGTCACTCACCGAAAGATCGAAGTAGCCCACGTTGTCGAGCGGCTCGGGCGTGTGCTCGTCGGGGAAGTAATAGTACTCCAGCTCGGCGCCCACGTTGAGCAGGTAGCCAGCCTTCTCGGCCTTGTAGAACATGCGGCGCAGGGCATCGCGCGGATCGCCGGCAAAGGGCTTGCGGTCGGGGGTGCACACATCGCAGAACACGCGGGCGACGCCGTTGTGGCTCGGGCGCCACGGCAGGATCTGGAAGGTCGAAGCATCGGGAAAAGCCAGCATGTCGGCTTCCTCGGGCGTGGCAAAGCCCTCGATGGCGGAGCCGTCAAAGCCAATACCCTCCTCAAAAGCGACCTCGAGGTCCTCGGGGCTAATGGCAAAGTTCTTGAGGCGACCGAGAATGTCGACAAACCACAGACGCACAAAGCGGATATCACGCTGCTCTACGGAGCGGAGTACGTAATCGATGTTCTGCTGGTTCATGTCGCTCCCCTTTCTTTCGGGCGGGTTTCGACTGGTCTATATCGCAGATACTATCGCAGAAAAATGTTTCCGCAGGGTTAAAGCGTATCAAGCGCTCAAAAAACGTG
>DBFBEA010000151.1:0-7400 GCA_048248475.1 Collinsella sp. | reverse complement strand
TTAACGCCATGGATCCCAAGACCGGCCACCTGGTCATGGACCGCTGGGACGAGATCTACAACAGTGTTGAAGTAACGGAGCTCTAGAGTTACGGCGTTTTACCAAACCTATTGGTTCCGCCGTTCTACCGAACGGCGGACCGGTCGACGCTGCGCGGGCCGCATTTGGACAATCTGACGTTCAACTTCAAGGGCGCGACCAGAAGGTCAGCGCCCTTTCGTTTCGCGTCACCTTGTCTCAAATGCGACCCGCTCGCTGTCCGTCCTCTACCTGCGGCGTTGTCTTGCTCCGGATGCGGCAGTTAGGGACGTTCCTTTTCTGCCGGCAGTCTGGGACATTCCTTGGGGTAGTCATTGGGGACGTTCTTTAATAACTAGTCGTTTAAGAACGTCCCCAATGACTACACTCAAAAACGGTGCCCGTCGGCGATGTTGCCGGCGGGCACCGTTGTTTTGAAGACGAAATGATCCGTTTTCCTCCGTCCCCAAGGGATCGTTACAGCGAGTCGATAAAGCGCTGCTGGGCGGCGCGGCCGGCTTCGTCCCACTTAAAGACGCCGGCGTTGTCGAGCACGTGGCCAAACACCACGCCGACCTCCTCGTGCAGGATATCGATGGCGTTGTCGGCCGTAAGCTCGTCGGCGCGGCGGGCAAAGACGTCCTTGGCCCATGCGGCGTGGCTGCGGCAAAGGTCGTCGCCCTCGAGCGCGCCAGCAAGGTCGTAGCTGGCATCGGCTTTGGCCGCCAGCAAGTGCTCGCGGACAGCGCCAAGCTCGGGAACCAGGCGCGGCGGCAGAATGGCCAGGCCCATGACCTCAATCAAGCCGATGTTCTCTTTCTTAATGTGGTGGTACTCAGCATGCGGGTGGAAAACGCCCAGCGGATGCTCGTCGGTCGTGATGTTGCAGCGAAGCGCCAGGTAGGCCTCGTAAATCTCGCCGCCGGCATTGCCGCGGGAGTCGACGCGGCGGATGACGGGCGTCACGGTGTTGTGCGCCACGCCATCGGCCGTGTGCGCGATGACGCCCACAGACTCATCGGTCCACTCGCGCCAGGCGAGGATAATCTTCTCGGCAGCGTCGAGCAGCTGGGCGCGGTCATGCGAGCGCAGGCGCAGCACCGAGAGCGGCCACTGCAGCACGGTACCGGTGACCTGGTCAAAGCCGGGCACGCTAAACTGCGAGACCTCGGCGGCATGCATCATGGGGAACTCGTGCGCACCGCCCTGGAAGTGGTCGTGCGACAGAATCGAGCCGCCCACGATGGGCAGGTCGGCGTTGGAGCCAATAAAGTAGTGCGGGAACAGGTCGACAAAGTCGAGCAGGCAGGTCAGGCCCTTGCGGTCGACGTGCATCGGGCGATGCTCGGAGCTCATGGCAATGCAGTGCTCGTTAAAGTACGCGTACGGGCTGTACTGGAAACCCCAGCGCTCGCCGTCGAGCTGGATGGGGATAACGCGCAGATTCTGGCGGGCGGGGTGAGCGCCGCCGTCGGCTGCGGCGGAGCGTCCGGGATAGCCCTCGTTTTCGATGCAGAGCTGGCAGGCGGGATACTTCTCGCCCGTGTTCTTGGCTACACCTGCCGCGGCGATATCGCGCGGGTCCTTCTCAGGCTTGGACAGGTTGATAGTGATCTCAAGATCGCCCCAGTTGGTGGGGGTGCTCCATTTGATGTTGCGCGCGATGGCGGCACGGCGCACGTAGCCGGCGTCGCAGCACAGGCCGTAGAACCAGTCGGTTGCGGCGCGGGGCTCGTTGACGCCCATACGTCCGTTGAACTCTTCGTTTACAACCGAAGGCCTCGGCATGAGCGCGCCCATGATGCGCATGGCGATGCGGTCGCGGCCCGACGCCGTGTCCTCGGCGGTGCCGTTGGCAACGGCGGTCTCGGAAAGCGCGGCAAGCGTGCCTTCAAGGTCAAAGTCGGGCAAGGTATCGGGGTGCAAGAGCGAGAGTTTCTCAACCTGGAGCGCCCAGGCCATATCGAGCGCGGGCCCCGTAGCGCCGATGCACTCCAAAATGGTGTTGTATGCCCAGATGCGGTCGTCCTGGCCGATCATCGATCGGTGGATGGCGTACTCGATCAGGTTCTGTGCGGCCTCGCGCACGTCAGTCATTACAGCCATGCCGCGTAAGCCCCCTTGTCAGAGATGGCGTAGTGACGGGCAGAGCCCTCGCCCAGCCAGCCGTTCATCTTGGCAATGAAGGTGTCGACCAGGTCGAGCGGCACGAAGGCCTGGATGGTGCCACCAAAGCCGCCACCGTGGATACGGACGGCGCCGCGGCCGTCGAGCACGTGCTCGGCCAGCGCCAGGGCATACATGGAAGGCTGCTCGGAACCCAGCTTGGCAACAACATTCTGCAGGTACATGGCAGAGCTGGCGCCGGACTCGCGCGTCAGGACCAGGAACTGGTCGATGTCGCCGGCGTTCAGAGCTGCCCAGCGCTTGTCGACCAGGCCGTTCTCGTACCAGTAGTGAACGGCGCGCAGGCAGGCACGGTCGCCCAGTTTGGCGCGCAGCTCGGGGAGCCTGGCGTCAAAATCGGCAACGTCGACCTCGCACAGGCGTGCCTTGCCAAACTCGGCGGCAACGTCCTGCATCTCGCGCGGAACGGCGGCGTAGTCGTCGGTGGCGGCCACGTGGTCGGCACCGACCTTAACGAGCACGAGCGCATAGCCGTGATCCTCAAAGTTGAGCTCGAGCTTCTGGGTTTTAGGCTGAGCCTGGTCCTCAAAGTCCATGTAGGCAAGGCCGCCCAGGCACACGGCGGCCTGGTCCATCAGACCGCAGGGCTTGCCGTAATAGTTGTTCTCGGTGCGCTGGCTCATCTGCGCGAGCGCGACGGGCTCGATGGCGGGTGCGCCCCAGAGGGTTTCCATGGCGCGACCGTACGCGGCCTCGACGGCGGCAGAGCTGGAAAGACCGCCGCCCGAGGGGACGGAGCAGGTAAAGGCAAAGTCGAAGCCGTGGGGCTCAACGCCAAGGGCTGCAATCTCGTGGGCCATGCCGCGGACGAGGCTTGCGGACGTGCCCTTCTCGGACTCCTGAACGTCTAGCGTGTCGAGCGCGATTTCAAACGTGGGATAGCCCTCGTCGGCTACGCGAACCTTGTTGGAATCGGTTGCCACGGCGATGCCGTCGACGGCGACATCGAGCGAGCCGGCGATAACGTGGCCACCCTCGTGGTCGGTGTGGTTGCCGCTGATCTCGGAGCGGCCGGGCGCGTGCACATAGAGCACCTGGCGATCGCCGATGGGCCCAAACTCCTCCTCGAACAGCTTGGTGAGCGTGGCGAGTGTCTTTTCGTCGGGGGTGGTCATGGGAGTCCTTTCCTTGGCGCATACTGACGAGTTTTCCGTCGTAGTGAGTACGTTAACAATCTGAAGCGGCGTGAACTCAGCATCTACGATGCCGCACGTTACGGGCTATGTTAACGTACTCATAACACAACGCTTATCACATTTTGAGAATCTGGTAATCGGTAGAAATTCAGCCGTGAACGGTATTGCCGTATGGACTTATAGAGCAGAAGAGTTGCGGATTGAAAAAGTAGAGTACGTTAACATGCGTCCGACGATAGCGGGCCTCGGCGCGGGGTGTATTTCTGCCCGGGCCGGCATGCACGCTATTCAGATCTCGCAACGGTGAAGGTGATCCTGTGGCAAGGCGCCCGTCCAACGATACAGGTACGCGTCCGGTCTCCATGGCCGACGTCGCCCGCGCTGCTGGCGTTTCGCAGCAGACGGTTTCGCGCGTCGCCAACGGCTTGCCCAACGTTAACGAGCAGACGCGCCAGCGCGTGCAGGCCGCTATGCAAGAGCTCGGCTTTCGTCCGAGTTATGCCGGTCGCTCGCTGCGCGACGGCCGCTACCATTCGGTCGGTCTGTGCGTCAACGATGTCACCAAGTTTGGCAACCTCTCAATGATCGACGGCATCGCCAGCGCTGCTCGCGAGCATAATTGCGCCATCACGCTGGTCGAGATGTCCAAGACCGAGGAGTTTTCGCTTGCCGAGGCAACGCGTCGTATGGCCGCGCTGCCTGTGGACGGCATCATTATCGGCATGAGCCGTATGGCGCCCGATTTTGAGACGTTTGATCCACTGCCGGGCATTGGCACGGTCATCGTTACCATGTACGCGCACCCGCGGGTGACCACGGTAGACTCCGATCATTACGGCTGCTCGCTCTTGCTTATGAATCACCTGTTTGAGCTGGGGCATGAGCAAATTCGCTATATTGGCGGCCCGTCGTTCTCGGTCGACGAGCAATTTCGTCGAGCCGGTTGGCAGGATGCGCTCGAGCGTAGGCACATTAAGCCGCAGACGCCGCTCGAGGGCGACTGGTCTGCCAACAGCGGTTACGAGGCCGGCAGATATCTGGCCGAGCACGACCGCACCATGACGGCGATTTACGCGGCAAACGACCAGATGGCAAACGGCGCAATTGCAGCGTTGCGCGATAGTGGCTTGCGCGTGCCCGAGGACGTGAGCGTGGTGGGCGTCGATGATTCGCTCGATGATTTTGTGGCACACAACGAGCTCACGACCGTGCGATTTGATCTACATCAGCGCGGACGCGAGGTATTCGAGCATGCGGTTCCCGAGGCGGGTACGGCGGGCAAAACCGTTGCCATTCGTATTCCCGGCCAGCTCATTATTCGACATAGCACGGCGATACCGCGCGCATAGTTTGCGCAGGTAAACGGCGATTTATCGTATTTCAATAACAATCGGTATGGATGCCGGCAGATAACAGCTGGGATACTGCCGAGTGTTATGATAGACGGGTTCTTTTGTCTATCTAGGAGGCTTTGCCTGATGGAGATCACCAAGGATATCCGCTACATCGGTGTCGACGATCACGACATTGACCTGTTCGAGGGCCAGTACGACGTGTCCGAGAACGGTATGGCATACAACAGCTACGTTATCTTGGGCGAAAAGATCGCTGTCGCCGATTCAGTCGATGGCGGTTTTGTCGACGAATGGCTCGGCAACCTCGAGGCCGCGCTCGATGGCCGTACGCCCGACTACCTGGTCGTCCATCACATGGAGCCCGATCACTCCGCCGGTATCGCCGCCTTTATGGAGCGCTATCCCCAGGCACAGATTGTGGCCAGCATGGGCGCCTTCCGCATGATGGTCAACTACTTTGGCACCGACTACCCCGAGCGTAAGATAGTCGTCAAAGAGGGCGACGTGCTCGACCTGGGTGGCCACAGCCTAACGTTTGTCTGCGCCCCCAACGTGCACTGGCCCGAGGTGATCTTCTCCTACGAGTCTACCGACAAGGTGCTCTTTAGTGCCGACGGCTTTGGCAAGTTCGGCGCCAACGACATCGAGGACCCGGAAGGCTGGGCCTGCGAGGCGCGCCGCTACTACTTTGGCATCGTCGGTAAGTTCGGCAAGTTCGTGCAGGCCGTGCTCAAGAAGGCCGCCGACCTGGACATTCAGATTATCTGTCCGCTCCACGGCCCCGTGCTGACCGAGAATCTGGGCTATTACCTCGACACCTACAACACCTGGTCGAGCTATCAGCCCGAGGACGAGGGCATCACGATCGCCTATGTGAGCGTGTATGGCCATCTGAAGGCTGCTGTTGAGGAGCTCGCTTCTGCGCTCGAGGCTCGCGGCCAGAAGGTTTCCGTTTTTGACCTGGCACGCGACGATATGGCCGAGGCCGTTGAGGATGCGTTCCGCTATGACCGTCTGGTGCTCGCCTCCATCACCTATCAGGGCGAGATCTTCCCGTTCATGAGCACCTTTATCCATACGCTTGCCGAGCACGCCTATCAGAACCGTACGGTGGCACTCGTCGAGGCCGGCTCTTGGGCGCCCACCGCTGCCAAGGTTATGACCAAGGAACTCGAGGGCATGAAGGACATCACTCTGGCGCAGAACAAGGTGACCGTGCTGGGTTCGCTCAACGACGCCTCGCGCGCTCAGATCGAGGCCCTCGCCGACGAGCTTTCCAAGTAGCGACACGTTCACTTTTGACGCTCAGCCATCACAACCACCACAAAGGGGACAGGCACCTTTGTGGTGGTTTTTGTTTAAGCGCCGGCGATGACGAGATTTGGGCGGGCGTCGTCGGCGGTCTCGGCGATTGAGGTGGCGACGGCGCCATCGGGATCACGGTCCATCACGATGGTGTCGACATCGGTCAGCTTGGCAAAGCGGTACATGCCGCGTCCGTTAACCTTGCTGGCGTCCATGAGGGCGACGCTTTGACGGGCGGCACCGACCATAGCCGCTTTGGTCTCGGCCATCTGCGGAAAGTCGGTCGTAAAGCCGCAGCCGGGAACAAAAGCTCCAGGGCACATGACGGCAAGGTCGGCGTGGACCATTTGGAGCGCCTGCATGGTAAGTGGGCCGTACAGATAGCGATGACCTTTGCGCAGTGCCCCGCCCAGCATGACGACATCGACCGAGGGCATGCTCTCGTCGATGTAATCGGCAATGGTAATGTCGGCCGTGATGACGGTGATGCCATCGTGCTGGTCGAGGAGCCGGACAAACTCGAGAGCGGTGGTGCCCGAGTCGACGAGCAGGGTGTCACCGTTGCCGACGAGTTCAATGGCGCTTTGTGCGATGGCCTGCTTGGCGGCAACATTGACGTTGATACGGCGATCCTGGGTGGATACGGTCAGTCGCTTCTGGAGCGACACAGCGCCACCATGCGTGCGGCGCAGCTTGCCGGACTCGGCGAGCGCGTCTAGGTCGGCACGGGCGGTAACGGAGGACACACCAAAGGTCTGGGCGATTTCTGCTACCTGCACCGAGGCATTATGCTCAAGCATCTCCATGATGGCGGCACGACGCTCATCGGCGAAGGCTCGGGTTGTTGCATGGGCCATAGCTGCTCCATCCTCAACTGAAATTTGCAGGAATTGTGTTGAGTCCATTTTCGTTCATTTTCTTTTTGAGTAAGAAAACGCCTTTCGATTACTTATCTTTTCTATAAAAGAAAGATGATTCGCTTGAAAACTGCAATGTCGTATAGAGGGATCCGGCGCGAATCCCTTCCGTTTGCTTTTCAAAAACGAGTGTCTTGACCTGTGTGCCGGTGATATCTCATACGTGCGACGCCGTCGATTTTCATACAATGAGCGCAGCAAAACGCAAGGTAAAACGCCTTGTGAACAACTACGCCCGATGTCCAGATGCGGGCGAGGGAGAGGAGCAAACGCTCATGGCACTTGTTACCACCGAAAAGATGCTCAAGGACGCTCAGGCCGGCCACTACGCCGTCGGCGCGTTCAACGTCGAGAACCTCGAGTTTGTTATGGCCGTTCTGGCCGCTGCCGAGGAGACCAAGTCCCCCGTCATCATGCAGACCACCCCGGGCACCATCAAGACCGCTGGTCTGGACTACTTCTACGGCATGGTCAAGGCTGCC
>DBFBEA010000150.1:0-3744 GCA_048248475.1 Collinsella sp. | reverse complement strand
CGTCGTGCCGATGAGTTACTTCAACGGCCACAGCAAGGGAGACGTACTCAGCCGCATCACCAACGACGTCGATACGCTGGGTCAGTCGCTCAACCAGAGCGTGACGCAGCTCATCACGTCGGTGACGCAGATTATCGGCGTGCTCGTCATGATGCTTTCGATCAGCCTACCGCTTACCGGCGTCACCGTGCTCACGCTGCCGGCCGCCGCGATTATCTTGACCGTGATGATTCACTTCTCGCAGCCGTACTTCCGCGAGCAACAGCAGGTTCTGGGCGCCGTCAACGGCATTATCGAGGAGGACTTTGCCGGCCAGAACGTCATTCAGGTGTTCGACCGCGCCGAGGCCTCGATCGAGGAGTTCGACCGCCAAAACGACCGTCTCTTTATTAGTGGCTGGCGCTCGCAGTTCCTGTCGGGTCTGATGATGCCGCTTATGAGCTTGGTGGGCAACATGGGCTACGTGGGCGTCGTCGTGGTGGGTGCACAGCTCGCGCTGACCGGCAATGCCACGCCCGGCGACATTCAGAGCTTTATCCAGTACGTTCGCAACTTTACGCAACCCGTGCAGCAGCTGGGCAACGTGAGCAACACGATGCAGTCGATGGCCGCTGCCACCGAGCGCGTCTTTGAGTTCCTGGCCGCGCCCGAGGAGGAGCAGAAAGCCGACGCGCAGATTCCCGAAAAGCGCCCCGGCCATGTGGAGTTTGATCACGTCAAGTTTGGCTATACGCCCGACAAGACCATCATCCACGACTTTAGCTGCGAGGCGCAGCCCGGCCAGACCATCGCCATCGTCGGTCCTACCGGCGCCGGCAAGACCACGCTCATTAAGCTGCTGCAGCGCTTCTACGATGTGGACGGCGGTTCGCTGCGCGTCGAGGGTGTCGACGTGCGCGACTGGGACCGCGCGGCGCTGCGCGGCGAGTTTGCCATGGTGCTGCAGGATACCTGGCTGTTTAACGGCACCATCCGCGAGAACATCCGCTACGGACGCCCCGATGCAAGCGATGCCGAGGTCGAAGCCGCTGCACGCGCCGCACGCTGCGATCACTTTATCCATACGCTCGCCGGCGGCTACGACTTTATGATCAACGAGGAAGGCACCAACCTGTCGCAGGGCCAGCGCCAGCTCGTGACCATTGCCCGTGCCATTTTGGCCGACCGCCCGGCGCTAATTCTGGACGAGGCAACCTCCAACGTTGACACTCGTACCGAGGAGCTTATTCAGCGTGCCATGGATGCGCTGATGCAGGGCCGTACCAGCTTTGTTATCGCGCACCGCCTGTCCACGATCCGCAACGCCGACGTGATCTTGGTAATTCGCGACGGCGATATCGTCGAGAAGGGCACGCACGACGAGTTGCTCGCCCAGGGCGGCTTCTACGCCGATCTGTACAACTCGCAGTTCGACGAGGCGGCGTAAATTCTGCTGCGGGGAACGAATAACGCCCGAGAACGGGGGCGCAGGACAACCTGCGCCCCCGTTTTTGCTCTGCGGCCCTCAAACCGCCTCCCCTGGGACCTGATTGACAGCCCCTTCGAGGCCCCGTGGGCAAAAAATGGCAAATATGAGTACTGTTACCCTTTTAGTAACAGCCAAAACAGCCCCAAATGCCGTTTTCACGGCTTACACGCGTCCCTAAATTGATCAAACAGCCCTATAGCGGACTTATATGTGTTTGCGTTAATGAACATATTTTGCTGTTATGTCTATTATTTTGCGAAGGCAATATGCTACTAAGCTAGCAACCGTACTCATATTTGGCATTTTTTGCCCACAGGGTGTTTCCTGGGGAACCGACAATAGCCTTAGGGTCCCGCGCGACGCCACTCCCTCCCGGTATCCGCCGACGTTCCCCCATATAAAACCTGCCAAAATAAACCTGTCCCTTTTGGCAGGTTTCGGGGTGGCAAGGGCTTGCACTTTAGCGTGCGACAGCGGATAATGCCGAGCATTCGAGAATACGCTTATTGCTCTTTCTATAGATTGAGGAGGCCCCTATGGCCATGGAATTCAAACGCAGGCTGCCGATCCCCATGGAGATCCGCGAGGAAATGCCGCTTTCCGCCGAGCTTACCGCTAAGAAACAGGCATTCGACTCCGAGGTCGCCAAGGTCTTTACCGGCGAGGACGCACGTAAGGTGCTCATCATCGGCCCGTGCTCTGCCGACCGCGAGGATTCGGTGCTCGAGTATATGAACCGACTGGCCAAGACCGCCGAAGAGGTCAAGGACAAGCTCATCATCATTCCGCGCGTCTACACCAATAAGCCGCGCACCAAGGGCACCGGTTACAAGGGTCTTCTGCACAACCCCAACCCCGAGGCTCCCGACGACCTGCTCGAGGGCGTCAAGGCCATCCGCCATATGCACCTGCGCGTTATTGAGGAAACGGGCTTCTTCACCGCCGACGAGATGCTCTATCCGTCCAACTACCAATACCTCGTTGACCTGCTGAGCTATGTCGCCGTGGGCGCACGCTCGGTAGAGAACCAGGAGCACCGTCTGGTGTCGAGCGGCATTTCGGTACCCGTCGGCATGAAGAATCCCACTGCCGGCTCTACCACCGTTATGCTCAACTCAATTTACGCCGCCCAGGCGCACCAGAGCTTCATCTTCCGCAACTGGGAGGTCGAGTGCGACGGCAACCCGCTCGCACACGCCGTTATGCGTGGCTACATCGGTCTCGATGGTCGTACCTACCCCAATTACCACTACGAGCACCTGGAGCGCCTGGCCGAGCGCTATACCGAGCACGCCGGCTACGCCAACCCGGCGGCGGTCATCGACTGCAACCACGACAACTCGGGCAAGCGCCCGCTGGAGCAGTACCGCATTTGCAAGGAGGTGCTCGACAGCTGCCGCCGTAACGAGTCCATCTCTAAGCTGGTCAAGGGCTTTATGATCGAGTCCTACCTGGAGGACGGCAACCAGCCGGTCGACGGCGGCGTCTTTGGCAAGTCGATCACCGACCCGTGCCTGGGCTGGGAAAAGACCGACTACCTCATCCACGAGATCGCGGAACGGGTGTAGGTTACGGCGTTTTACCAAACGCCGTAACGGCTCGACGCTGCAAACCCGCAAGGGCGGCAATCTGCCTTTCAACTTCGGCGGCATGATCAAAAGATCAATGCCGCCTCGTTTCAAGGCACCTTGCTCGCTCTGGCGGGCTTTCGCTGACTTTTGCTTTACCTGCGGTGTTGGCGGGGTAGCTAATTAAGGATGGGGCTCTTTTAGCTACCCGCAAAGTAATCGTTGGGGACGTTCTTGTTTGACTAATCGTTTAAGAACGTCCCCCAACGACTAGCCCTCGCGTATCGTATGCGAGCTGGGCTTCGGGGGCCAGGCGTGCCCTGTTAAACATGCCTTCGGGTCGCACGTTTCCCTTCGAATCGATCATACAAGCCCCCAATCTGTTTGGTTTCCCCAGATTGTGAGCCCGCACACCCAAGCCGCACCGCCCGCCGTTCAGCTGAAACCACCTGCCAAAAAGGGACAGGTTTATTTTGGCAGGTTTTATCTGGGCAAACGTCCAAACCGACGTAAGGGAGTTGCCTTCCCTCGTGGCGGTCTTCTAGCAGAAAAACCAAGTGAGTAGGCTTTTTGCAGAAGGCCGAGCACGCCCTAAAACGCCACAGCTCTGACCTGCAGTTTTATAGATCATTTGTCGCGATGTGCTCGGCAGGTTCAAAAAAGTCTACTCACTTGTATCTGAGACGCACCAGATTGGCAAAAACCGCC
>DBFBEA010000149.1:0-5491 GCA_048248475.1 Collinsella sp. | reverse complement strand
TATGAAAGGCATCATCCTCGCCGGCGGGTCCGGCACGCGCCTGTACCCGCTCACGCTCGTGACCTCCAAGCAGCTGCTGCCGGTCTACGACAAGCCCATGATCTACTACCCGCTGTCCACCCTCATGCTGGCGGGCATCCGGGACATCCTGGTCATCTCCACGCCGACGGACCTGCCCAACTTCGAGCGCCTGCTCGGGGACGGCTCGCGCTACGGCGTGAACCTCTCCTACGCCGAGCAGCCCAGCCCGGATGGCCTGGCGCAGGCCTTCACCATCGGCGAGGACTTCATCGACGGCGAGCCGTGCGCGCTCGTGCTCGGCGACAACATCTTCTACGGCAACGGACTTTCGCGCCACCTGACGCGCGCCGTCCAGAACGCAGAGTCCGGTAGGGCCACGGTCTTCGGCTACCACGTCGACGATCCTGAGCGCTTCGGCGTCGTGGAGTTCGACCGCGAGGGGAGGGCCGTATCCATCGAGGAGAAGCCCGCCGAGCCCAAGTCGAGCTACGCTGTCACCGGCCTGTACTTCTACCCGGGCGACGTGGCCGCCAAGGCGCATAGGGTGGAGCCCTCCGCACGCGGCGAGCTGGAGATCACCACGCTCAACCAGATGTACCTGGAGGAGGGGACGCTGTCCGTGGTCACCCTCGGCCGCGGCTACGCGTGGCTGGACACCGGCACCATGGAGAGCCTCCACGAGGCCGCGGAGTTCGTCCGCGCCGTGGAGCACTCCCAGGACCTGCCGGTGTCCGTCCCCGAGGAGATCGCCTGGGAGAACGGCTGGATCACGACCGCCGAGCTGGAGGAGGCGGCCAAGGCCTACGGCAAGTCGGTCTACGGGCAGCACCTGAAGAAGGTCGCCGCCGGCGAGATCGTCAACAGCCCGCGCGAGTACTAGCGCCAGCTTGTTTTCTTTTAGGGGCCACCGTTTATCTGGTGGTCCCTTTCGTTATGATTACGTTGACCATAAAGACAATATGATTGGGAGTGGATGTGTTAAGCGTCTACTTTGGCGATATGCCAGAAGCGATTTACAACACAGCGACATATTTCAAAAACTCTTACCGGTCTTCTTGGATTACGGATCTCTATGCAGTCTCGATAATTAAAGATGTCGATCGATCGGATGTTGTCTCCGAAAACGTCATCGAAAGCCCTGTGCTTGGGTCCATTTCTCCACTCCAGCTTTCTGGTGGCGTGAAAACGCTGCTGCTTATGAGATTTGATCGTAAGCATATTTTTAACGCTTCTACCTGTGGTGATAACTGTGCCAAGTGGATTCTCGACATGGCGAAAGACCGCAAGCTCGTTGTGAATCTCTATCATGTGATGGACTTTGGTCGCGAGGATTTTAAAATTAAAGTCGTGAATAGCGGCCGAATCGTTCACAACATGGCCGATTTGATTCACGAGTCGATTCCGTATCTGTAGGTGCTGCTTATGAACGGTTCGCATCTCGTTAAGATTTCCCGCCGCAGGGGAACCAAGTACACATTTACCATTAAACGGAACATTACTATTGTGCGTGGGGATAGTGGCACGGGTAAGACGACACTGTTTGACATGGTCGCAGACTACATGCGAACGGGCGAGCAGTCGGGTGTTTCCTTGCAATGCGATTGTCCCTGTGTTGCCCTGACCGATTATGATTGGCGAAACCAGCTTTCGTCCGTTCATGACTCGATTGTATTTGTCGATGAGGGCTTAAAAGAGATTCATTCTGATGAGTTTGCCCATCATGTGCTGTATTCCTCGAATTATTTCGTGCTGATCTCAAGGGCTGATTTCCCCAATCTTCCGTATAGCGTGGATGAGATTTACAAGATTAAGACGAGCGGAAAATACCATTCTTTCGTCCCTGTTTATCAAGATCGCGGGAATCATCGTTATGCTATTTCCCGGTCGGCGCCAAAACAGGACTTTTCTATCCTTCTATGCGAGGACAGTAAGTCTGGTTTCCAGTTCTTTGAACGGCATTTCGCTGACAGTGAGCTTACCTGTACTTCGGCCATGACGAACAGCGCGATTTTGGGCTGGTTGGATCAGCATCTCGACGATCGCGTGTTTGTTGTCGCGGACGGGGCGGCATTTGGGTGCTATGCGGACCGCGTCCTTAAGCTGCAAGACATTCACCGCGATACTGTTACGGTTTGTCTTCCCGAATCATTCGAGTGGCTTCTACTGAGCTCCGGCGTAATTTCAGGGCTAGATGTTAAGACGGTTTTGGAAACCCCAGAAGCCTTTGTAAACAGTGAGAAGTTTAAAAGCTGGGAGGATTTCTTCTATAAGTACTTACGTGAAATAACTGGGGATTCGGTTTTTCACTACGACAAAGACTGCATTTCGGAGGCGTTTTGTACAGGAGGTAATTCTGCGAAGGTTATGGCTCTTATCGCATGCCGAAATGTCCGATAGTTTTGTTGAATAGCGTCGCGGCGTCACTTCCTGCGGCATACTAAAGAAGCTGTACATGCTTCAGATTGGATTTTCATGTCTGAGATCTTTGAACCTAAGAACATCATCGTCACGGGCGGCTGCGGCTTCATCGGCAGCAACTTCGTGCACTATGTCGTGAACAACCATCCGGACGTCCACGTCACCGTCCTGGACAAGCTGACCTACGCCGGCAACCCCGAGAACATCGCCGGGCTGCCGTCGGACCGCGTGGAGCTCGTCGTGGGCGACATCTGCGATGCCGAACTGCTGGACCGCATCGTCCCGGGCCGCGACGCGATTGTGCACTACGCCGCCGAGAGCCACAACGACAACTCCATCGCCGACCCGGAGCCGTTCCTGCGCACCAACGTCGAGGGCACCTTCCGCCTGCTGGAGACTGTCCGCAGGTACGGCGTCCGCTACCACCACGTCTCCACCGACGAGGTCTACGGCGACCTGGCGCTCGACGACCCGGCTAAGTTCACAGAGGAGACGCCCTACCACCCGAGCTCGCCGTACAGCTCTACCAAGGCGTCCTCCGACATGCTCGTGCGCGCCTGGACGCGCACCTACGGGCTCCGCGCCACGATCTCCAACTGCTCCAACAACTACGGCCCCTACCAGCACGTGGAGAAGTTCATCCCCAGGCAGATCACGAACATCATCGACGGCGTCCGCCCCAAGCTCTACGGGAAGGGCGAGAACGTCCGCGACTGGATCCACACCGAGGACCACTCCTCGGCCGTCTGGGACATCCTCACCAAGGGCCGCATGGGGGAGACCTACCTCATCGGAGCGAACGGCGAGAAGAACAACATCACGGTCCTGCGCATGATCCTCGAGGCCATGGGGCGCGACCCCGAGGACTTCGACTGGGTCGCCGACCGCCCCGGCCACGACCGCCGCTACGCCATCGACAGCACGAAGCTCCAGCGCGAGCTCGGCTGGAGGCCGGCGCACACCGACTTCGCCGAGGGCCTGAAGCAGACGATCGACTGGTACGTGGCCAACGAGTCCTGGTGGCGCCCGGCCAAGGAGGCCACCGAGGCGCGCTACCGCGCGCAGGGGCAGTAGGCCGAACCCCGGCGAACCGCACCGCGGGGCGCCCGCGCGGGGCCGCAGGGCATGGGGATGATCCTGCGACCCCGCTCGGGCGCCCGCAACCTGAACCTCTTCGATAGGAGCTTTTCCCACATGGCAGACATCGCATTCGAGAAGGACCTCTCCGTCGCCGAGACCGGCATCGGGGGCCTCAAGGTAGTCGACCTCTCCGTCCACGGCGACTCGCGCGGCTGGTTCAAGGAGAACTGGCAGCGCGCCAAGATGTGCGCCCTGGGCATCCCCGACCTCCGCGTCGTCCAGAACAACGTCTCCTACAACGACAGCCGCGGCGTCACCCGCGGCATCCACGCCGAGCCCTGGGACAAGTTCATCTCCGTGGCCCGCGGCTCGGTCTTCGGCGCCTGGGTCGACCTGCGCGAGGGCAGCGCCACCTACGGGAAGGTCTACACGACCGTGCTGGATCCGTCCAAGGCCATCTACGTCCCGCGCGGCGTGGGCAACTCCTTCCAGGCCCTGGAGGACGGCACCGCCTACACCTACCTGGTGGACGCCCACTGGTCGCTGGAGCTCAAGAAGACGTACACGTTCGTGAACCTCGCCGACCCCGAGCTCGCCATCGAGTGGCCCATCCCGCTGGACCAGGCCACGGTCTCCGAGGCCGACCTCAACCACCCGTACCTTAAGGACGTCGTCCCCATGGCGCCCAAGCGCACCCTCGTCACCGGCTGCAACGGCCAGCTGGGCCATGCGGTCCGCGCGCTCGCGGAGGAGCGCGGCGTCGCCAAGGACTTCGACTTCTGCGACATCGACACCTTCGACATGTCCGACCCGGACGCCTACGCGCAGTACGACTGGTCGCTCTACGGCACCGTGATCAACTGCGGCGCCTACACGGCCGTGGATAGGGCGGAGACCCCCGAGGGACGAACCATCGCCTGGAAGGCCAACGCCACCGGCCCGGCGCTGCTCGCCCGCACCTGCGCCGAGCACGGCATCACGCTCGTGCACGTCTCCTCCGACTACGTCTTCGACGGCACCGCCGAGGTCCATGACGAGGACGAGCCCCTCAGCCCGCTGTCCGTCTACGGCCAGACCAAGGCCGCCGGCGACATCGCCGTGGCAGGGTGCCCCCGCCACTACATCATGCGCTCCAGCTGGGTCATCGGCGAGGGGCACAATTTCGTCAAGACCATGAAGGGCCTGTCCGACCGCGTCGCCGACCCCGAGGACAAACTCACGCAGGTTACCGTCGTGGACGACCAGCTGGGCCGCCTGTCCTTCACGCGCGACATGGCGGAGGCCATCTTCCATTTGCTGGACGCGAAGGCCCCCTACGGCACCTATAACTGCACCGGCTCCGGCGCCGTGAAGTCCTGGGCCGACATCGCCCGCGCCGTCTTCGAGGCCGCCAACGGCAACGGGGAGAAGGTCGTGCCGGTTTCGACCGCCGACTACTATTCGAACGCCGCGGGCCCCGTCGCCCCGCGCCCGGTCCACTCCGCGCTCGACCTGTCCAGGCTCGAGTCGGTCGGTTTCCACATGCCCGACTGGGAGGAAGAGCTGGGGGAGTACCTCAAGACGCTCTAGCCGCTATTAACTTTTCGAGAGTAAAAGCCGCCGTTCTTTAACGGCGGCTTTTCTTGTTGGTGGCTATCTGCGCAGTGGTGCCATTAGTATTTTGCGGAAGATCTACCTCTCGCTTGGCTTGGAAGTAGGGTGGCCGGGCTGGTCATCGTAGGCGTATTTGCTGTACACGTTGACCTCCCACTGCTTTTTCTCAACCTTTGCCACAGAATCCAGGATGAATCCGGTCGCAAGGCTCAGGCCGCACAGGAACATAAACGAGGCAGCGAGCATGGCGGTGGGGAAGCGCGGAACGAGGCCGGTCTGGAAATACTCGACAACGATGGGCATGCCCAAGGCGAGGCCGATCACCGCAAACAGAAGCGCGACGAGGCTGAAGAACTTCAGCGGGCGGTAGTCCTTGAAC
>DBFBEA010000148.1:0-7125 GCA_048248475.1 Collinsella sp. | reverse complement strand
GCGCCCGAAAATGCCGGTGCTATCGGCGACCGCGTGCGCGTGGCAGCGGCGGATTCCGCCGACCGTGCCGCACGCCAGGAGGCCCATGCTTCCATTCGCGAGCGTAAGGCCGACGCGCTCAACGCCCGCTCGCTCGAGGCGGGTGCCGCCCAGGCTGCCGCCGGCGCCGCCGTGCCCACTATTTCGCGCGGACGTGTGACCTTTGTCGATGCCGCCTTGCCGCAGGGCGTGGTGGTGCCCGATGCCAACCTAGCCGTGTTCTCGATCGCCGACCTCAACGCCCGCATGGACGCCAACCGCGCGCGCAGCCGCCGCAAGGTTGACATTACGCAGATCACCTTCCCGTTTAAGCCGGGAGACTACGTGGTGCACGCCACCCACGGCATCGCGCTCTTTAGCGAGATCGCGCGCCAGGAAGTGGGCGGCAAGGAGCGCGACTACTTTTTGCTGGAATATGCCGACGGCGACAAGCTCTACGTGCCGCTCGAGCAGGTCGACCGCATCACACGCTATGTTGGCCCCGACGGCGACAAGCCGCGCCTGACCAGGCTCAATACCGCCGACTGGACGCGTGCCACCAACAAGGCACGCAAGAACGCCAAAAAGCTGGCGTTTGACTTGGTCGACCTGTATACGCGCCGCTCGTCGATTACCGGTATCGCCTGTCCGCCCGATACGCCCGAGCAGATCGAGATGGAGGAGAGCTTCCCCTACGACGAGACGCGCGACCAGCTGGAGGCCATCGCCGACATTAAGGCCGACATGGAGGCGCCCAAGCCCATGGACCGCCTGCTGTGCGGCGACGTGGGTTTCGGCAAGACCGAGGTTGCCCTGCGCGCGGCGTTTAAGTGCGTGGACTCCGGCCGCCAAGTCATGGTGCTCTGCCCCACGACCATTCTGGCCCAGCAGCACTACGAGACCTTCTTTGAGCGTTTTGCCCCGTTTGGCCTCGAGGTCGAAGTGCTCAGCCGCTTCCGCACCCCGGCGCAGCAGAAGCGCGCGCTCAAGGCGTTTGCCGAGGGCACGATCGATGTGCTCATCGGCACCCACCGCCTGCTTTCGGCCGATGTGAACCCCAAGAACCTGGGCCTGGTGATCATCGACGAGGAGCAGCGCTTTGGCGTGCAGCACAAGGAGCAGCTCAAGAACCTGCGTGAGCAGATTGACGTGCTCACGCTTTCGGCAACGCCGATTCCGCGAACCATGCAGATGGCCACGAGCGGCGTGCGCGACATGAGCCTGATCACCACGCCGCCGACCGGGCGCCGCCCCGTGATCGTGCACGTGGGAGAGTACGACCCCGACGTGGTGAGTGCGGCGATTCGCCTGGAGGTGGGCCGCGGCGGTCAGGTGTACTACGTGTCCAACCGCGTCAAGACCATCGACGACGCCGTGGCGCGCGTGCACGAGGCCGCGCCCGAGGCGCGCGTGGGCGTGGCGCACGGCAAGATGAGCCCGCGCGAGGTCGAGGACGTGATGATCGAGTTCGCGACCAAAAAGATCGACGTGCTCATCGCCACGACCATCGTGGAGAGCGGCATCGACAACGCAACGGCCAACACGCTGATCATCGAGGACTCGCAGCGCTTGGGCCTGGCACAGCTCTACCAGCTTAAGGGCCGTGTGGGCCGCTCTGCCACGCAGGCATACGCGTACTTTATGTTCCCGGGCGAGCTGCCACTCACCGAGGAGGCAACGGCGCGCCTGACCGCACTTTCCGAGTTTCAGGACCTGGGCAGCGGCATGCGCATCGCCATGCGCGACCTGGAGATTCGCGGCGCCGGCTCGCTTATGGGAGCCGAGCAGCACGGCAACCTGTCGAGCGTGGGCTTTGACCTGTTTACGCAGATGCTGGGCCAGGCCGTGGCCGAGGCGCGCGGCGATGACGACGCCGGCGTGGAGGCGGCGAACGTGGGTATTAACCTGCCGGCCGACTACTTCTTGTCCGAGGAGTACCTGCCGGCGGTGGACCAGCGCGTGCTCGTGTACCGTAAGCTCGCAGCGGCCGAGGACCTGGAGAGCATCGACGAGGTGCAGGAAGAGACCGAGGCCGCGCATGGCGAGCTGCCGTTGGCGGGACTCAACCTGTTCAATCGCGCGCGCATCCGCATTCGCGGCGAGCGTCTGGGGCTCGAGAGCGTCACGCTCAGTGGCGGTCGCATCACGTTTTTGGGCGTCGACGTGCCTAAGAAGGTGGCCTTTGAGCTTAAGACCCGCTATGGCGCGGTGAACTTCCCCAAGAGCCGCAAGCTGTCGGTACCCTACAAGGCAGGCGCCGGTGCGGGCAGCGGCCTGGGTCGCGGTCTCGACGCCAACGACGGCACCGGCCCGGTGGCCGCGGCGCTCATGCTGCTGCAACAGCTGGGCGCTAGCGACGACGACTAACAAGTAGGGGGCGTGGCGGGATGAAGTTGTCTTTGTCCCGCCACGTTGCAGGTTGATTCCAGCCCCATCGAAAGGAAAGCATGTTCGGGTACATCTATAAGAAAGATGCCGCCATTATCGCGGTTGTCCTGTGTCTTTGTCTGGGCGTGGGCAGTTTCTTCGATTATCAGATCTCGAGCGCGCTGTTCAATATCGGCAGCATGTACGGTCGCTTTATCGAGGCCGCCGGCGAGCTGCCGTTCGAGCTGACGGCGAGCGTCGCGGGCGTTATGCTCGTACGCTCGGCACGCCCCGATTCCAAGACGAGCAAGTGGCTCGCCGTGCTCGGCATCCTCGTCAACGTTGGCCTGGCCGGCTACGAGATCGTTTCGTCCCTGCGGGTTGGCGGCAAACTCATCGCGGTTCAGCTGGTGCTGACGTTTGTGCTGGTCATCGCTGCCAACCTTATCATCTATCGCCTCACGCGCACGACCGAGCCCGATGAGCTCACGCGCTGGGCGTTGATGGTGCTTGCCGTGTGGGTCGCTCAGGCCATTATCCTCAACGTGATCGTCAAGCCGCTGTGGTCGCGCCCGCGCATGCGCGTGATCGAGGTGACGCAGGGGCTCGAGTTTCAGCCGTGGTGGGTGATCGGCAATCCCGACAAGTGGACCTATATCGCCGCCGGCGTGATCAAGGACGGGTTCAAGTCGTTTGCGAGCGGACACACGGCGCATGCGGCGATCGGCCTTATGCTCGCCGGGCTTCCCGCGGCGGCTTTTAAGGAAAAACCTTCGCGTCGCCGCGTGATCTTTTGGGCGGCAGCTGTGGTCGCGGCGCTCGTCGCGTTTGGCCGCATCGTGATCGGCGCACACTTTTTGAGCGACGTGAGCTGCGGCTTTGCCCTGGTACTGGCACTTGAGTGCCTTGCCGCGCGCATTGCCTATCCCAGCGGCGTACAATAGCTCCGTTTGAATCATCTGGCCGATACCCGGTAAGAGAGGATTGCCATGCTCGCGTTCAACAACGACTATTCCCACGGCGCACACCCAGCGGTGCTGCAGGCGCTCGTCGACACCAATATGGAGCCGCAGCCCGGCTACGGTACCGATGCACATACCGAGCGTGCCAAGCAACTTATTCGCGAGGCCTGCCAGGCGCCTGACGCCGACGTGTTTTTCCTGGTGGGCGGCACGCAGGCCAACGCGACAGTGATTGATATGCTGCTTGCGCCCTACGAGGGCGTCGTTGCTGCCGAGACTGGCCACGTCGCCTGCCACGAGGCGGGCGCCATCGAGTTTGGCGGCCACAAGGTGCTCACCATCCCCGGCTACGAGGGCAAGATGCACGCCGAGGACCTCGAGAACTATATCCAGGTGTTCTACGAAAACG
This sequence comes from Collinsella sp., assembly GCA_048248475.1. Taxonomy (GTDB): domain Bacteria; phylum Actinomycetota; class Coriobacteriia; order Coriobacteriales; family Coriobacteriaceae; genus Collinsella. Next base: position 3,369 of record DBFBEA010000148.1, on the reverse strand, counting down.
AGAGCTACGAGCACACGGTGTTCCCGGGCGCCGTGTACGTGAGCCTATCGACCGAGTACGGCACGCTGTACTCTAAGGCCGAGCTCGCGGCGATTCATGCGGTATGCCAGAAGCGTGAGATTCCGCTGTTTGTGGACGGCGCCCGCCTGGCCTATGCGCTGGCGTCCGATGAGTGCGACATTACCCTGCCCGAGCTGGCGCAGCTGTGTGACGTGTTCTACATCGGCGGCACCAAGTGCGGCGCTTTGTGCGGCGAGGCCGTGGTGTTCTGCGGCATGCACGCCCCGGCGCACCCCATTCCGCGTATTAAGCAGCACGGTGCGTTGCTGGCCAAGGGCCGCCTGACGGGTGTGCAGTTCGAGGCTCTTTTTACCGACGGCCTGTATTTTGAGATTGGTCGCCAAGCGATCGAAACCGCGCAGGCGCTTCGTCGCGTGCTGCACGAGCGCGGCTACCAGTTCTTCTTGGAGACGCCCACAAACCAGCAGTTTGTGATTCTGCCCAACGAGGACATGGCCCGCATTCGCGAGCATGCGGCAATCGAGTACTGGGAAAAGTACGACGAGACCCACACGGTGGTGCGCTTTTGCACCAGCTGGGCCACGACGCAGGAGGATATCGACGCGTTGGCGGCTGTCCTGTAGCCTGATGTAATGACGGGGGGCCGCCTTGCGCTGGGTTTGGCGCAAGGCGGCCTCTGTTTTTGAGGGAGAAGGGTTGTATGACCGAGATGTCCGATCCGACGATTCGCCTGGCGACGCCCGATGACGCACCGGCGTTGCTTGCCATCTATGAGCCGTATGTGCGCCAGACGGCGATTACCTGCGAATACAAGGTGCCGAGCGTTGAGGAGTTCGCCGGACGCATCGAGCGTACGCTTAAGCGCTATCCGTATCTGGTGATGGAGCTGGACGGGCGTCCGGTAGGCTATGCCTATGTGAGTCCGCTCAACAGCCGCGAGGCATACGACTGGTCGGTCGAGACGTCGATCTACCTGGCGCGCGACGTGCGCCACGGCGGGCTGGGCCGCAAGCTGCACGATGCGCTCAAGCAATGCCTGATTGCGATGGGCATCACCAACATGTGCGCGCTCATCGCCGTGCCGCACGACAAGGACGACGAGTATCTGACGCATAACAGTCAGGATTTCCATGCCCATATGGGGTATCGCCTGGTGGGTGCCTTCGACCGCTGCGCCCAAAAGTTCGGCCGCTGGTACGACATGTGCTGGATGGAGCTGGTCCTTGCCGAGCGCACACCCAACCAACCCAAACCAATCTGGTTCCCCGACCTCCCCAAACCTACCATTTAGGGGCAGGTTTATTTTGGCAGGTTAGCCGATGGGCTCGGTGTATTTGGCACGGTCGGTGCGCTGGATGCGCTTGGAGACATGGAGCGGTCGGCCGTCGGTGTCGTAGACGTAGTCGGTGATCAGGATCAGCGCCTGCCCGCGCTCAACGTTGAGCAAAAACGCCTCGTTTTGCGAGGCATAGCACACCTCAAAGGTCTTGTGTCCCTGTGCCGGCGCGCGATGGAATTCCTGGCGCAGCGTGGCGTAGAGCGAACCGTTGATATCGCGATCGATGAGCGTCTCGAAGCTTGGCGGCAGGTAGGTGGTCTCCAGGCACAGCGGCACGTCGTCCAGGTAGCGCAGGCGGACAAGTTTGACGAGCTTGCTGCCCACGGCGGCGTCAAAGAACTTAGCTATGCTGCCGGCCGCCTTGGCAAAGCCCGAGTCCACCGTGCGCGTGGTGGGCTTCATACCCTGACCTTCGACCTGCTTGGTATAGCTCGAAAACACTAGGTTGTTCTCGTGGAGCGCGGGCGTGTCGGCCACAAAGGCGCCACGCCCGCGCTCGGTGCGCACCAGGCCCTCATCAACGAGAACCTTAAGGGCGTGGCGCACGGTGCTGCGCGACAGTCCCGATTCGTCCATGAGCTCCATCTCGGACGGCAGCTTGTCTCCGCGTGCGTAGATGCCGGCGGCGATGCGGTCGCGAAGCGTACCCGCCAAGCGCTCGTATTGGCTCAGTTTCTTTTTAGATGAAGCGTTCATGCGATCAGCCTATATCTAACTTGTATGCTTATCTAAGCAAGCATGTATTCAACACAACAATAAAACCGCTGGTATTGAGCTACCGAAAACCTTACCAGCAAAATTTCTAAGATAAATATAGCATACAACTAGTCGACATAACCAAAACATGTATGTAACTTGTATGCCATCGAGAGCATCAAACGAGAAGAAAGGCTGATGTACGATGACTACTCAGGAACAGGTTAAGGATGTCGTCTCCCAGGTTTTGGCTGACAAGGCAGACAAGGGCGGCATCAAGCGCGTCGTGTGGATTGGCGCTGGCGGATCCAACGGCGGCAACTATCCTGCCCAGTACTTTATGGAGCACGAGGCCACGCAGGTCGTGAGCTCCAGCTACACCAGCAACGAGTTCGTGCACGCCACCCCGGCCTACGTCAACGAGAACACCCTGGCCGTCGTCGTGTCCATGCGCGGCACCAAGGAGACCATCGTTGCCGCCCAGGTCGCCAAGGACCACGGCGCCAGCACCATCGCCATCTATGTCGACGAGTCCGGCCTCACCGAGGTCTGCGACTACAAGATTCAGTACGACAGCCTGGCCGTCGACGAGTCCTGCATGGGCCGCACCAACTCCGCCGTCGTGACCATGATCGCCATGGAGCTTACGCAGCAGACCGAGGGCTATGCCGAGTACGAGACCGCTATGGCCGCCTTCGACCTGGTTGACCCCATCTATCGTAAGGCCGTCGAGTACACCCGTCCGCTTGCCGCCAAGTGGGCCGAGCAGAACGCCGACAAGCCCTGCATTAACGTCATGGCCCAGGGCCCGCTCTTTGGTGCTGCCTACGTCTTTAGCATCTGCAACGTGCAGGAGATGCTGCAGATCGACTCCTGCACCATCAACACCTGCGACTTCTTCCACGGCCCCTTCGAGATCCTGGACAAGCGTACCTCGCTGTTCCAGCTCATCAGCGTCGGCCGCAGCCGCTGCAACGACGAGCGCGGCATCCGCTTCGTCAACCAGTACGGTGGCGAGCGCGTCTATCAGCTTGACGCCAAGGAGCTCGGCCTCAACGACATCAAGGACAGCGTGAGCGAGTACTTCAACCACCTGATCTTTGCCCCGATCCTCAACAATGTGTACATGCGCGCGCTCTCTGCCGTCACGCACAAGGACTACATGACGCGCCGCTACATGTGGAAGCTTGAGTATTAGTTACGCGGTTTTACCAAACCGCGTAACGGCTCGACGCTGCGCGGTCCGCATTTGGGCAATCTGACGTTCAACTTCAAGGGCGCGACCAGAAGGTCAGCGCCCTTTCGTTTCACGT
>DBFBEA010000147.1:0-2984 GCA_048248475.1 Collinsella sp. | reverse complement strand
CCAAATCCGTAAGGGCGCGGCAACCAACGCCGTCCAGATCGCTAAGCTGCTCTGCGAGTAGTGTGACCTGTCCGGCGGGGGCCGGGCTTAGCTTTCAGAACACTCCGCAGACCAGTGTGGCGCCTTGTCCGCGGCTCCGAAGGAGTAGGACAAGGCGCCACACCTGGTCGCGGACGTTCTGAAAGCTAAGCCCGGCCCCCGCCGGACAGGTCACACTACTCGCAGAGCAGCTTAGCGATCTGGACGGCGTTGGTTGCCGCGCCCTTACGGATTTGGTCGCCGCAGCACCAGAAGGTGATACCGCGCGCGGCCTCGGGGTTCGAGATGTCACGACGCACGCGGCCGACCCAAATCAGGTCCTGGTCGGACGTATCCATCGGCATGGGGAAGCGGTCGTGCGCATCCTCGGCGCCCATATCGTCAACCAGCTTGACGCCGGGAGCGGCAGCCAGCGCAGCACGGGCCTCCTCGACCGTAATATCGCGCTCAAACTCGAGCGTAATGCTCTCGGAGTGCGAGCGCAGCACAGGCACGCGCACGCAAGTGCAGTTCACGCGCAGCTCGGGCAGGTGCATGATCTTGCGGCCCTCGTTTTGCAACTTCATCTCCTCGGAGGTAAAGCCCTCCTCCTTGACGCCACCGATCTGCGGAATCAAGTTGCTCGCCAGCTGGGCGGCAAATGCGCGCGGCTCGGGAATCTCCTCGCCACGACCCAGGGCGGCAAGCTGCGCTTCGAGCTCGGCCATACCGGGAGCACCGGCACCCGAAGCCGCCTGATACGTCGAGACGATCATACGCTTCACGCCGGCGAGCTGATGCAACGGCCACGTGGGAACCAGGCCGATGATGGTCGCACAGTTGGGGTTGGCGATAAGGCCGTGATGCCACTTGATATCGTCGGCATTGATCTCGGGCACGACCAGCGGCACCTCGGGATCCATGCGAAAGGCGTGGCTGTTGTCGACCACGACGGCGCCGCGCTTGACGGCCTCGGGCAGTAGCTCCTTCGCGATGTCGTCGCCGGCGGCTCCAAGCACGATGTCACAGCCCTCAAAGGCCTCGGGACAAGCCTCTTCGATCACGATCTGCTCGCCGCGGAACTCGACGGTCTTGCCCGCAGAGCGCGCGCTCGCCAGCAGCTTGAGCTTACCGACCGGGAACTCCTGCTCGTTGAGGCACTCGAGCATCTGGGTGCCCACGGCTCCCGTCGCGCCCAAAATAGCAACCGTGTACTGTTTCATGCTTCCCCCTTTAAAGGTTATGGCTTTTGCCCGCACGCCGAGCAGGCCGATTATTGTTGCCAGTGTATACAAGAACGGGGCGGACACGAAACCCGCCCCGTCGAAACGAAACCGAAATGAAACGCCCCGCCGTAGATTTTTGAGACATGACCCCAAAATCTACCGAGCAGTCGCTACTTTTTGAGCGCAGCCAGAGCGGGATCGACCGGCGCGGGAGCCTCCAGGTCAGAGACCTTCACAATGCCGTTCTCGTCGGAGAAGGCACGATAGATGGTCTGAATCGCCAGGTCGAAGTCTTTCTCCTCAACACCGATAATGATGTTGATCTCGTCGCAGCTCTGCGAAATCATACGCACGCTCACGCCGGCCTGGCCAAGCATGCCAAACAAATGGCCCGAGATACCCGCGCGACCGCGCAGGTTACGGCCAACGGTCGCGATGAGCGCCAAGCCCTCGACAACCTCGATCTCGAGCGGCTCGACCTCCTGTTGGATGTCGCCCACGAGTGAGTACAGCGAATCGTGCACATCCTGCTCCTGCACCACGGCGCCAAAGCGGTCGACACCGGTGGGCATGTGCTCGACGGAAACGTCATAACGCTCGAAGACCGAAAGCGCACGGCGCATAAAGCCGACACGGGGCTTGGTGCGGTCGCGGGCGACGTTGATGGCGACAAAACCACGCTTGCCGGTCACGCCGGTAATGATGGGCTCCGCCTCGCCCTCATCAGCCGTCTCGCTAATGATGGTGCCGGGGTCCTGCGGCGCATTGGTGTTCTTGATGACCAGCGGAATGCCCGCCTCACGCACGGGGAACACGGCCTCCTCGTGCAGAACGCTTGCGCCCATGTACGAAAGCTCGCGCAGCTCCTCATAGGTAACACGCGCAATGGGCTGAGCCTCGGGAACAATACGCGGATCGGCAGAATAGAAGCCCGAGACGTCGGTCCAGTTCTCGTACAGGTCGGCGCCCAGGCACTTAGCCAGGATCGAGCCCGAGATATCGCCGCCGCCACGATCGAGCAGCTTGATCTGGCCCTCTCGCGTCGCGCCGTAGAAGCCGGGCATAACAAAGCCGCCCTGCTGGCCGTACTCCTGCACCAGCTCGGAGGTGCGGTTCATGCTGAGCGTACCGTCGTGATGGAATGCCACAACCGTTGCGGCGTCCAGGAACGGCAGGCCCAGGTACTCGGCCATCAGGCGAGCGGTGAAGTACTCGCCGCGGCTCACAAGCTCCTCGGTGGAGTAGCCGCCCGAGCGGGCGCGCTCGGCAAAGGCCGCGAACTCCTCGCGGATGGGATAGGTGAGCTCCAGCTCGTCGGCAATATCAAAGTAGCGCTGGCCGATGTCCTCGAGCAGCTCCTCACACGACACGTGGTACTTAACGTGCGCATTAACCAGGTAGAGCAGGTCAGTCACCTTGGTGTCGCCCTTAAAGCGGCGACCGCAGGCGGAAACCACCACAAAACGGCGAGCCGGGTCGGCATCGACGATGGCCTTGATCTTCTTGAAGTGTTCGGCGTCGGCGACCGACGAGCCGCCAAACTTGGCAATCTTAATCATGGGCTGGAGGTTACCTTTCTAAAAAGCCTCTGCGAACCTATTTTGCGCGCTCTGATACCATGGTTTCACCGATTGGGACCAAGGCATCCGAGGAGCAGTGTTATATGGGAACTTATCATAGTACACGAGGACGCACTTTATCGTGCTCAAGTAAGGTGGCAATCCGCACCGGCATCGCTCC
>DBFBEA010000146.1:0-13022 GCA_048248475.1 Collinsella sp. | reverse complement strand
TGCTGAGCTTTAAGACCCACCGGATTCCGGCGTCGGCGCAGCAGGTGCTCGACAGCTTTCGCGAGCAGGGGATTGCGTGCGTGATCGCCACGGGCCGTCCGACCTACCAGATGCCGGACTGGCTGTTCGACCTGGGCTGGGATGCGTACATTACGCTTTCGGGCCAGCACTGCTTTGATGCCGAGGGGGTTTACCGCAGCTGCCCGATCGATCCGGACGACGTCGCGGTGATTGTGGACCAGGTGGCGCGGGGGCGCTACGACTCGCTGTGCATGCAGGGCGAGAACTCGTTTGTGAACCGCCTGTCCGAGCGCGTGGTGACGGCTGGCAGCAACGCGGGAATTGTCTACCACGAGGAGCCGTTTGAGCACGCCTTTGACGCACCGGTCTACCAGTTCTGCGCCTTTGTTGATCCGGCCGACGAGCATATCGTGACTGATGCGGTGTCGCATTCGCTCACCACGCGTTGGTGCGACCTGTTCTGCGACATTATTCCCGCCAACGGCGGCAAGGATCTGGGCGTGGCGGCGACGCTGGAGCGCCTGGGCATCGACGCGAGCGAGGCGATCGCCTTTGGCGACGGCGAAAACGACCTGTCGATGTTCTCGGCCGTGGGCACAAGTGTGGCCATGGGCAACGCACAGGACACGGTGAAAGCTGCGGCGACCTATGTGACGACTGCCGTGGACGACGACGGCATCTACAACGCCGCGAAGCACTTTGGATTGATGTAACTGCGGGCCGGCACCTGGCACCTGGGGACACTCCTTGCGGGGCGTCCCCATTTTGTTTTCGTCCCGCACGTTTTGTGAAACACGGCTAACTTTTAGGCAAAGTAGTAAGACATGGGCAACTTCTGCGGTAAAGTTAGTCGTGGAAAGTATCCAAAGGCTAACTAGCAATCATCGCGAAAGGCGGCCCATGGCCCTACGTGAATCCGGAGAAGACTATCTCGAATCGATCTACGTTCTGTCGGAACGTCAGGGCATCGTGCGCTCGATCGACGTTGCGGAGTACCTCGGCGTAACCAAGGCGAGCGTTTCCAAGGCCATGGCGACGCTGGAAAGCAACGGCTATGTCGAAATGGGCAAGCGCGACGTTCATCTGACAGAACGCGGTATTGAGGTTGCCCGTCAAATGTGGGAGCGCCATTGCTTTTTTGTGGGGTTGCTAGAGGACGCAGGCGTAACGCCCGAGGTTGCCTCGCAAGAGGGCTGCCACATGGAGCACTGCCTGAGCGAGGAAAGCTTCGAGAAGCTACGGGCGATGTTGGGCCGGGAAGATGTAGCGGGTCCAACAACAGAAGCCTAACTGTCCCACAGTAGCGCGGAGTTCACGCAAAGCGCGAACCAGCGACTGGGACCAGCGGTCCTTTCGGCCAAGTCCATTTCAGCAAAGGAACCCTGCCAGCAAGCGATGCTCAAGAACCGCCTGCGATGTTACCGCAGGCCGGGACCGGGCTTGGTCTTGAAAACATTCCACAGCGCGAGGCCCGCCTTTCCGTTGCTCCGCAAGAGCAGGAAAGGCGGGCCTCATGCGTGAGGACGTTTTCAAAACCAAGCCCGGTCCCGGCCGGACAGTTCACGAACGCTACAGGTTCTTGACACCCATCGCGCGCATGGCGTTCAGGATGGCGATGATCGCCACGCCTACGTCGCCGAACACGGCAAGCCACATGTTGGCGATGCCCAGTGCCGCAAGCACCAGAATCAGCAACTTAATGCCCAGCGCAAAGATGATGTTCTGCCAAACAATCGACATGGTCTTGCGCGCCACGCGGATCGCGCGGGAGATGTTGGACGGCTTGTCATCCATGAGCACGACGTCCGCCGCCTCGATCGCAGCGTCAGAACCCATAGCGCCCATGGCAATGCCCACATCGGCGCGCGTAAGCACGGGCGCATCGTTGATGCCGTCGCCCACAAAGGCGAGCTTGCCCTTGCCACTCTCGGTTGCAAGCAGCGCCTCGACGCGCTCGACCTTATCGCCCGGCAGCAGCTGCGCGTGGAACTCGTCGAGACTGAGTTGCTTGACCACAGACGCCGCAACCTCCTCGCGGTCGCCCGTGAGCATGACGGTGCGCTTGACACCGGCGGCGTGCAGGTCGCGAATCGTTTGCTCAGCATCGGCCTTGACGGTGTCTGCAATCACGATGTGGCCGGCGTACACGCCGTCAACGAGCACATGCAGAATCGTTCCGACGACCTCGCAATCGGGCGCTTCGACTCCGGCCGCGGCGAGCATCTTTGCGTTGCCAACGACGACGTGCTTGCCGTCGATGGTTGCCGTCACGCCATGGCCCGCGTCGTTGGTGGAGTCGCTTACGCGCTTGGGGTCGACCTCGCCCTGGTAGGCGACACGTACGGACTGCGCGATGGGGTGATCGGAGAACGACTCAGCAAGGGCTGCGACTTCAAGCAGCGATTGCTCGGTATAGCCTGCCTCGGGGTGCACCGCCACGACCGAAAACGTGCCGTTGGTGAGCGTGCCGGTCTTGTCGAAGACGACGGTGTCCACGTCGGCGAGCGTTTCGAGGTAGTTAGAACCCTTGATGAGAACGCCTAGTTTGGATGCGCCGCCGATGCCGCCAAAGAAGCTGAGCGGCACGCTGATCACGAGCGCGCACGGGCAGCTGACGACCAGGAAGGTCAGGCCGCGCAGGATCCAGTCGGACCAGGCGCCGGTGACCAAGCCGCCGCCAAGCGCGAGCACCGCGGCAGCGCCGGTGACGGCGGGCGTGTAGACGCGGGCGAAGCGCGTGATAAAGTTCTCAGTGCGCGCCTTCTTTTCGCTGGCATTTTCCACGAGCTCCAGGACGCGTGCGACGGTGGACTCGCCAAAGGGCTTGGTGGTGCGCACGTGGATGAGCCCCGTCATGTTGATGCAGCCGCTGATGATATCGTCTCCGGTTTTGGCCGGGCGGGGGACCGACTCACCGGTAAGGGCGGCGGTGTCGAGCTGGGTTTCGCCCTCGACGATGACGCCGTCGATAGGCACGCGCTCGCCGGGCTTGACCACGATCACGGTGCCGACCGCGATGTCATCGGGGAAGACCTGCTCGAGTGTGCCGTCGGGCTGCTCGACGTTAGCGTAGTCGGGCGCGATGTCCATCATGGCACTGATCGACTTGCGGCTCTTGCCCACGGCGTACGCCTGAAACAGCTCGCCAACCTGGTAGAACAGCATGACGGCGGCGCCTTCGGCCATGTGCGGGTCGGTATCGGGGAAGAGCACCATGGCAAACGCGCCGATGGTCGCGACGGCCATGAGGAAGCTCTCGTCGAAGGCCTTGCCGCGGCGGATGTTGTTGAACGCCTTCTGGAGCACGTCGTAGCCGGCAATTAGGAACGGCACCAGGAACAGCACGAAGCTGGCGTAGATGTCACCCGGGGTACCGAATGCGGCGGTAAGGGCACCGAGTTCGTCGAGGGCATACACCACCGCAAAAATGCCCAGTGCTACCAGGATGCGGTTGCGCTTATGCTCGAGTGATTCTTTTTTCTTGCGCTTCTTCTTTTTCTTTTTGGGGTCGGCGGTGGCCATGACTCGTATCCTCCCATTTGAATGTATGAACACTCGCTCATATAATTTCGCGAGCAAAGGCCGCGGCAAGCGCGGTCTTGCGGGTTGGCGTAAACCTTGGCTAGAGAATGATCTCGCAGTCCGGCTCGGCGTCGGCCGTAAACTCAACAACGCGGTTGAGCACCTCGTCGAACTCAGCATCATCGGCCTCGAGCGTCAGCTTCTGGGTCATAAAGTTGACGGACACGGATTTGACGCCCTCGAGCTTGGCCAGCTCGTCCTGAAGCTCGCGCGCACAGTTGGCGCAATCGATCTCATCGAGCTTGTACTGCTTTTTCATGGTGGGTTCCTTTCCCGTTTTTGCGGCTTGGGTGCAGGCCGCGCTGGTACCGTGGTTGGTTGCTATTCGCAGATATGGCTCATGCCCTGGTTGAGCATGGTGTAGACGTGGTCGTCGGCGAGCGAGTAGAGGATATTGCGCCCGTCGCGCCGGAATTTAACCAGGTGCGACTGCTTGAGTGTGCGCAGCTGGTGCGACACCGCGGACTGCGAGGTTTCGGTCGCTTCGGCGATGTCTGCCACGCAGAGCTCGCGGCCCATGAGGGCGTAAAGGATCTTGATACGCGTGGTGTCGCTGAAGACCTTGAACAGGTCGGCGAGGTCGTAGAGAAGCTCCTCGTCGGGAAGGTCCTCGGGCGAGCAGGTGGTGGGGATCACTGGCTCGGTGGCCTCGGTGTCGGGTTTCGTTTCATCAACGCGGATGCTCATTGCAATATCCTTTCATATGAACATACGCTCAAATAACTTACTTCCGATTATATGAGCGTATGTTCATATGTCAATAACGTTTAAGTAATTCATCGCACAAAATGATGGGGAATAGTGGACGAGATTCCGGATTGAGCGGTTTTGATAGTCGATGCCGAGGTGGGTGCCCCCGCGCCGTGCAAAAATTGGAGTATTCTGCAACTATAGGGGGTCTGTTTATCTATTTCGGGCCAAATAAAGCCGCTCAAGAGTTATCCAAGGGCGGTAAACAGATAAGATCTTCCTCAAGTGTTGCCTAACGTTCCCGTTCGATAGCGTCTTTGTTTCTCATTTGGATTAACTTGTGGGTGCTGGAGGGCCGACCCTGCTGAATACTCGCAATTTTGCACATCGCTAGGGTACCCACCTTGTTAGCCGGTCTAGCTTCCGGCCCCGAAGATCCTGCCCTCGGGCGCGAGGCTGCTTGTTTGGGCAAATGATGGGCTGTCGGATTCGACTGTCTGCATGTCATCGATTGCTGTAACTTCATTAATTGTCGGGTCATCCAGCGTGATGCCTTCGAGTGTTGCTTTTTCGAGGTCGATTCGTTGGCGCTCTTCGGAATCCTGGCGAAGCTGCTTCTGAATTCGCCTTTTCTCTTCTATAAACCTTCTGAGCACAAACTGTCTCAGGTCCTCTTGCATGATTTGAAAGTCTTTTGGTAGACGCGAGGGGCGTACGCCCTCTTTCCGCTGGATTGCTTCCATGACCCTAACGAAAGAGCTGGCATGCATAAAGGAATAACGGCTGACGGTGATGATTCCGTATCCCATGGACGCAAGCGCATTCTTGCGTTCCTCATCGATGGCGCGGTCTTCTTCCGCGTCATGATAGAAACCGTTGTATTCAATGTCTGTGCGAGATTTCTTTAGATACGCATCCATAAAGAACTTTTTGCGTCTCGTGAGATTCTTTGCGGCGGCGGTGACCTGCACCTCGTAATCGGTCTCAATTCCCTTAATACCAAGCCCTCCTTCGCTTTTGGGCAGCGTTAGCATCATGACAAATGCCGTTTCCATGGGAGACCGGCATCCGTCGCGTACACATTGGATCGCCTTTCGGGCAAGGGCCAAACCGTCGCATCTGGTAATGGAATTAAAGAACTGCTTTAACCTCTCGGTCGAGGTGAGCGCGAAACGCTCGGTATAGGAGGTGGAAGAGTCGGTTCCAAGGGAATAAGCGCCGCACAGTTCAAAGTAGTACTCCACTAGTTCGCGAAAAGAAAGATAGGTGGCGGCCTGAAGTGCGCAAAGCTCAACGCCAACAATGAAGATGCCATCTTTGAGCTCTATAAAGCGTGAGTTCGAGAATCGTTTTGAAGATACGTGGCATTGACAGTTCATTGCATAGCGCGCATTCCTGCGATCAAACACCATCACCTCGAGGGAATCATTTGCGTCGAGGGAAACATCATGTTTGGTGAGCCATTCTGCGGCTGCGTCAAGGAGCGTTCCGGTGGGACATGATCCGTAAATCGCGGCAGGGTTACAGGACTCGATGCCTTTCGCAGACACCGAATGCGCGGCCTGGTAGACCGCTTTTGCAGTGGTATGTGACAATACGATACTCATGGTATATATCGTGTCAGCTAATGCCGTGTTGATGGCGCTGAGTGAAAAAGTCGTTTTAGAGGTCTAACCAAATGCTGTCCAAAAGCTTGACGCAATTATGAGTTGGTATGCCCTAAATAAAAGTTTTCGCAGCTTACCTATAGCATATAACTACTCAATTGCCGCACATTTGATAGTGATGCATCACCATCCGACAACGAATTACGTGTCGGGAATTGGTCGAAATCGTTCAAAATGAGGGTTCAGAATTTGTGATGGCAGATCTATCTGTGGAACGTAGGGCGGTCCCGCTGCGGGGTTTCCCGCTGCGAGGCCACTCGTGATCTACGCCGGAGTTTGTCGTAGACGTTTCTACTTGGCAAACAGGTTCTTGAGGTTGAACTCGGCCTGAACCGTGCGGAGCATGAGGTCGGTGTCGTCGAGGCCCAGATGCTGCTCGTTGGCGTCGGCGGCGAGGGTTCCACGGCGGCGCGCCCAGTTCTCGAGCGCGGCGGGAGCGGATTCGCGGGGGAGCGAGCGGACGTCGGCATCCAGGCTGCGGCAGATCTGGCGCGAGTCGATGACGATGATCTTGCCGGCGCGGCGTGCCTCGGCGTAACCGTCCAGGTGGATCTTGAACCAACTGTCCTCAAAGGCGGCGTTGTGCGCCATGTACGGGTACTTCTTCATAAGCTTGAGCAGCTGCTTCTGCAGTTCCTTGTTCTCGCGGAACGGCTTTTTGCCGTCGATGTCGTCCCAGGTGATGTGGTGGATATTCGACAACGGCACATCCTCGCCGCGGTAGATATCGGGCAGGCCGCAGTAGTGTGCCTCGGCGTCGTGCGGGACGGCGTCGCTGGTGAGCTCCATGATTTCCCAACCCACATTGATGATATAACCGCGCTCGGGTGCACGGCCGGTGGTCTCGATGTCGATACCGAGCACGGTGCCCTGGATGGGCTTGCGGGCGTAGGCCACGCCGAGCGCGTCGCGGTCGCCGCGGATCTCGCGCATGACCGACGTGGCGGTGCGCTTTTGGATCTTACCGATGGCGGCGCAGGTGTCGGCATCGGACAGGCCGCGCGAAAGCGTCGCGGGCGTCACGTTGCGCAGGCGCGCCTCGCCAATCTGGTCGCACAGGTCGCGGTTGCGGTCAGCCAGGTCGCGCACGGTGGCAAAGTCGAAGCTGGGGTCGCCCTCGGCGGTAAAGTACTCGGTTTCGAGCACCTTAAGGGCCTCCTCGCCCTTCTGGCGCTCGGACTCCATGGCGCCGTGATCGCCATAGATAAACATGGGGATAAACGGCTGACGCTCGTATTCGAGTGCTTGTGAAACGTTCATATAACTGCTCCTTGGACGGGCCACACCGCGCGGCTCGGGTTCATTGAGATGTGGCGAGATGATAGTTTACCATGGGCAACTATTGGCATCGCGCCTAGGACAACTACAATACCCTAGTTGACCGCTAGGACTTTTACAATGCTGCCGAAAGACATGAAAGGTTCCATCCGTCATGGATTTGCTGATTGATATTCTGCTCGACGCCGGCAAGGACACGCTCTCGCTGGCGCCGTTTTTGTTGGTGACGTATCTTGCTCTCGAGACACTTGAGCACGTTGCGGGCGACCGCGTCAACGGCGCTATCAAGCGCGCCGGCGCTGCGGGTCCCGTGGCTGGCTCGCTGCTGGGCATTGTGCCGCAGTGCGGATTTTCGGCCATGGCAGCAACGCTGTACGCCGGCCGTGTCGTGACGCTGGGCACGCTGGTCGCCGTGTTCCTCTCGACCTCCGATGAGATGCTGCCGCTGTTGCTCGCCGAGCAGGTGCCCGTGCAGACCATGGCGATGCTTTTGGCTTCGAAGGCACTGATCGCGCTGGTCACGGGCTTTATCGTGGACGCGGCTATCCGCGGCCTTCGTCGTAATGCCCGCGCGCATGCGGCGATTCGCCGTACCGTGCTGGGGACCGCTGCCAATCCGGCTCATGTGAACTGCGCGCACGACGACCATACCGGGGGCGACATCATTGATGAAGTGGCCGAGGCGGGCGTGAGCGCCGACCACATCCACGAGTTGTGCGAGCGCGACCATTGCGGTTGCGATGATGATGAAGATGAACACGAGCGCGACCACGGACACAGCCATGATCACGGTCACACGGGCGAGCATGAGCACCACCACGGCCATGGGCACGACCACGGTCACTCCCACGAAGGTGCGCCCGTCCTGTCGATTATCCGCAGCGCGATCTCGCACACCGTGCAGGTTTCGGTTTTTATTTTCCTGGTGACGCTGATTCTAGTTGCCGTGCTCGAGACCTTCGGAGAGTCCGCGATCGAGCAGTTCCTGCGTGGCAACGAGACGCTCGCCGTCTTGGGCTCGGCACTCGTCGGCCTGATCCCCAACTGCTCGGCCAGCGTGGTCATTACGCAGCTGTACCTGGAGGGCGCGCTACAGCTGGCGCCGATGCTCGCCGGCACGCTCATTTCCGCCGGCGTGGGCTATCTTGTCCTGTTCCGCACCAACCGCAGCGCTCGTGAAAACGCCGTGTTCCTGGTCATGATGTACGTCATCGGCGCCGGCTGGGGCCTTATCCTATCCGCCTTCGGCCTCTAAGTAGGCCTAAAAAATGGGCTTCAAATAGCCATGCTCGGCGCCTGCGCAATGCGGCGACGCATGGCATTTTGAAGCCCGTTTTTTGTTGAGCCATGGATTCCGAGCGCTCACACCGCTCAAAACAAAAAGGTAGATTTCCGGGCATGTCCCGAAAATCTACCTTGGTTAGCGCAGCAGCTCGGTGAGGTTGCGCTTAAAGCGGGCCCGGTCTTCGCTGGTAAATGCCGCCGGACCGCGAGTGCGACCGCCGGCGCGGCGCACCTTCTTTTCCTCGTGGCGAATAAACAGTTGCATGTCGATGGTCGCCTTATCGTAGACGCGCCCGCGCACGCCGATGGCGGCGGCATCGCGCCCGAGCACCATGCTCGCCAAGCCAATGTCCTGCGTCACGACTACGTCGCCCGCCTGCAGGCGTTCGACAATGGCAAAGTCGGCGCTGTCGGCGCCCACGCTCACATCGAGCGTCGTGACCCAAAATCCGCGTCGCGCATGCTCGACGTCGCGCGGATCGTCGCGGCGAATGTGGCGTTCCAGGTTCTGTGTGCTGTTGCCGGCGATAACGACGGCGACGCCCGCCCGCCGCGCGCAGTCAATCGACTCGCGCG
The DNA here is from genome assembly GCA_048248475.1 of Collinsella sp. Classification (GTDB taxonomy): domain Bacteria; phylum Actinomycetota; class Coriobacteriia; order Coriobacteriales; family Coriobacteriaceae; genus Collinsella. The sequence continues at coordinate 3,924 of DBFBEA010000146.1, read as the reverse complement.
TGACCGGGCAGGCGTCTGCATCAATAAAGAGCGTTCGCGGCATCTAGTGCACCAGTTTGCCAAATTGAATAGCGCGAACAATCAGCGTTACGCCAAACACCAGCAGTGCGGCGCCGCTAAAGATGACGAGCATCTTGGCCGACCACAGCGGATAGATAAACACGAACATGCCGGCGATGATGGAGAGCGCGCCGCTCAGGATGGCGAGGGCACGGTTGGATGAAAGCTCGGACTCCAGAATGGACATGACACCTTCGACGATCCAGCCAAAGCCGGCCACGATAACCACCATCGTGGTGAGCGTCGCGGTCGAGAAGGCCTGGTTGCGCAGGATTATGACGCCGCCCAAGATAATGAGTAGGTTGGAGATGATGCTCGTCACGCGCCAGCCGGTGGGCAGCAGTGGCTCGAAAACAGCGGTAAACAGCCTGATCGCGGCCGTGATCACAAAGTAGAAGCCCAAGACGGTCGTTAGGAAGACGAGGGACTTGGCGGGCGCAAACAGCAGTGCGATGCCGGCGACGAGCGCCAAGACGCCCGTGATGGCGTAAATCCAGCGCACGGCCTTGACGGCCTTGCCTGCCATGCTTTTCTCGTCAAATCCAAACTGGCTCGATTTTTGGTCATCGTTCTTAAAGATGCCCATAATGTCTCCTTTCCGTGCGGCGTAAGCCTTGATCGTTACAACCAGTATCGCCTAAAGGCGCTGGCGTATGGGTCGGGGAGGGCGAAACGTAACCCAAAGGCCCCGAATTGTTTCCGTTGTTCCCCACGTCGCGATTTTCTATTCAACAGGTGTAGAACATTGCAGCCCTGTTCGTTATTGCCTACGTTTTAGGTTAGATTTTCCTAAGAACAATTGCCCGAAATTGGGGGTCCCTATGAACGAAGCAGTTCCCGCAGCGCCGGTAAGCGCTGAGTCGATGGCAAAGCAGGGTTGCGAAAAGCTCGGCTTGGACGCGTTTGATTCGTTGGTTCGCTGCGCCCGCACGTGCCGTCGCTTTGACGAGTCCATGCGCGTGCCGCGCGAGTTTTTGCTCGAGCTGGCGGAACTGGCGCACCTGGCTCCCTGCGGCGCCAATGCTCAGCGTCTGCGTTTTCATGTGGTAAGCGGTGCAGAGGACTGCGCTCGCGTGTTTGACGAGCTTGCATGGGCCGGCGCGCTTAAGGACTGGCCGGGTCCCGATGAGGGTGAGCGCCCGACCGGCTACATCGCGATTCTTGCTGAGCGCGCCGTTCCGGGCAAGCCCGCCGCTCCCATTACTGAGGTCGACACGGGCATTGCCGCGCAGACGATGATGCTCGCCGCCCGCAGCGCCACGCCCGAGGTGGCAGCCTGCATGTTCAAGGCCTTTACGCCCCACGCGATCGATGCCATGGGGCTCGATAACGACAAGTATGAGCTCAAGCTGATCATGGCGTTTGGCGTTTCGGCCGAGACACAGGTGATCGATGCGATCGATTCCAACCCCGACGGCTCCATCAATTATTGGCGCGACGAGGCGCGGGTGCACCACGTACCCAAGCGTCCGCTTGCCGACGTGCTGCTGTAGTTGTGCGTCGTTGCGGTGCAATCCGGCGGCAAAATCACCACAAAGGCTCCTGTCCCCTTTGTGGTGGTACGAGGGGAGGGTGTGTGGCAGATCTGTATTTGGTGCGGCATGGGCAGACTGAGCTCAATGTGCAGAGCATTTTGCAGGGTTGGCACGATTCGCCGCTTACGGCGCGCGGGCGCGAGCAGGCGCTGACGGCGCGTACGGCGTTTGCGGCGCGTGGCGTGGCCTTTGATCATGTGTATTCCTCGCCGTTGGGCCGGGCGCGGCATACGGCCGAGCTTATCGTTGGCGAGGGCCGTTCCATTGAGCTGGTCGATGACCTGCGTGAGTGGCATTTTGGCTCGCTGGAGGGCACATCAAATCGCGAGATGCCGCCGCAGCCCTGGGGTGATTATCCGGTTGCCTTTGGTGGCGAGTCGGAAAGTGAGCTTCGCACACGTATGGTCGCGGTGCTGTCCCGCATCATGGCCAGGCCGCAGCACGACTGCGTGCTGGCGGTTTCCCACGGCTCAGCCTGCCAGGAGTTTCTTGAGTATGTGACTGGCGGGGGAGAGCTGCCCGACAACGGTGCCGTGCTTCATTTTGGCTATTGCGACGGGGCGTTTTCGCTCTTGGGTTGGTAACGAACGAAAGGACCCCTATGAATAAAGATCTGTATCTGGTCCGTCATGGACAGACGATATTCAACCTTAAGCGTATCATTCAGGGGTGGAGTGACTCGCCGCTTACGCAGCTGGGTTGCGACCAGGCGGCGCGCGCCGGCATGTTTTTACGTGCGCGCGGCATTGAGCCCGATCATGCTTACACCTCCACGCTTCATCGCACCGAGCAGACTATCGCCAACTTGTGGCCGGGCTTGGCGTACGAGCGCCTGGACGGCCTGCGTGAGTGGTTCTTTGGCGACTTTGAGGCCGAGCGCGTGATGCTTATGCCCGAGCGCCCGTGGCGCGATTTCTATCGTCAATTTGGCGGCGAGGGCCAGATCCAGGTGCGCGAGCGCATGGTGGCGACGCTGACCGAACTCATGCAGCGTCCGGACCATACGTGCGTGCTCGCGGTAAGCCATGGCTCGGCTATCAAGGAGTTTATGGATCACGTGAAGGGTTCGGCGGCCGACGAGCGCGATCGCGTGCCGGGCAACTGCTCGGTGCTGCACTTTGCGTTTGATGATGCGACGGATACGTTTGAACTGGTTGAGATTTTTACGCAGGAAGACTACGCGCGCGAGCTGGGGCTTGAACCGCTTGTGGCTACTGCGGGTCCGCAGCGCGGATAACGCGAGCGCGGCGGCACGGGTCGCCGGCATAACTTCTCGACGCGAAAGGGGCGGAGATGCATGTACCTGCTGCATCTCCGCCCCCTGTTTGTTGAGCTGCCGATTTTTGTGCTGGGCGGTCTGGTCTTGCTAGAACCGCGCGACCTGGTGCGTGAGCAGACCTGTCGGAACCTGCGGCGCGGCGCCGCTGACCTGCGCGGCGGGGAAGAGCACGGCAACGGTAAAGTTGAACGGCTCCTTGCCGGTGTACGTTCCGGCGGCACGGGCCTCATCGGCCAGCAGCTGCGACGCCCCGGTCAGAGCGGCGGCGTAGGCGGGGTTGTCGGCCAGTGCCGGCTCCGGTGCTTGGTCGAGCATAGCGCGGATGGCCCCGACGGCGTCCTCGCGCTTGACCTCCCACGCGCGGTGCGTAATGCCCGCGGGGTCGGTGACGGCGTAGAGAGACGCGCCCTCTTTGGCGGCGCCCAGGATGATATCCATGACGGGCGAGGCCTCGTAGACGAGCGATACGGGGCGCGGCTGCACCTTGAGCTCGGCGATCGCGCGCGCGGCGGCGGCCACGTCGGCGCTGGCATCGCCCTTGCCGCCCGCAAGTACACTCGTCGGGCAAATCGCCACGACACCCGTCACGCGTCCCGGCTCGCCCGAGCATTCGTACACGTAATACGCCGCACCCGGGTCCTTGAGCATCAGACCATCGGCAATGGCTCCGCCCAGAGCATCGTTGCCGCTCAGGATGCTGCCCATTGCAGGCAGCGCCTCGAGCACGCGGTCCTGAGCTGGGCGGATGCAGGGAAACGGAAGTGCTTTCATGGGCGGTCCTAACGCACGAGTCGGTTTGTTCGCGGCTTATTATGCCCCAACTTGGCCGCTCGCGTCCCAGAGCACGTTATCGGCGAGCGCGATTAGCACCTGCTGACAACGAACGATATCGGCGTGGGGCACATATTCGTTGGGCTTGTGCGCGAGCGCGAGCGACCCGGGACCGTAGCTCATGCAATTGCGGTTACCTGTCTTGCCGGCAATGACGGCGGTGTCGGTGTAGCCGGTAAAGAAGCCGACGGTCGTGTCCGCGTCCGTCACGTCATCGGC
>DBFBEA010000145.1:0-13162 GCA_048248475.1 Collinsella sp. | reverse complement strand
GCGCTCTTGCCGCGCTTTTGCGGCTTGCGGTTGGAGCCGCGAGCAGGCTGTTTCACGACCTCGGCGATAGCCTCGGCCTTGGTGAGCTGTTCCTCGGGCTTGGGGTCCAAGATTTGCTCGACCTTATTGCCCACAGCGCGCGGGGCAACCTTGCCGGCGCCGACGGCGGCAAACAGGTCCTCGAGCTGCTTGAAGTTAAACTGCTCCGCTACGGCGTTGAGCGCACGCGTCGAACGCGGCGTAGAAATGCCATAGCCACGCTTCCGCAGGTCCTTGGCCAGCATATCGCGGCCGGCAGCAGCGTCGTCATCCTTGGTCGCAGCGGCAAAATAGCGGCGGATCTTTGACTTGGCGGAAGGCGTCTTAACGATCTTGAGCCAATCACGCGACGGCTTGGAACTCTTGTTAGTCAGGATTTCGACACGGTCACCCGTCTTAATCTCGTGCGTGAGCGGAGCCACCGCACCGTTGATTTTGGCGCCGACGCAATGGTTTCCCACCTCGGTGTGAACGGCATAGGCAAAGTCGAGCGGCGTGGAGCCGGCACGAAGCGCCATGACCTCGCCCTTGGGCGTAAAGACGAAGATCTCCTGATCGAAGAGGTCGACCTTCAGCGAATGCAGGTATTCCTTGGCGTCGGTGATCTCATCAGACGCAGCCCAATCGAGTGAATGCTTGAGCCAGTTGATCTGGTCGTCCAAACGTTGAGCGTCATTGGTCTTGGAAGCAGACGATCCGCCCGACTTCTTGTATAGCCAGTGGGCGGCAATGCCGTACTCGGCCTGCTCATGCATCTCGTAGGTTCGAATCTGAATCTCGAGCGGACGGGCCGTGGGGCCGATGACCGTCGTGTGGAGCGACTGGTAGTTATTGACCTTGGGCATGGCGATATAGTCTTTAAAGCGACCGGGCATGGGGTGCCACAGCGTATGCACCGCGCCGAGCGTGGAGTAGCAATCGCGCACCGAATGCGTGATGACACGCAGTGCCACCAGGTCGTAGATCTCGGAGAATTCCTTGCCCTTGCGCTTCATCTTTTGGTAGATGGACCAATAGTGCTTGGAACGGCCGTTAATCTGGAAGTCCTCCAGGCCAATGCGGTTGAGTTCGTCGGTGAGTGTCTTGATGGTCTCGGCCAGATAGCGCTCACGGACCTCGCGCGACTCCGCCACCATGCGCGCGATGCGCTGGTAGGCGTCGGGTTCAAGGTAGAAGAAGGACAGGTCCTCGAGCTCCCATTTAATGGAGCTCATGCCCAGACGGTCGGCCAGGGGCGCATACACGTCCATGGTCTCGCGAGCCTTAAACAGGCGACGATCCTCGCGCAGGGCTGCCAGCGTTCGCATGTTGTGCAGACGGTCGGCAAGTTTAACGATGATGACGCGGATGTCCTTGGACATGGCGAGGAACATCTTGCGCAGCGTGAGGGCCTGCTTCTCGTCCATGCTGTCGACTTCGATGTTGGTGAGCTTGGTCACGCCATCGACGAGCTCGGCCACCGTATCGCCAAACAGGCCGGAAACATCGGCAAGCGAGGTCTCTGTATCCTCAACGGTATCGTGCAGCAGCGCGGCGCACACCACATCGCAGTCCATCTTGAGATCGGCCAAAATGATGGCAACCTCGACGGGATGGTTAATGTACATCTCGCCCGAGCGGCGCTTTTGGTTGCAGTGCTTCTCGGCGGCAAAGCAGTAGGCCTGCTCCACCTTGGAGAAGTCGTCCTCATTCATATATTTGAGGCACAGGCGCTCCAGCTTGTCGTAGCTGTCAGCCACAATCTCGGGCGGCAGCTCATCGGCATGCTTATAGTGCTCCATCTCCGAAAACGGCTGGAGGGTGGAATCATGGGCGGTACGGGCTGCGGCATCCATCGAGGTCCCCTTCCCCTAGGCCCGCGGTACGATCGGGCGGTTAACTTTGGCTAGCATATCAGAAGCGCACGAATCGAGCGCCCAGCTCCGGAAAGCCGAAAACTCCATGCGCGAGCGCAAGCCCTCCAAATAGCGAATTGACCTACTCAATTGCACGCGGCCGGGGTTTTCGGCCATCGCGATGCGACGGGTGTCGTCAAACCCCGAAACTCGACAAAAACCAAGCTCTTCGAAGATTCCCAGGCCGCTTTCCACCGAACGCTCGTCGACCGGCGTGCGAGCATCGATGGCAAGGCACATCTGTGCGATGTCGATATCGCTCGCGCTAAAGGAATCGTCCCCGGTTTTGCCGCGGTTGGAGCGCCACATGGTCTGCAGCGCGCGATAGAGCGTGACGAGCTCGTCGCGCTCGGGCGCATAGCAGTCGAGTAGGCGCTCGTTAATGCGGGCGTCGCGCGACGAATAGAGCAGATGGATCACGGCGGGCTGGCCATCGCGACCGGCACGGCCGCTCATCTGGTTAAACTCAATGCCGCCAAACGGCATGTGATAGAGCACGACATGGCGAATATCGGGAAGGTTGACGCCCTCGCCAAAGGCAGATGTCGAGACGATGCAGCTGAGGCTTCCGTCTCGGAATGCTTCCTCCACGCGACGGCGATCGGAACGCGCAAGCCCCGCGTTATAGAACGCGATATGGGTTGCGCAATCGGGCACACGCTTGCGCAACGTCTTGGCGAGCGCCACGGACTGGTCGCGCGAATTGACGTAGATGACGGTCTTTTCCCCCGTCGCCACAATCGACACCAAACGGTTCTCGCGACTTGCAAGATCACGGTCGTCCTCGAGCCGCAGGTTCTCGCGCACCGTCTCGTCGACCACCGTGCGAGTGATCGGCAGCATGCGGGCAAGCTCGGCCACGACCGGAGCCGTCGCGGTGGCCGTCGCAGCCATAACGACCGGGTCGCCCAGGGCTTTGAGGATATCGGGCATGTCGAGATAGGCGCTGCGGTCGCCGCCCTTGGCAAGGCCGGCGTGGTGCGCCTCGTCGATAACGACAAAGCCGATGCGGCCCGAACGTGCGAAGCGGTCACGGTGGATAGATAGGAACTCGGGCGTCGTGAGCACGATACCGGTGCGGCCCGAAGCTAGGCCGGCGAACACATCATCGCGTGCGGCCTCCACGGTCTCGCCGGTCAGCACGCCAACACCAATACCGAGCGCTGCCATCGTCGACGAGAGGTGATAGGCCTGGTCGGCAACGAGCGCACGCAGCGGATAGACAAAGATGCTCGAACGTCCGCGAAGCACCGCCTCACGCGCGGCATGCACATGGAAGATGAGCGACTTGCCGCGCCCCGTTCCCATAACGGCCAGAACACTTTGGTGATCGGCCAGGGCATCGAGCGCCTCGACCTGCGCGCGATGTGGCTGGTTCGAGCCGATAAAGCTATGGATAAGCGAGCGCGTCAGCTCGGTATAGGAAAGCTGGGCGAGCGTCTCGCGCTTGCGCGACTCCAAGCGCAGGCCGGAATCCGCCGGCTGCACGCCACGACGAAGCTCGCATGCCGGATCGTCGACGCAGGGCAGCGTGGTATCGCGGACCAGAACATCCTTGACCATGAGCTTGGGCTTCACACGACCCTGCCAATGCTCGGCAACGGCCTCGAACACCAAGTCGACAGCGCTATCGCAGTTGATGAGCTTATCGATTTGCGGCACGCGGAACATAATAGCCGGCACACTCGCGGCGCCATCGGTCGCCACAAAGCGCATGTGCTCGCCGGTCTTACCCACCACGGCGCGATCACACATCGTCACGCCCTCGGCAGCCAGCAGCGGCACCTTATTACCCTGGCCAAACGGCTCAAGGCGGGAAATCTGCTCGATGGTCTCGATATTCAATTCGGAAAGGTCGACCGTGGCGGCAACCTCGTCGGTGTCCTCAAAGTCCTCGGCGGGAAGCTCGGACAACACGACGGAAAGGCGACGGCGGAACTCATCGAGCTTGGATGCCTCGATGGTCACACCCACCGCACCGGCATGTCCGCCGCGACGAATCATCAGGTCGGAACAGCGTTCGATGGCGTCAAACAGGTTAACTTTGCCCACCGAGCGACCAGAGCCGCGCGCGATACCGTCCTCGATCGAGAACAGCAGCGCCGGCACGTGGTAGCGGTTGGTCAGACGGCTCGCCACGATGCCCTTGACGCCCTCGTGCCAGCCTTCGCCGCCCACGACGATCGCGCGTCCGCCGTCATAGGTCTCCTCGACCTTTGCCATGGCATCGCGCGTGAGCTCCGCCTCGATCTCACGGCGCTGGCGGTTGATTTCCTCGAGCTCAGCCGCCAGTGTGCTTGCTTCGATGGGATCGCGGGCAAGCAGCAGGTCGAGCGCCAGCTTGGGATCAGCCATGCGACCGGCAGCGTTTAAGCGGGGAATGAGCGAGAATGACAGGCCATCCGCCGTAATGCTCGAAAGGTCCGCCTTGGCGAGCGCGGCAAGCGCGATATAGCCCGGGCGAGCGGTTACGCGCATCTGCTGGATGCCCTCGGCAACCAGCGCGCGATTCTCGGGCGTGAGCGGCATCATGTCGGACACGGTGCCCAGCGCCGCGACCTCGATTAGCGAACGCCAATACGACGGCTTGCCCAGACGTTCGCCCAGGACTTGCACCAACTTGAGTGCCACGCCGGCACCGGCAAGCTCACGCGAAGGACCATCGTCATCGAGCTTAGGGTCGGTCAGGGGTACGCCCTGCGGCACCTGATCGGAGGGCTCGTGATGGTCCGTGACCACCAAATCGATCCCCAGGCTCTTCAGATAGGAAACCTCTTCCTTGGCGGCAATGCCGTTATCGACGGTCACGATCAGCTGGGGGCGAGCGAGCTCGTTAACGCGGTCGAGCGCCGCGCGCGAAAGACCGTAGCCCTCATCAAAGCGATGCGGAATAAACGGCGTGACATCGGCGCCAAACGTGCGCAGCGCCTCGGTCAACAGGCAGGTCGACGTAATACCGTCAACGTCAAAATCGCCAAAGACTGCAATGTGCTCGTGGTTGCGAATAGCACGCTCGACGCGGTCGGCAACGACCGACATGCCCGGGATAATGAGTGGGTCGGCCCAGTCGCGATCGAGCGAAGGCGTCAAAAACAATTGGCCCTCTTTGATTGAGCCAATGCCGTGCGCGACCATAATGCGCGCCACCAGCCCGGGAATGCCCAGACCAGCCGAAAGCTCCTTTTCGAGCTCGGGGTTTTGCTGAGCGACCGCCCAGCGATGCGTCGTCTTAAGCGATGACATAGGCACCCACCCCCGATAGGGGCAGGTCGCCGCGATACCTCTCACGGTTCATAGCGATGAGTCCTCTGTGTATGCCCGCTTCGGCAGGCAGATCTGTTGAACGGATTTATTATACCGTGCGGCGCGGACGCAAATCGCCGCAGCATGCCGCGGTTTCGGTAAACGATGCCGGTAATAGCCTCGAAATAATCGAGCGTTTCTGACGCACGGACACATGTGAGCGTCTAGCATATCCAGTCAAAACGGATTCACGAGCAAAGGGAGTCACAAGAGCATATGAAGCAATGGGTTGGACTGGGCAAGTTTCTCGCGGGGCACATGCAAATCATCGTTCCGATTTGTGTGGCGCTCGGCGTGCTCTTTCCTCAACAGATCGGCGTTCTCAAGCCCATCGTTCCCACCTTGTTTGCCTTTATGACGTTCCAAGGTGCGCTCAGCAACACCTTTCACCAGGTAGCCGAGGTGTTCCACCGTCCGCTGCACCTGATTCTGGCGTTGTTGGTCTCGGCGGCGCTTATTCCCATCGCGGCCTACGCCATGGGATCGTTGTTCTTTGGTTCCAACCCCAACCTTGTCTGCGGCATCGTGCTCGAATACAGTGTGCCCGTGGCAGTCACCGCTTTTATGTGGATCAGCATGTTCGGCGGCAACGGCCCGCTCGCGCTCACCATCATCCTGACGTCCTCGGTCATCTCCCCTGTGACGATTCCGCTTACGCTCAAGCTCCTGCTGGGCGCCACCGTCTCGATCGACGTGCCGAGCATGATGCAGAACATGGCCTTTATGATCGCCATCCCCGCCGTGCTCGGCATCGTGATCAACGAGCTCACGCGCGGATGGGGGCACGAAAAACTCTCCCCCGCGCTCTCGCCCGCCTGCAAGTTCATGATGATGGGCGTTATCGCCTCCAACTCCACCGCCATGAGCGAGTACGTGCTGCACATGAACGCGGTGCGCTTGGAAGTCGCCCTCTTTATTTTGGTCTTCGCCATCAGCGGCTTTGTCGTCGGCATTCTGGTCGCCCGCGCGCTGCATCTGCCATATAGCGAAACGACCACCATGTGCTTTACCTGCGGCATGCGCAATATCTCTTCGGGCGCCGTCATCGCCACGCAATACTTTCCGGGCGAAGTTGTGTTTCCCGTCATGTGTGGAACGTTGTTTCAGCAGGTGCTCGCCTCGCTTATCGGGCACTTCTTTGAGCGTCTGACCGGCGAGGAGCGCGCCGCCCAGCGCAAGCGGGTCGAGGCCGGCCGCGATGCAATGGCGCGCTAAACCGTCCGCAGTGTGCGGGCGCTCACTTTACGATGTGAGCGCCTCCAGATGTGCGCGGAATCGCTCCGCATCGACATCGAGCGTGGTCTCAGCATTGACCTGAGCCAGCCGATACCCGACAAAGTAGGGTGAAACCACCCAGCGCGGAAGCGCCTTGGCAATGGTCCGGCCGTCCATGTGGTAGAAGAACAAGTTGTACGACTCTGCGCGACCACCATGGTGCTCGTTCAGGATATAGCGCAGAGCTACCTGAATCGCATCGGCGAAGAGGTCCGTCTCGGCTTGGTCTCGCGCGCCATCGCTGGCGGCGATTCCCTGCGGGGCTGAAACATTGACCTCAAAGAACCCCATAATCGGTTCGGTTGAGATGTTGACCGCAACCCTTCCCCTCTGCCAAACATCGATGCCTTCAAAGTTGGCTGAGGTCAGCGCCGCATAGCCGTCCTCCTGTTCCAAGCCCACAATCTGCATGTGTGGATGGACGAGGCTGCCGCCCGAAAGCGGACCCTTGTTCTTGTACATGAGCACGCTTCGATACTGCTGCGAATCGATCATCTGCTGCCAGCAATCCAGAGCAAACCTCATCACATGGTGGAGTTCATCCGGCTTATAGGTCACCAGGTCGGCATCGTGATCGGCCGACTCGATCAGCACGGTTTGACGGGTGGCGCGCAGGGTCTTGAACTTATTCTCGAGCCAGATGCAGTCACCGTCGCGCTGGATGATGTTGGTGAGCCCCTCCGTGTTGCAAAAGGGACACGCGGTACCGGGGCGACGGTTGTCGTCGGGCTTGCCGCTCGCCTGCTGAACATCGAATACCAGCGCCACGGGTTATACCTCCAGCGGCACGATCTTGGTGCCATGGAGCTCGGAGACGTCTAGCGCCGCCGCGACCGCGTCGCGATTTGCCGTAGTGATGCCGCCGCCGGGAAGGATGGTCAAACGATCACCCGCATACTCGATTAAACGAGCCAGGTGATCGAAATTATCCTCGATCGACGTACCGGCAGCGCCGCCATGCGTGAGGATGCGCGTAACGCCGCAGTCGGCAAGTGTATCAATCGCATCGAGCTGAGCCTCGGGCGAGAGCTGGTCAAATGCCATGTGGAAGGTGATGTCGATGGGCTCACGCTTACATTCCTCGGTCGCGCAGCCCGCAGCCATCACGAGGGCGCCAAGCGTAAGTTCGTCGAGCGCCCATCCGCCAGCGCAGGGCTTGCAGCAGCCAAAGACCAAGCCGTCAACGCCGGCGCTTACGGCAAGGCCCAGGTCCATCTCCATCATACGCAGCTCGTCCTGGTCGTAGTGAAAGTCGCCGCCACGCGGGCGAATCATGCACATCACCCGTGCATCGTGCTCGTGGACATAGTTGGTCGTAGCGCTGATAACGCCGGCCGAAGGCGTGGTGCCACCAACGGCAAGGTTGTCGCACAGCTCGATACGCCTTGCACCGGCATCGATAGCCGCCGGCACCCGCTCAAAGTTCTCGGCACAAAACTCGTACAGCATAGATAGACCCCCAAAGACAGCAGATGTTTTCCGACGGGCATTGTCACACATCCCCATGAAGTTGCGGTGGAATAGGGACTCATTTGGCCTCTGGAGCCCGTATTCAGTCCCTATTTCACCGCAACTAAAAAGGGGCGCTGACTGAGATAGTCAGCGCCCCTTTTGTTAGGTGGGTTAGCCTCCGAGGTAGGCTTTGCGGACGTTATCGTCGTGCAGCAGCTCTTGACCGGTGCCGGTCATGGTGATCTTGCCAGTCTCGAGCACGTAACCGCGCGTGGCGATGGAAAGCGCCATCTGCGCGTTTTGCTCGACCAGAAGCACCGTGGTACCGGCCTTGTGCAGGTCCTCGACAATCTGGAAGATCTGTTCGATCAGAATCGGTGCCAGACCCATGGAAGGTTCGTCGAGCATAAGCAGTTTGGGGTTACTCATAAGGGCGCGCCCCATAACGAGCATCTGCTGCTCGCCGCCCGAAAGGGTGCCGGCGACCTGGCGACGACGTTCCTTCAGGCGCGGGAACTGCTCGTAGACGCGCTCCAGGCCCGGAGCCACCGTGGACTTGGGCTGCGTATAGGCACCCATCTCCAGGTTCTCCTCGACCGTCATCTGCAAAAAGGCGCGACGACCCTCGGGAACCTGAGCCAGGCCCTTACCAACCAGCTTATCAGCGGGCGTATGAGTAATGTCCTCGCCCATAAACTTGATGGAACCGGTCTTGGAACGCAGCAGGCCCGAGACGGTCTTGAGCGTTGTGGACTTGCCGGCACCGTTGGCACCAATCAAGGCCACGATCTCGCCCTCGTTAACGTTAAAGGAGATGTCCTTAATGGCGTGGATGGCGCCGTACCAGACGTTGATGTTGTAGACGGAAAGCATCGGCTCTGCCATTTAGTTCTCCCCCTTATCCTGCTTGCCCAGATATGCCTCGATAACGGCGTCGTTGTTCTGGATTTCCTCGGCCGTGCCCTTGGCGATGACCTTACCAAAGTTGAGCACGCAGATGCCCTCGCAGATGTTCATAACGAGCGACATATCATGCTCGATAAGCATGATGGCAATGCCAAAGGTGTCGCGAATCTTGACGATGTTCTCCATGAGCTCCGCGGTCTCGGACGGGTTCATGCCGGCAGCAGGCTCGTCGAGCAGCAGTAGCTTGGGGTTGGTGGCAAGCGCGCGGACGATCTCCAGACGACGCTGAGCGCCGTAAGGCAGCGATCCGGCCTGCTCGTTTGCCAGATGCTCCATATCAAAGATGGACAGCAGCTCCATGGCGCGCTCGTGAGCAGCCTTCTCGTGCTTCCAATACGTCGGCAGGCGCAGCACGCCCTCAAAGCCGGAGTAACGCTCCTGGTTATGCAGGCCGACCTTGACGTTATCCTCCACCGTCATGGTGTTGAATAGGCGAATGTTCTGGAAGGTACGGGCAATACCCATGCGGTTGACCTGGTAGACCGACTTGCCCGAGGTGTCCTCGCCATCGAGCAGGATGGTGCCATGCGTGGGCTGGTACACCTTGGTGAGCAGGTTGAAGACCGTGGTCTTGCCGGCGCCGTTGGGACCGATCAGACCGGCGATCTCGGTCTTGCCGATAGTCAGGCTAAAGTCGTCGACTGCCTTAAGGCCACCGAACTCAATGCCCAGGTGGATGCACTCGAGTGCAGGGCGCTCGCCCAGGTCACGATCGGGAACGATGGCGCCAGAAGGATACGGGACCATCTTGCCCTTCTTGAACTCAAATTTACTGGGCATCGGCTGCCACCCCCTTCTTGGAAGCAAAGCGGTCCTTGACGCGACCGAAGAACGCCTTGAGCTGCGGGTTGTTGGTAAAAATCATGACCAGGATCAGCACGATGGCGTAGATGAGCATGCGGTAGTCCGAGAACTGACGAAGCAGCTCGGGAAGCACCGTGAGCAACGCCGCCGCGATGACGGAGCCGCGCATATTGCCCAGACCGCCCAGGACCACGAACACCAGGATGAGAATGGACGTGTTGAAGTCGAACTTGGTGGCGGAGAGCTGCGAGAAGTTACCGCCGAAGAGAGCTCCGGCAGCACCGGCGAGGGCAGCGGAAACCACGAAGGCGATCATGCGGTACTCCGTGACGGAGATGCCTACGGACTCGGCTGCAATCTTGTTATCGCGCACGGCCATAATGGCACGGCCGGTACGGCTGCGGACCAGGTTAAGCACGATCACGAGTGCGACCATGACCAGGATGGCACCGGCGAGGAAGGTCGAGTACGTCGACACGCCCGAGGCGCCCTGGGCGCCCTTGATGATGGCGGTGCCGTCCTCGAGCAGGTGCAGGTCGTCGATCGTAGAGTTGCCCGTGATGTTAAAGATCACGTGCAGGCCGCGCGAGTCGACACCCACGATAAGGCAAGTGACGATCTCCTTGATAATCTCGCCAAAGGCCAGCGTCACGATAGCCAGGTAATCGCCGCTCAGGCGAAGGACCGGGATGCCAATCAAGAAGCCCAGGATAGCGGCAGCGATGGCGCCGACCACGATACTGATGATAAGGCGCACCGGATCGGAGGGAACGGCGCTCTCCAGCGCGACGGCGGTGACGATGCCCGTATAAGCGCCGACACTCATAAAGCCCGCGTGGCCCAGCGACAAGTCGCCCGCGATGCCGACGACGAGGTTAAGAGAAATGGCCATGACGATATAGGCCGTGATGGGAACCAGCTGACCGGCGATCATGCGCGGAATCATGTGGTTGGACTGCATAAAGAACACGATGGCGAATGCCACGATGCACATGGCGTACGTGACAAAGTCGTGACGCGTCTGCTTGTCTTTAAGAAACTTCATAACGCTCACCTACACCTTCTCGGGGACGTACTTGCCCAAGAGGCCGGCAGGCTTGACGAGCAGGACGATGATCAAAACACCAAAGACGATGGAGTTGGCAAGGCTCGTGGAAATGTAGGCCTGAGCCATCGCTTCGATGATGCCGATGAGAATGCCACCGACAAAGGCACCGGGGATGGAGCCGATGCCGCCGAAGACGGCGGCGTCGAAGGCCTTGATGCCAGGCATGGCACCCGTCGTGGGCTGCAGCACCGGCGAGTAGGAGCACAGGAGCACGCCGGCGATGGCGGCAAGCGCCGAGCCGATGGCAAACGTCATCGAGATGGTGCGGTTGACGTTGATGCCCATGAGCTGAGCGGCGGCCTTGTCCTCGGACACGGCGCGCATGGCCTTGCCCATCTTGGTCTTACCTGTAAAGAACATCAGGCCGGCCATGATAACCAGGCAGGCGACGATGGTGACGAGCGAGACGGCGCTTACGTTGAACTTGGCCAAGAACTCCGGCACCTGGAAGGTGACGAGCGAAGTGAAGTTCTTGGGCGTGGCGCCCCACAGAAGCTGCGCGGCGTTCTGCAGGAAGTAAGACACGCCGATAGCCGTGATCAGAACGGCCAGCGGGCCTGCTTGGCGCAGCGGCTTATAGGCCAGACCCTCGATGAGAACGCCGAGAACCGTGCAGACCACACAAGAAAGAATTACAGATACCCAGCCCGGGAGGCCGAGATACGACGTGGCGCAGAACGAGACATAGGCACCGACCATGATGACGTCGCCGTGAGCGAAGTTCAGCATCTTGGCGATACCGTAGACCATGGTGTAGCCCAACGCGATGATGGCGTAGACGCTGCCCATGGACAGGCCGTTGACCAGGTATTGGATAAAGACCGTCATGTTCCACATCCCCCTTTCGAATAGGTTTCCAGTTAATGTATGAAACAGGGACGTTACACTGTCCCTAGATACCAAGCAAGCAGGGAAGGCCAAAACCTCCCCTGCTTGGGATCAAAACCGCTCTATGTAAGGCGGCCAGTTAGGCCTGTACGTACTTGCCGTCGGTGATGACGTACGCCGTGGGCTCCTTCTGGACCTGGCCCTTATCGTTCCAGGTGAGCTTGCCGGTCAGACCGTCAACGGTAATCTTGAGCATAGCCTTGGACAGCTTATCGGCGACCTCGGTCGGGTCGGCGTCGACACCAAGACCGGCCTCCTTGAGGGCCTCAGCCACCGCGTGCACGCCGTCGTAGGCGTCGGCGGCAAACTGGTCGGGAGTATCGCCGTACTTATCCTTGTAAGCGTTGACGAAGTCGGCGTTCTTCTCGTCGTCGGCGGAGAACGGGGTCATGAGCAGCAGTCCCTCGGCAAGAGAGGTGTCGAAGCCCTCAACGCCCAGGATGCCGTCCATGCCGTCGCAGCCCATCATCTTGACGTCGTAGCCCATGTCCTTGGCGTTCTTGAGCAGGACGGACGCCGGCGTGTAGTAGATCGGCGCAAAGATCATGGTGGCGCCGGCCTCTTTGGCATTGGTCAGCTGATTGGTAAAGCTCGTTGCGGAGTCATCCTTAAAGGTCTTCTCGGCGACAATCTCAAGCTTAGACTCGACAGCCTGTGCCTTGAAGGCATCAGCAATACCCGAGCTGTAGGCATCTGCGGCGTTATAGAAGACAAAGAACTTCTCATCCGCGTACTTCTCTGCCAAAAACTTGGCAGCATTAACACCCTGGTTGGGATCGGTAAAGCAAACCTGGAAGACGCAATCCTTGCCGTCGGTGACGTCCTCGGAGGACGCGGACGGGGTGATCATGAACGTCTTGGGGTCGTTACCGCACTCTGCGGCAACGGCAACCGACGCACCCGTGGTGGTCGGGCCGACGAGGGCCTGCATGCCCCAGTCGAGCAGGGTATTCAAGGCGTTGACGGCCTTCTCGCCGTCAGCCTGATCATCCTCGGCCTTGCTGGCAAGCGGCAGCTCCTTGGTCGAGAAATCCTTGCAGCCAAGCTCGACGCCCTGGGTAACGGACTTGCCGTAGGACGCGTTGGCGCCGGTCAGCGGGCCGATGGTGCCGATCTTAAACGAAGCGTCGCCCGAAGCGGAACCGCTGTCGCCGCCGTTGGAGGAGCAGCCAGCTAGAATGGACATCGCCCCCAGACCTGCTGCGCTCGCGATAACGCTCCTGCGATTCATAACAGGGTTCAATGACTTACCGGTGAGGCTCGACATGCGGCTCTCCTCTCAAATCTCGTCGGGTTTCGGTTACCCGACAGGCCATCCTTCGCCGTGTTCGGCGTTCGCAAAATAGTAGACGCTTTAGTTAAGGAAAGTGGCGATTATTTCAACTTTTCTTTGGATTTGTTCATTTATCCATAATTCTGCGTATTTCTATTA
>DBFBEA010000144.1:0-6100 GCA_048248475.1 Collinsella sp. | reverse complement strand
CATGATCTACGCGCACTCCGCCGTGCCCGCCGCCAACCAGCTCATGCTGCCGTTCCTGTCGCTGGTGTCCGAGGCCGAGCTGGCGCGCAACCCCACGGTCAAGGCCGAGATGGAGGCCTCGGGCCACGAGCTTACCGGCCTTCTGCTCACCTACCCGGTGCACCAGGCCTGCGACATTCTGTTCTGCAAGGGCAACGTCGTGCCCGTCGGTCGCGACCAGCTGCCGCACATCGAGCTCACCCGCACCATCGCCCGCCGCTTTAACAACCGCTACGGCAAGGTATTTCCCGAGGTCGACGCATTGCTGTCCGAGACCCCGCTGCTTCCCGGCCTTGACGGTCGCAAGATGAGCAAGAGCTACGGCAACGCCATCAACATCTCGATGACCGCTGAGGAGACGGCCAAGCGCATCAAGAAAAGCCAGACCGACTCTGAGCGCATGATCACGTTCGATCCCGAGAACCGCCCCGGCGTGTCTGGCCTGCTTTCGACAGCCGCCATCTGCACCGGTCGCTCCGAGGTCGAGATTGCCGAGGAGATCGGCATGGGCGGCTCCGGCCAGCTCAAGAAGTACGTGACCGAGGTCGTCAACGAGTACTTCGCACCTATCCGCGAGCGTCGCCAGCGCTACGAGAACGATCTGGATTACGTGAAGGACGTGCTGCACGAGGGCAACCGTCGCGCCAACGAGATCGCCGAGCAGACCCTGGCAGAGGTTCAGGACGCCATGGGCATGGTGTACTAGACCGATTTGCTGGCTTGAGTTTTCGATTGCTTTAGGGCGGGCGCTACGGCGTCCGCCTTTTTTGGAGCCGGACCGCTTCGGCTCCGTCCATCGCACCCCCTCGACAAACAGGAACAGGCCCGCCGGCAGCTAGTTGCCAGCGGGCCTGTTCCCGAAGTACACCGTTGAATCGCACAGAGGGGAGGAATGCGAATCAAACTCAACAGGGCAGGCTTTTTCATCGCCTATTGCCTGCTCCGTTGCTGAAACCAATATAGTTCACCGTGGTTTACTTTCTGACGGCAAAGTACGCCACCACACCTTCTCCATAAGTTAGCTCTGGTAAACCTACAGCGTAAAACCACCACAAAGGGGACAGGCGCCTTTGTGGTGGTTTTCGCCACGGCAGAACCGCTAGAGCCCGGCAGGCCAGCGACAGGCGGCCAAGTCGACGTGCATGTCGTCCTTAAACGCCACACCCTCCCCTAGCAAAAGCTCACGTTGAGCATCGGGACCGCCAAAAGCGAAGCCCTCGCATATGCGCCCGTCGGCAAACACCACGCGGTGACAGGGAATCTCGCCGGGGCGCGGATTACTATGCAGGGCATACCCCACGTACCGCGCACTTCGTGGACGACCGGCAAGCAGCGCCACCTGGCCATACGTGGCGACCATCCCCTCGGGGATCTGCTCGACCACCTCGTACACCCGTTCAAAAAAGCCCTCAGACGCCATTGCTCGCTCCCTTCCACCCGGAAAAGCATAAACCACCACAACGGTGCCTGTCCCCTTTGTGGTGGTTTATGGCAGATCGGTTAGTTGGCGGGCTGGAAGAAGGCTACGGCGACGGCGCCGGGGCCTACGTGGGTGCCGATGGTGGCGCCGATGGTGTGAACGGGCAACTCGCCCTCGGTGTGGCCAGCCCACAGTGCCGCGCTGTCCTCGACATACTTCTTGAGCACCGCATCCGAAAGGCCCGTATAGCCGAGCGCCAGCGGCATGGAGAAGTCGACGCCGCCCGCCTGCTCGACCTTCTGGTTCAACAGGTTTCGACCGTTTTTGGAACCGCGCGCCTTGCCCAGCTGCACGATAAGGCCGTCCTCGGCGGCCACGACCGGCTTCACGTTGAGCAGCGTACCCACGGCGCCGGCCGCAGCAGACAGACGACCGCCACGCACCAGATACTCCAGCGTCTCGAGCAGGCCGATAACCACCACGCGGTCGCGCACGGCCTCGACCGCTGCCGCGATCTGGGCCGCACTACGGCCCTCATCCACCAGGCGCAGCGCATACTCGACCAGCACGCGCTCTCCCAAGGTCACGTTATTGCTGTCCACGACGAACACGTCGCCGCCCGGCGCCTCGGCAAGTGCGGTACGGGCGCTCTGATTGGTGCCCGAAAGCTTGGCGCCCACGGTAATAATCACGGCCTCGTCGCCGGCCTCACGCGCCTCGGCAATCGCCTGCGAAAACGCGTACGGGTTGACCTGGCCGGTCTTGGGCAGCTCATCGCGCTCCACGAGCATCTCGTAAAAGCGCTGGTGATCGATGTCGACGCCATCCATGTACACATCGGTGCCAAAGGTGACGGACAGCGGCAGAACACGCAGAGCGGGGTGCTCCGCCGGCGACATATCGCTTGCGGAATCGGTAATAATGCGGACGGACATAACAAATCCTTTCTTGCGCAGGTCTCGCGCGGGGAATTTAGACAGCATTGCCCCGGCACGGTATACGCGCTCAAACGGGACTATGCAGTTGTTAATGGGAAGCAAATGCCTTGGCGGCCTTAGATCTCGCGCAGGGTGTTGAGAATCGTACGCAGCGACGCATACATCTGCTCGCGCTGCTCCACGCCCATGGCCTTACCGGTGGTGTCGAGCACGTCGTGGATGATACGGTCGGCCTCGTTCATGCTCTCGCCACCCAGCGTGGTCAGGCGAACCGGTGCGCGGTACTTGACGGCAGCATCGCCCGAGTCATCAACCTCGACAAAGCCGCCCTCCTCCAGGTGCGCCAGCGTGCGCGAAACGGCAGCGCGCGTCACGCCGGCCACGCGAGCCAGATCGGCGCCGGTCATGCCGTCCTTGCTGCGCTCCAGGTAGTACAGGCACATAACGTCGGAGCCCTTGAGGCCCAGCCTTGCGCCCTCAGACGTCTTAATGCGCTGGATCTCCTTGTACAGCCCGCTAATCAGTCCGACAAAATCCTCGAAACGTGTCTCGTCGTTCTGCTGCATGGGAGACGACCGCCTTTCGCTTGCATGATGCTAACGGGTAAACATCTTAGCCGTACTCAGCGACTGCCGCCTCCACGCGACCCAATTGTTAACCCATCAACATAAAAACCACCACAAAGGGGACAGGCACCTTTGTGGTGGTCTGGGGCATCAATAGGTTCTAGGCGCCGCTACAGCTCCACGCAGGGATTGTCGCGGGTCACAAGCGTCTTAACGACAACCGTCGCTCCCAGATAGCGCTCGAGCAGCTCGGCCAAGCGATCGATGGCGGCCTGGCAATCCCCCATCCGCTCGGGCTCCACGCACTCAATCGCCAGAAATGCGTCCGCCGAATCGTCGGACAGCGCCGTGCGAACGCCATCGCGCCAGTTCCAGCAACGGCACACGGCGCCCGCATCATCGATATTAGCAAGCTCACCGGGCAGCGTCGGATCATCCGCCTCCTCGCCAAGTGGCAAGAACGCGTCGCCGCCGTCGGTCACCTTCAAGCGAAGGTCTCCCTCAATCGCATGCAGATCCTCGCCTCCCACGGGCAGCGCATAGGTCAACGACACCGTGTTGTAAATATCCACCGCCGGTGTGATATGACCGACCGGCTTGCCCTTGAGCACGCGCTTGAGCAAGTTCTCGATCGAGCAGCGGGCGCCCTTTTTAGTCTTGAACAGCCGGTACGCGTCACGCCAAGCCTTCACCGGCGCGTTCTCGCTGATGGTATCGCTCGTCAGGCGACGCTCCGCTTCGATATTGGCGCGGTCGAGCAACGCGGCAATGGCATCCACGTCCTCCTGGGGAATCTGAGCCGCGGGCTTCATGCCCTTTACGACCACGACGCCGACCGCCGCCTGTGGAAACAGCTCCCAAAACGAATTCTCGGCAACAAAGCCCTTCATACGCTCTCCCTTCATTGTGCGCGCCCGAGTGAGGGCGCCTAAACAAAAAGCGCCCTCACAGCGGCCACCTTCAAAGTCCTACGGTGCCGCCACAAGAGCGCTTGCGCTGCCCCCATCCGGAGAAGGGGGCGATATGTCAGGCGTATTGTAACCTGAGTCATCCGCCCAAGCAAAACCACCACAAAGGTAACTGTCCCCTTTGTGGTGGTTATGGACTTGCGGCGACGCTAGTGGCGGAGTCCCAGCAAGCCGCGGCCGCGATGACGGGCCTCGGCGGACACCTGGGCGTGCGGGCCGGCGGCCTTGACGGACTCGGGAAGGTGCGAGTACTTCTTCTCGAAGTTCTCCTCGAACATCACCGCCAGGTTGTGCGCTGCCTCGTCGTAGCGCGCGGTGCTCTGCCAGTACTGGCGCGGCAACAGGATGCCGTCGGGCACACCGTGGCACGTAGTGGGAATGTCGACATTAAAGATATCGTCGTGCACAAACTCGCTGTCCTCGATGGTACCGTCGAGGGCGCGAGCGACCAGGGCGCGCGTGTAGGCCAGCTCGATGCGATGGCCCACGCCATAACCGCCGCCAATCCAACCGGTGTTGACCAGGTAGACGCGCGTGCGGCCGTCGGCGATGCGCTCGCCGAGCATCTTAGCGTAGACCATGGGGTCGAGCGGCATAAACGGCTCGCCAAACAGCGAGGAGAACGTGGGCGTGGGCTCGGTGACGCCAACCTCGGTGCCGGGGATCTTGGCCGTAAAGCCCGTCACAAAGTGATACATGGCGGCGTCGGCCGTCAGGCGCGAGATAGGCGGCAGCACGCCAAAGGCATCGCAGGTCAGGAACAGCACGACGCTGGGAGTGGTGCCCATGCCCTTTGTCCACGCGTTGGGGATATGCTCGACGGGATAGGCCACGCGCGTGTTGTGCGTGATCGAGATGTCGTCGTAGTTGGGCTTGCGGTTCTCGTCGAGCACCACGTTTTCGCAAATGGCGCCAAAACGGACGGCGTTGAAGATCTCGGGCTCGTGGAAGGCGTCCAGGCCCTCGCATTTGGCGTAGCAGCCACCCTCGATGTTGAAGATGCCCATGTCGGACCAACCGTGCTCGTCGTCGCCGATCAGCAGGCGCGTGGGATTGGCCGAAAGCGTGGTCTTGCCGGTGCCGGACAGGCCAAAGAACACGGCGGTCTCGTGCGTGACGGGATCCATGCTGGCCGAGCAATGCATGGGCAGCACGTCGTCCTCGACAGGCAGCAGGTAGTTCATGACACTGAAGATGGACTTTTTGATTTCGCCGGAGTAGCCGGTACCCGCGACCAAAATCACGCGCTCCTGGAAGTTGATGACCACGGCGGCGCTGGAGTTGAGGCCCTTGATGGCAGGGTCGCATTGGTAGCCCGGCGCGGCGAGCACGCAGAAGTCCGGCTCGCCGGTGCGCGCGATTTCGCGGGCGAGCGGGCGGGCGAGCATCTGCTTAATGAAGAGCGCCTGGCTGGCACGCTCGCAGGCGACGAGCAGGCGGCGCGTATGGTTGCGGTCGGCGCCGGCCATGCCGCGGGTGACGAACACATCGCGCTCGTTGAGATAGTCGACGATGCCGGCTTTGATGACCTCGTAGCTTTCGACGGACAGCGGGCGGTTGACGGCGCCCCAGGCAATCTTGTCGTGGACATCGGGGGTGTCAACGATAAAGCGGTCGTTGGGCGAACGTCCGGTACGCTCCCCCGTCTCGATCACCAGCGCGCCGTTGGATGCCATGCGGCCTTCGTTGCGGCGGATGGCATGCTCGACGAGCTCTGCCGCCGGCAGGTCCACCAGCAGACGGGGTTGAATCTCGGCGGGATCTTCAACGAGCGTAATACCAAAGTTGGACAGAACTTCTGCAGGGGTAACACCAGGCATGGGGCCTCCTTTAAAAACGCGACACGTGGACGCGACGCGCACTTTACTCACGTAAAGCCCGTTGTACCCGATATGCAAAAACGTTTTTGCGGCAAGGGCGGCAAGCCCGCCCAACGGTCAAAAATCGCAGGCAAGCGGCCCAGTCATTGGGGACGTTCTTAAACGACTAGTCATTGGGGGCGTTCTTGAACAGGCAACATTCAAGGAGTGTCCCCGGATGCCGGCACTTAGGGACGTTCCCAAAGTGCCGGCACATAAGGAACGTCCCTAAGTGCCGACTACAGCGGCAGGCCTTGGCCGAGCATGGCTATGGCGCTCATCAGGACCAGCATGCCGGCAGCGTAGGGCA
>DBFBEA010000143.1:0-9481 GCA_048248475.1 Collinsella sp. | reverse complement strand
AGAGCGCTTGACTGGCAGTCAAGAGGTCAGGGGTTCGATCCCCCTCGTCTCCACCCGAGCATTGAATGAGGCTCCAACGCAAGTTGGGGCCTTTTTTCATATAGGAAAACAAGGTCAAAGGCGGCACCATGATCCTCCTGGTCGACAAGATCGAAAAAAGCTTCGGCGCGCGCGTCCTCTTTAGCGGCGCATCCTTCCAGATCAACCCCGGCGAGCGCTTCGCGCTCGTGGGCCCCAACGGCGCTGGCAAAACCACCATGCTCAAGATCATCATGGGCATCGACAGTCCCGATGCCGGCCAGGTCCAGTACGCCAAGGACTGCCAGGTAGGCTACCTAGAGCAGGAAACTAATCTGGAGCAAAAGGACACCACCATCCTTGCCGAGGTCATGGCCGCCGCCAAGGAAATCCGCCGCATGGGCGAGCGCGCCAACGAGCTGCAGGCCCAGATCACCGAGCTCTCCGATCAGGGCAAGGACGTCGACGCACTCCTCAACGAGTATGGCCAGGTCCAGGACCGCTTTGAGCACCTGGGCGGCTACGAGCTCGAGAGCAACGCCCGCAAGATCCTTTCCGGCCTGGGCTTTAAGGTCACCGACTTTGAGCGCCCGTGCTCCGAGTTCTCGGGTGGCTGGCAGATGCGCATCGCACTCGCCAAGCTATTCCTGCGCCACCCCGACCTGCTGCTTCTGGACGAGCCTACTAACCACCTGGACCTCGAGAGCGTCCAATGGCTGCGCGGCTTTATCGCCAACTACGACGGCGCCGTCCTCATCGTCAGCCACGACCGCGCCTTTATGGACGCCTGCGTCGACCACGTCGCCGCTCTCGAAAACCGTCGCGTGACCACCTACACCGGCAACTACAGCAGCTACCTCAAGCAGCGCGAGGACAACCTGGAGCAGATGCGCGCCAAGCGTGCCGCTCAGGAGCGCGACATCGCCCACATGCAGGTCTTCGTCGACAAGTTCCGCTACAAGCCCACCAAGGCTGCCCAGGCTCAGGAGCGCATCCGCAAGATCGAGCAGATCAAAAAGGAGCTTGTCATCCTGCCCGAGGGCCACAAGCACATCGACTTTAAGTTCCCCGACCCGCCGCGCTCCGGCGACATGGTCGTGGGGCTCGAGGGCGTCTCCAAGTCCTACGGCAAAAAGCACATCTACAGCGATATCGACCTCAAGCTCTACCGCGGCGAGCATGTGGCGCTCGTCGGCCCCAACGGCGCCGGCAAGTCTACCCTCATGAAGATCCTCGCCGGTCTGGAGCCGCCAACTACCGGCACGCGTGATCTGGGCACCAACGTGGGCGTGGCCTACTACGCCCAGCACGCACTCGAGGGCATGACCGAGTCCAATACCGTCCTGCAAGAGATCGACACCGTCACGCCCAAATGGACCGTGCCGCAGCAGCGCAGCCTGCTGGGCGCCTTCCTGTTTAGCGACAACGATTCCATCGAGAAGCAGGTCCGCGTCCTCTCCGGCGGCGAAAAGGCGCGTCTGGCACTGGCCAAGATGCTTGTGGCCCCCGAGGCGCTCCTGTGCCTGGACGAGCCCACCAACCACCTGGACATCGACTCGGTGGACATGCTCGAGAACGCCCTGCAAAACTTCCCCGGCACCATCGTGCTGATCAGCCACGACGAGCACCTGGTACGCGCCGTGGCCAATCGTGTGATCGACATCCGCGACGGCAAGGTCACGGTCTACGACGGCGACTACGACTACTACCTCTACAAGCGCGAGGACCTCGCGGCCCGCGCCGCCGCCGAGACAGCAGGGGAGAGCGTGCCTGTCGCGGCCAAGTCCGCCAAGGTCACCGCGGCCCAGCCCGATGCGCCCGCCGCCGCTTCCAAACCTGCCGAGGGCAAAAAGACCAAGGAGCAAAAGCGTGCCGAGGCCCAGGCCCGCGCTGCGCTCAACAAAAAACTCAAGGGCGTGCGCAACCAGCTCAAGAAGATCGAGGCAGAGCTCGACAAAAAGCGTGCCCGCTATGACGAGCTTATGGAATTGATGGCAAGTGAAGAGCTTTATGCCGATCAGGACAAGTTCAACGCCGCGCTGGGGGAATATAACGGCCTTAAGCAGGAGCTGCCCAAGCTCGAGGACGAATGGCTGGAGCTTTCCACCCAGATCGAAGAGGAGACCGCGCGTGAACTCTCGTAAGGCCTCCGCCGTTGCGATGATCATCATCGCCATCGCCTGTCGCATCTGCGGCATCTTTATGAGCGCAATGACCGTTCTGCTGTGCTTTAGCGGCCTCACCGCCAAGCTGCAGATCGTTGGCTTTGTCGTTGAGCTTTCGCGTGCACTGCCGAGCGCCATCGCCGGCTACGGCGTCATCACGTCGCCTTTTGGCGGTGTGTTCCGCCTGGATTATGCTATCGTCGCTGTGATCCTGTTTGTAATTGACTACCTGCTCACGCGCGCCTCGCGCCGCGTCCGCTAGGGGAGCGTTATGTCCAGCAGCTACATCATGAACCTGCTCGCCAGTGCCGTTGCCGTCATCGTTGGCATCGTGATCCACGAGAGCGCGCACGCCGCCGCAGCCTGGGCGCTCGGCGACAAAACGGCTCGCTCGCGCGGCCGCGTCTCGCTCAACCCGCTCAACCATATCGACCCGTTTGGCACCATCATCCTGCCGCTGCTCATGCTCGCCGCAGGCGGTCCCGTGTTCGCCTTCGCCAAGCCCGTGCCCGTCTATCTCAACAACCTCAAGCACCCCAAGCGCGACGAGGTCCTGGTGAGCGTAGCCGGCCCCACATCGAACATCGCGCTCGCGTGCCTGGCCGCAGCCCTCATGCACCTGACCTACGGCAACCTCTACACCAGTATGTCCTTTGCCGTAGCGTCGCAAATCATGAACTTTGGCGCTACGTTTATCGTGGTCAACCTATCGCTTGCGTTCTTTAACCTCATTCCGATTCCGCCGCTTGACGGCTCGTCGATCATCGTGCCGTTCCTCAAAGGTAAGGCGCTCGCCAACTACTACCACCTGCAGCAATACGCCATGCCCATACTCATCATCGTGCTGTATCTGCTGCCCATGTGGACCGGCATCGATGTAATCGGCCGCTATTTCGACGTTACCGTGTATCCGCTTGCTGAGCAGCTGCTCAACTTCGCAATCGCCGGCATCTAAGGTAAACTTACAGGTCGACCGTGCAAAACTGTCGCAATATGCACCCAAACCGCGCCGCGAAGGCGCCGTCAAAGGAGGTCGAAGATGTCGTATCGCGTGTCGACGCAGGTCTACAGCGGACCGTTCGACCTGCTGCTGCAGCTGGTAACCCGCCAAAAAGTAGATATTGGCGCCATCTCCATCAGCGAGGTGGCCGAGCAATACCTTGCCGAGGCCGAACGCATCGAAGCACTGGACCTGGACGTGGCGAGCGATTTTTTGCTGGTCGCGGCAACCCTTTTGGACATCAAGGCTGCCTCTCTGGTGCCGCAGGAGGCCCCACGCAAAGCCGATGAAGACGATGACGAGTTCGACGAAGATCTCGAGGAGCTCAGCGCGCTCGACGGCGACGCCCTGCGCGAGGTCCTGATCCAGCGCCTGATTGCCTACAAGCAGTTTAAGGGCGCGGCTGCGGCCCTCGGTGCCCGCATGCAGGCCGAAAGCCGTATGCATCCGCGTGTGGCCGGTCCCGACCCGGAGTTCCTAGGCCTTATGCCCGACTACCTTGCCGGCATTACCCTGCGCGGTCTCGCCGTCATCTGTGCCGACCTGGACGGCAAGCGCCAGACCTTCTTGCTGGAGGCCGAGCATGTGGCGCCGCATCGCGTACCGCTCGACCTGACCGTGGCCTCAGTCGACCGCTTTACCATGGCGCACCAAACCTGCACCTTCCGCGAGCTGTTGGACGGCGATGCCACCACCGAGCAGCTCGTCGTCACCTTCCTGGCCATGCTGGAGCTCGCCAAGCGCGGCTCGCTCACGCTGAGCCAGGACGAGATCTTTGGAACCATCCGCATCAACCGCGTCGAGGGCGCCGAGGCCTATGTGCCCGGCGAGGGCCCCGAGCTCACCGAATAGGAGCCGCAACCATGTCAACCCTTTCCACGCTAGAGGCAAACAGCCTCAAAGGTGCCCTCGAGGCGCTGCTGCTGGTGTCGAGCGACCCGGTGAGTGCGCCCGCGCTGGCTGGTGCGCTGGATATCGCCCCCGGCGAGTGCGCATCGCTGCTCGCCGAGCTCAAGGTTGAGTACGAGGAGGCCAACCGCGGCTTTCAGCTGCGCGAGGTCGCCGGCGGCTGGCGCCTGTTTACGCACCCCGCCTACCACGACGTGGTCGAGGCCTACGTGTTGAGCTGGGACACGCAAAAGCTGTCGCAGGCGGCACTCGAGACCCTGGCCGTCATCGCCTACCACCAGCCCGTGACGCGCGAGGTGGTCAAGGGCATCCGCGGCGTCAACTCCGACGGCGTCATCGCGTCGCTCGTGGACAAGGGCCTGGTGCGTGAGCTCGGCCGCGACCCCCAGCGCGGTCAGGCCATCATCTACGGCACGACCAACGCCTTCTTGGAAAAGTTCGGTCTGCGCTCCACCCGCGACCTGCCCGACCTGGAGCAGTTTGCCCCCGACGAGCAGTCGCGTCAGTTTATCCGCGAGCGCCTGAGCGGCCGCAGTATTCAGTCCACGCTCGAGGAGCAAGCCGAGGACCTGGACGAAGAGCGCGAACTGCTCGATACCGATGTTGAAGATGTTGAGGCAGTCGGCAGCGAGGAATCCCGAGCCACCGACGACACTGCGGAGGATACGCATGACGAGGACTAACGAAGTAGGGGAGACGCGCGCCATGGGCAACGCAGTACCCGCAACCGACGCCCAGCCCGTCTATCCGCACACCATGCGCCTGCAGCGCTTTTTGGCGCGCGCGGGCGTGGCGAGCCGCCGCGGCTCGGAGGACCTGATGACCGCCGGACGCGTGACCGTCAACGGTCAGGTCGCGACCGAGCTGGGCACCAAGGTCGACGTCGACCGCGACCATATCGAGGTCGACGGCATGCCCGTCAAGCTCAACCAGGGCGCCGTGTACTTGATGCTCTACAAGCCGACCGGCTACCTCACCACCATGAGCGACCCGCAGGAGCGCCCCTGCGTGGCCGACCTGGTACCGCGCAACCGCTTTCCGGGGCTCTTCCCGGTGGGCCGCCTGGACCGCGACACCACGGGCCTTTTGCTCTTTACCACCGACGGTGATCTGTCGCAGGACCTGCTGCACCCCAGCAAGCACGTCTACAAGACCTATCAGGCGCTCGTGGACGGCCACCTGACCGATCGCGACTTAGAACCGCTCCGCCGCGGCATCGAGCTCGACGACGGCCTGTGCCAGCCGGCGATCTGCCGCGTCATTACCGCGCGCGAGGCCGAGGCCGTGGCTCCGCAAGGCGTCAAGCCCGGCACCACCGCCGTGGAGGTCATCATCCGCGAGGGTCGCAAGAATCAGGTCAAGCGCATGCTGAGCAAGATCCACCACCCGGTGATCCGCCTGCACCGCTGTAACTTTGCCGGCCTGGAGCTCAAGGACGTGGCCAAAGGCTCGTGGCGCGAGCTCACCGAGCGCGAGGTACAAATCCTCAAAAGCGGTGGCATCCCTCCCAAGCAGGCCAGCGCCATACGCGGCGGCAAGCCCCAAGACACGCCCGCCAGCCGCACGCGTCACCACGGCAGCCACGGCTCCGCACCCAAGCGCAACACCTACCGCGAGCGCTACACCGGCTAGGCAACCCGCCGCGCCCCAACGCCCGCGAACCATACCAGCACGTCAATCATCGAAAGGAAGCATTGCATGATCGTCGCCATCGACGGCCCCGCCGGTTCCGGCAAGTCCACCATCGCCAAGGAGATCGCCCGCCAGCTGGGCTTTAACAAGCTCGACACGGGCGCCATGTATCGCGCCGTCACCTTCGCCGCGCTCGACCGCGGCATCGATCTGGACGACGAGGCGGCAATCGACGCCCTCGCCGAGCAGATCGAAATTCGCTTTACCAACGGCACCGGCGAGGACACGCGCCTGACCATTGACGGCCAGGACGCTTCGGCCGCCATCCGCACCCCGCAGGTCGACGCCAACGTGTCCAAGGTCTCGGCCTACCCGGGCGTGCGCGCCGCCATGCTCATCCACCAGCGCCGCGCCGCCGAGGACCGCGATATCGTCGCCGAGGGTCGCGACATTGGAACCGTCGTGTTCCCTAACGCGCAGGTCAAGGTCTTCCTGACCGCCGACCCGCGCGAGCGCGCCCGCCGCCGCGTGCTGCAGCGTCACCAAAACGATGCTCAGCCGCTCACGTCCGAGCAGCTCGAAGCCGAGGTCGACGAGACCCTCGACGCCCTTAAGCAGCGCGACAAGCTTGACAGCAGCCGCGAGGTCGCCCCGCTCGTGCCCGCCGAGGACGCCGTGCACGTCGACTCCACCGCCCACACCATCGACGAGGTCGTCTCGATAATCGAGGACCTTATCAACCAAAGGAGGTAGCCCATGCGCCTGTTTCAGCAGACGCCCGAGGACTATTACAACGCCCCCTACGCCGAGTTTCCAGCGCTCATCCGCGGCACCGTCGTCGTAGTCATGGCCATCCTTTGGGCCTTCTCCAAGCTCATGTGGCGCTGGAAGGTCGAGGACGCCGATCTTCTGTTTGAGCGCCAGGAAGGCCGCGGCAGCGTGGTCATCTGCAACCACACCTCGATGGCCGAGCTCTTGGCCGTGGAGACGGCGCTGTTCTTTGGGGGCCGCCGCATTCGTCCCATCTTTAAGTCCGAGTTCGCCAAGAGCAAGATTGTGCGCTGGGCCTTTAGCCGCGTTGGCGGCATCCCCGTCGAGCGTGGAACTGCCGATATGAAGTGCCTGCGCGCCGCCCAGCATGCGCTGCAGCGCGGCGAGGACGTCCTGATCTTCCCCGAGGGCACACGCATCCGCTCGCGCGAGATCAAGCCCGAGGTCCACGGCGGCTTTGCGCTCATCGCCCAGATGGGCAAGGCGCCCGTCAACCCGCTCGCCATCTGCGGCTGGTCCGACATCACGCCCGCAGGCAAAAAGCTCATGCGTCCCAAGAAGTGCTGGATCCGCGCCGGCAAGGCCGTCTCGCTTTCCGACGCACCGGCTGGGCTTAAGCGCACGGAGCGCCTGGAATGGTTTGAGTCCGAGGCCATGAACCGCGTCTACGCTATGCGAGACGAGCTGTGCGCCGAGCATCCGGGCAGGTTCTAGCCATGAGCGAGAACGTTACGAACACTGCCGCGACCGCGTCCGACCAGGCAACAGCGACTACCATCGAGATTGCAGCCCACGCCGGCACTTGCTACGGCGTACAGCGCGCGCTCGACATGGCGCTGGCCGCCGCGCCGCAGGCAGGGGAGAGCACTCAGGTCCATACCTTGGGTCCGCTCATCCATAACCCCATCGTGGTGCGCGAGCTTGCTGAGGCAGGCGTTGGCCTGGCCGAGACCCTGGACGACGCAGCATCGGGTACCGTGATCATCCGCGCACACGGCGTAGTGCCGCAGGTGATCGATGCTGCCCGCAAGCGCGGCCTCAACGTGGTCGATGCCACCTGCCCCTACGTGAAGAAGGTCCATGTGGCGGCCGAGCGCCTGGTGCGCGAGGGCTACCGTGTGATCGTCGTGGGCGAGCCGGGGCACCCCGAGGTCGAGGGCATTCTAGGCCACGCAGGCGACGATGCGCAGGTCGTGAGCTGTG
Organism: Collinsella sp.; assembly: GCA_048248475.1. GTDB lineage: Bacteria > Actinomycetota > Coriobacteriia > Coriobacteriales > Coriobacteriaceae > Collinsella. The sequence continues at coordinate 1,783 of DBFBEA010000143.1, read as the reverse complement.
CCGCTGACGCCAACGCCTTGTCGCTCAAGGGCAAGGTAGGCCTCGTCGTGCAGACCACCCAGACCGCGCAGAACCTCGCCGAGGTCGTGGCGGCTATCACCCCGCGCGTGCAGGAGCTGCGTGTGATCAACACCATCTGCGCCGCCACGAGTGAGCGTCAACAGGCAGCAGCCACACTTGCCAACCGCTGCGACTGCATGGTCGTCGTGGGCGGCAAGAACTCGGGCAACACCCGCCGCCTGGCTCAAATTTGCGCAGACGCCTGCGAGCACACGCATCACATCGAGGAAGCTTCCGAGCTCCAGGGCGCGTGGTTTACCGACGCTCACCACATCGGCATCACCGCCGGAGCCTCCACCCCGCAAGAACACATCGAGCGCGCCGTCGAGCGCATCAAGGAGCTTTACCGCTAACCATGGACCAGACCGTACCCGCATACGCCGCCGAGGTGGCCGATTACGGGCGCAGCCGCGACCCCGAGCCGGGTGAGGGCGCGCTCGTAAAGAACGTGCGTCCCGAATCGCCCGCATGGGATGTGGGTATCGAGCCGGGCATGCGCGTGCTCACGGTCAACGGCGAGCAGCTCACCGACATGATCGTGTGGCTCTGGGAGGCAGACGACGTCACCGTCGACCTCGAGGTTTTCGACCCGCGCGACAACAGCGTCACCCCCGTCGAGCTCGACCGCTTCCCGGGAGAGGACTGGGGCCTTGAGTTCGATGGCCCCATCTTCGACGGCATGCGCACCTGTGTAAACGCCTGCGTGTTCTGTTTTATGACGATGCTGCCCAAGGGCGGCCGCTCCACGCTCTATATCCGCGATGACGACTACCGCCTGAGCTTTTTGCAGGGCAACTTTGTCACGCTCACGAACCTTACCGACGAGGACGTGCAAAACGTCATCCAACGCAACATGAGCCCCATGAACGTGTCGGTCCACGCCGTGAGCCCCGATGTCCGCCGACGCATGATGGGCCGCAACGCCCAGCGCGGCATGGATGTGCTCGAGGCCATCATGGCCGCCGGCATCGAGATTCACGCGCAGATCGTGTTGTGCCCCGGCATGAACGACGGCGAGGAGCTGGAAAAGACCCTGCGCTTTTGCGAGGAGCACGAGCAAATCACAAGCCTGGGCATTGTGCCGCTCGGTTTTACCAAGCATCAGAACCGTTTTAGCTGGTCCTACAGCGACAAGCCCGAGCTAGCACGCGAGACCATTGCCATGATCCGTCCCTACCAGGATCGTGCCTACGAACGCTTTGGCCGCCACACCTTCCAGATGAGCGACGAGTTCTATCTGGACGCCGGCATCGATCCTCCCGAGGCAGACTTTTACGACGGTTACCCGCAGTACTACGACGGCATCGGCATGATCCGCTCGTATCTGGACGAGACCGACGACGTGCTGACTACCGACGCCGAGCGTCTGGCCCGCGTCCGCGAGGCCGTCGCCGCCCGCAACCAGCGGCTTCTATGTCTCTCAGGCGCCAGCGCACGCGACACCGTGGCGCGCTTTGTGGAGTCGCCGTATGGTCTCGCCGGCACCGTCACAGCCATCAAGAACCGCTACTTTGGCGGCAATGTGGACGTGACCGGCCTCATCGTCGCGTGTGACATCTTGGAGCAGCTGCCCCAAGACCTGTCGGGGGTTATGCTCTTTGTGCCTAAGCTCATGTTCAACGCTGACGGCATGACGCTTGACGAGTATCATCGTGACGATTTACTCGCAAGCCTTACCAGTCGCGGCGCCGAGGTTCATGTGGTGTCGACCATGCCGCATGAG
>DBFBEA010000142.1:0-2753 GCA_048248475.1 Collinsella sp. | reverse complement strand
GCAGCTGCTCGCCGTCGTCGAAGATTTCCTTGGCCGAGACGCCGGGGGAGAGCGACGAGGCAGAACCGGGGAGCTCGATAAACGTTGCGTAATCGACATTGTCGAGCTTGCGCAGCATGGGGACGACGGTGTCGTCGGGCGTGCCGTCGGTCTCAAATACGGAGTAGGCCTGGCCGCCCACTTCGGTGCGGTAGGTGCGGCAGAAGGCGATGTTCACGTGGGCGTAGGCGAGCAGGTTGGTGAGCGCGGCGAGTACACCGGGGACATCCTTGTGCGCAACGAAGAGCGTGGAATACATGCCCGAGATGTCGACGCCGACGCCGTTAATGCGGCTGATGCGCATCTTGCCACCGCCCAGGCTCTCGCCGCGAACCTGTGCCGTGGCGCCCGTGTCGTCGACCATTTCGATGTCGACGGTGTTGGGGTGGATGGAGGCGTCGTCGCCTTTGATGTCAAAGTGATATTCGAGGCCCTGTTCGCGCGCGAGGTCGAAGGCCTGCTTGATGTTCTCGTCATCGGTGTCGAGACCCAGGATGCCCGCGACGAGCGCACGATCGGTGCCGTGGCCGCGGTAGGTGTGGGCGAAGGAGTTCCACAGGCCAAAGGTGACCTTGGTAATGCGGCCTTCTAGCAGGCTGGCGGCAACTTGGGCGCAGCGCAGGGCGCCGGCGGTGTGCGATGAGCTGGGGCCGACCATGACGGGGCCCAAGATCTCGAATGCCGAGGTCGTAGCTAGTGTTTGCGGCTTGCCTGCCATGGGTGCTCCTTTTCTATCCCGTCGTTCCGAGGGCTTTGGTATTTGGTCGCCTGCTCTACCGTCCTGGCTCGCACGGAGGCCACATTAAGTGGCCTCCGGCTCGTGCGGAACTCGCGACCGACCAAATACCAAAGCCCTCGGAACTAAGGATACATGGTAGAGGCGCGTGTGCTTCAAAATTCATTAGCTGGTGACGCAGCGTAGGCTCATATCGAAGCATCTTCACCACCGTTTAAATAAAAAAGAAGTACCGGTTGGGGCCGGTACTTCTTTTGGTGCGTTGTTATTTGGCTGTGGCTATTCTCGTAAGCTTACAGGCCGCAGGCTGCTTTGAGTTCGTTGACTCGGTCGGTCTTCTCCCAGGTGAAGTCGGCGTCTTCGCGGCCGAAGTGACCGTAGGCTGCTGTTTTCTCGTAGATGGGGCGACGCAGGTCTAGGTCGCGGATGATTGCGCCCGGGCGCAGGTCGAAGGTCTTCTCTACGGCCTCGACGATCTTGTCCTCGGCAACATGTGCGGTACCGAAGGTGTCGACCATGATTGAGAGGGGCTTGGAAACGCCGATGGCGTAGGCAAGCTCGACCTCGCAGCGGTCGGCCAGACCGGCGGCGACCACGTTCTTGGCGACCCAGCGCGCGGCATACGCGGCGGAGCGGTCGACCTTGGTGCAGTCCTTGCCGCTAAAGGCACCGCCGCCGTGACGACCGTAGCCGCCGTAGGTGTCGACGATGATCTTGCGGCCGGTCAGGCCCGTGTCGCCCATGGGGCCGCCCACGACAAAGCGACCGGTGGGGTTCACGTAGATATCGGCATTATCCCACGGCATGTTCTCGGCGGCCATGACCGGGGTGATGACGTGCTCGATGAGGTCGGCCTTGATCTTGCCCATGTCCTCGATCTCGGCGGCGTGCTGCGTGGAGATAACGATGGTCGTGACCTCGACGGGCTTGCCTTCCTCGTAGCGCACGGTGACCTGGGTTTTGCCGTCGGGACGCAGATAGGCGAGGGTACCGTCGTGACGTACGGCGGCCAGGCGCTCGGCCAGGCGGCTTGCCAGGTAGTGCGGCATGGGCATGAGGGTCTTGGTCTCGTTGGAGGCATAACCGAACATCATGCCCTGGTCGCCGGCACCGATCAGGTCGATCGGGTCGGTGGTCGCGCCGGTCTGGGTCTCGAAGGACTCGTCGACGCCCTGGGCGATATCGGGCGACTGCTCGTGGATGAGGCTCATAACGCCGCAGGTGTCGCAGTCAAAACCGAACTTGGCACGGTTATAGCCAATGCGGCGGATAACGCCGCGGGCGATTTCCTGAACGTCGACGTAGGCCTGGGTGCGAATCTCGCCGGCGACGATAACGGTGCCGGTGGTCACGAGGGTCTCGCAGGCGCAGCGGACGTTCTCCACGTTGGCGGGCACGCCGTTGGGGGCGATGTAGCCCTGCTCCTGCAGCTCTATTTCTTTTGCGAGGATTGCGTCGAGGACGGCATCGCTGATCTGGTCAGCGATCTTATCGGGATGACCTTCGGTCACCGACTCCGACGTAAATACGAAGGACCCGTGTTGGGGCGGGATGGAACGAAGTTCGTCTGACATGATTGTCCTTTCAAAAACGTGTCCCGGCGACCGTTGCCATTCCGCCGGGCTCTCTATGCAAGGGCACATCATAGCGCGTAAATCAAACATTCACACCCTTTCCGCACCTACTCATTGGGGACAGACTTAAATGACCATCCGTGTACTCATTGGGGACAGGCTTAAACGACCAGCCTTACCTAAGTGCCGACAGGTTGCCCAAAGAATGGTCATTTAAGTCTGTCCCCAATGAGTAGGTCGGTGCCCTTTGTGCGGAGGTTGCTTTGATGCTTTATACTGGTGCGGTTAGACATCCATCCTGCAATCGAGGAGATTTCCATGGCATCAGACGTTCGCGTCCGCTTTGCACCCTCACCGACGGGCAAGCTGCACATCGGCGGCGCCCGCACCGCTATCTATAACTG
>DBFBEA010000141.1:0-4141 GCA_048248475.1 Collinsella sp. | reverse complement strand
GGAACCAGCCTCCCGCGCCGCTTTTCTTTTTTGGCCACATGCCACCAAGGAGAACCTCCCCATGCACAACAAGCGCGTGCTCGTCGCCATGAGCGGCGGCGTCGATTCCAGCGTGACCGCGTACCTGCTCAAAAGCCAGGGATACGAATGCGTCGGCGCCACCATGCGCCTCACCTGCCCCGCACCCGACCCCGCCACGGGCATGAGTAAGGTCGACCGCGACATCGCCGATGCAAAGGCCGTCGCCGAGCGCCTGGGGATACCCCACCATGTGCTCGACCTGCAGCAGACGTTCGACCGCAACGTTATCGAGCGCTTTGTGAACGCCTATCAGGAGGGGCTGACGCCCAATCCGTGCATTATCTGCAACCGCCACATTAAGTTTGGCGCGCTGCTCGATGCGGCGCTGGACATGGGCTGCGACTACATCGCCACGGGACATTACGCCAAAACAAGCCAGGCGGCAGACGGCACCTGGCAGCTACATCGCGGCGAGGACCCCAAAAAGGACCAAAGCTATTTTTTGTATTCGCTTACGCAGGAGCGCCTGGCACACACGATCTTTCCGCTGGCGGGCCTGGACAAAGAGCGCGACGTGCGCCGCATAGCCGCCGAGCAGGGCTTTACCAACGCCAAGAAGGCCGAAAGCGAGGACATCTGCTTTATTCCAGACGGTGACTACGCGGGCTATATCGAGCGCCGCTGCGGACATCCCGCTGCACCGGGCGACATTGTGTGGCGCGACGGCAGCGTGGTCGGACGCCATAACGGCGCGCTGCGCTATACCATAGGCCAGCGCAAGGGCCTGGGCGTCGCGATGGCGCATCCCGTGTATGTGACGGGCGTCGATGCCGCCAGCAACACCGTGCATTTGGGCGAGGCCGAGGACCTGGCGGCCACAGCGCTCACGGCAAACGACTGGATCTGGAGCGCTCCGGCAGAGCGCATGGAGGCGGAGCTCGACGCCGGCGGCATTCGCGTAGGTGCCAAGTACCGCTACCGTCAGAAAGACCAGGCAGCGACCCTTACGCGTGACGAAGGCGGGCAAATGCTGCTAACTTTTGACGAGCCGCAACGAGCCATCGCCCCCGGCCAGGCCGTCGTCGTCTACCGCGGCGACGTCGTCCTGGGCGGCGGTACCGTGACCGCCGCCATCAAGTAGCCCCATCCCCTTCATAAGTTGCGGTGAAATAGGGACTGTTTAAGCGTTTAAAACCGCCAAACAGTCCCTATTTCACCGCAACTTAGAGAGGACGGCCTCGGTCGGTACTGCTGTGTCAGCCGAGGCCGCTGCTCCCCTAGCGCTGAACGTAGGCGCGAACCAGCTCGTAGGTATTGCGCACGCCGTCGATGTGGCTGCGCTCGTAGTTGTGGCTCGCGTACACGCCGGGGCCGATCAGACCATGGCGAATGTCGTAGCCGGCAGAAAGCGTGGCCTCGACGTCGGAGCCGTAGTGCGGGTACACATCGATGGCGTAATCGAGCTCCAGCTCGCGCGCGATGTTGGACAGCGTGGTTACCAGGTCGTAATTGTAGGGGCCACCCGAATCCTTGGCGCAAATCGAAACCATGCGCTCGGTGCAGCCCAGGTCGTCGCCCACGCAGCCCATGTCCACGCTGATCATCTCGCGCGTGTCGGCCGGCACGAAAGCGCCGCCGTGGCCGACCTCCTCGTACACGGTGAAGAGCAGCGACACCTTGCGCGAAAGCGTCACCTCGCCAGCGGCGACGGCGCGGGCCAAGCCCAGCAAAATGGAGGCCGACAGCTTGTCGTCCAAGAAGCGACTCTTAATGTAGCCGCTCTCCGTCACCGTGGTACGCGGGTCCATAGCGATGATGTCGCCGGTTTGAATACCCAGCTCGAGCACATCATCCTTGCTATCAACGTTCTCGTCGAGCAAGATCTCCATGTTCTTCTCGATGGTTTTGACCGGCTCATCGGCCACATGCGCTGAAGGCTCGGTGTTAAGAACCACACCCGTGTAGACATTGCCATCGCGCGTGTAGACGGTGCAGTTCTCGCCATCGGCCGTAGACCACTGATGCCCGCCGAGGGTCGTGGGGCGCAGGCGACCATTGTCCTTAATGGAGCGTACCATGGCGCCCAGGGTATCGACATGGCTCGCCAACACGAGCGGCTCACCCTCACCACCAAGCTCAACGAGCACATTGCCCTTATTGGAGCGCTCGGGCCCAAAGCCCATATCGCGCAACGTCTCCATCAGATAATCAGTCGCCGCACGGGTATAGCCCGTAGGCGAAGCGATAGAAGTCAGCGTCTTAAGCTGTCCCGCGATATAGGAGAGCGTCTCCTCTAGAGAAGCATCAATATTAGAAGCCATATGCGTCCTTCCAAGTAATACTAAGACCGAGTCCCGATTTTAACCGTTCTGCACGGTCAATGCCCTAGGAGCCGAGCCGCCTCCCGACGTCCCCGCACCGGTTTTGTGCACGCGCACGATTTACAACCCGAATCTTGCATAAATTCTATCGGTATCTGCATAAAAATGAGGCATTTTTTTATTTCGTCTCAGGGTACCCCACCTTGGACCGTGCAAAAAACGGAGTATTCAGCACCGTGGGCCCCAACGGCCCCATCACAAACGACAAAACGACGTGGTTACAGCAGTGTTGCAGGTCGTCGCAAACCAAAAACGCGGCGACAGCCCCCTCCGCCCATCGATAGCCCGCCCACAATGGCTGTCGAAAGGCACCTACGGGTCGCTACGGCCCATTCGCAACGTTATGCATTTTTCAGAGCCTGCTGAATACTCCCAAAAATGCACGCTGAGAAGTGCACCACCTATCCGAAGCGGGCGACATGCCTTGGTTTTGCCCATCTTGGGGCATCGACGAGGCACAAAAAGCCCCGCCGTGCGTAGCGCGGCGGGGCCAGCGGCAAGTCAAAAGACCATACGCCTACAGGCGAAAGAACACCAAACGAGGCTAGGCAGCCGGGCAGATCTTCTTGAAGAGCTCGATGACGTCGTTGAGCGTCGCCTCGCGCGGGTTACCCGGGAAGCAGGCGTCGGCCATGGCGTCCTTGGCCAGGACCTCGATCTCGTCAGCCTTCATAGCCTCGCAGACGTGCGGGATGTTCACGTCGGCGGAAAGCTGCTTGACGGCGGCGATGGCGGCGTCGGCGGCCTCGTCAGTGCTCATGCCCGTGGTGTCAACGCCCATGGCGACGGCGACCTTGGCCAGGCGCTCGGCGCAGACCGGCTTGTTGAACTCCATGGCAATCGGCAGCAGCATGGCGCAGGCGACGCCATGCGGGGTGTCGTAGTGAGCGGACAGAGTGTGAGCCATGGCGTGGTCGATGCCCAGGCCAACATTGGAGAAGCCCATGCCGGCGACATACTGGCCAAGAGCCATGCCCTCGCGGCCGGAGCCGGGCTGACCGGACTTGGCCTCGGCGACGGAGTCGCGCAGGTTCTCGCTGATCAGCTTAATGGCCTCAAAGTGGAACATGTCGGAGAGCTCCCAAGCGCCCTTGGTGGTGTAGCCCTCGATGGCGTGGGTCAGAGCGTCCATACCAGTGGAAGCGGTCAGGCCGGCGGGCATGGAAGCCATCATGTCAGGATCGACGACGGCGACCTCGGGGGCATCGTTGGTGTCGACGCACACGAACTTGCGGACCTTCTCGGGGTCGGTGATGACGTAGTTGATGGTCACCTCAGCGGCGGTACCGGCGGTCGTCGGCACGGCGATGGTGAACACGGCGTGGTTCTTAGTCGGAGCAACGCCCTCGAGGCTGCGGACATCGGCAAACTCGGGGTTGTTGATGATGATGCCGATGGCCTTAGCGGTGTCCATGGAGGAGCCGCCACCGATGGTCACGATAGCGTCAGCCTCGGCGGCCTTAAAGGCCTCGACGCCGTCCTTGACATTCTGGATGGTGGGGTTGGGCTTGATCTCGGAGTAGAGGCTCCAAGCGATGCCGGCGGCGTCGAGCTCGTCGGTCACCTTAGCGGTAACGCCAAACTTGACCAGATCGGGATCGGAGCAGACGAAGATCTTCTTGTAGCCGCGACGCTGGAGCTCGCCGGGGATCTCCTTGATGGCGCCGGAACCATGATAAGAGATGGTATTGAGAACGAAACGATTAGCCATTGATAGCCTCCCATCGTGTGCGGGGCAT
>DBFBEA010000140.1:0-17135 GCA_048248475.1 Collinsella sp. | reverse complement strand
GGCGAGCAACAGACCATTACGGTCTCGGTGCCTGCGGGCGCGGTCGACGGTGGCAAGCTGCGCTACAAGCGTCGCGGCGAGTACGGCGTTGCCGGCGGCGAGCGCGGCGACCTGGTCGTGACCACGCACGTGGAGGAGCATCCACGGTTTAAGCGGAAAGGTGCCGACGTGACCATGGAGGTACCGGTTTCGGTCTATGAGGCGGCGCTCGGCTGCACGGTGGACGTGCCGACGCCCGGCGGTGCGACGGTCCGTTTGAAAGTGCCCGCGGGTACCCAGACGGGCAAGAAGTTCCGCTTTAAGGAGATGGGCGCGCCCGATGTTAAGCACCGTGGCCGCACAGGCGCGCTGCTCGTCGAGATCAAGGTGCAGGTTCCCACGAACCTGTCCGATGACGAGCGCGATGCCATGACCAAGCTGCGCGAGGCCGACACGCGCGACTATCGCGAGAAGGTCAACCGTTACAAGGCGACGTACTAGGGCAGTCGTGGCGCACGCCCGCGCCCGCGGGCTTATGATGGACGATAACGAGACGGAAAGGGGTCAGGTAGCATGGCCGAGGACAATAGGAACAAACCGCTGTATATGATCAGCGTGGCGGCCGAGCTGACCGGCATGCACCCGCAGACTCTGCGCGTCTACGAGTCCAAGGGACTGGTGAACCCCCAGCGCTCGGGCGGTAACACGCGTCTGTATTCGCGTGCCGATATCGAGCGCCTGGAACTCATCAACCAACTGACCGACGAGGGCATCAACCTTGCCGGCGTGGTGCGCATCCTCGATATGAAGGAGCGTGCCGAGGAGCGCGAGCGCGAGAACGAAAAGCTCCGCGCTCGCGTGCGCCAGCTCGAGGACGAGCTGCACGAGTACAAGATGCAGAAGAAGATCACCGCTCTGGCCCCGCGCGACGGCTCGGTTAACCCCGAACAGGTCATGCGCAAACTTTTGGGCGCAGGCGGGGATCTCTAGGTTACGCCGTTCTGCCGAACGGCGTAACGGCTCGACGCTGCGCGACGTCCAGAGCGACAATTTGTCATTCAAAAGGCAAGGCATGACCAGAAGGTCTATGCCTTGCCTTTTTCATGCCAACTTGTTCGCTCTGGACGTCGCTCGCTGTCCGTCCTCAACCTGCGGCGTTGCCTTGCTCCGGATGCGGTAGTCATTGGGGACGTTCTTAAATGACTGGTCAAAGGGGACATTCTTGCACCAAATCTGCCGGCCCTCGCCGGGTTCGTACCTTACTTTACCGAGATAAAGTGAACGTGCAGATTCGTAACCCACTCGCAACCGTTCTATGGCACGATATTGAACGAATGTATGCTATGCGCCCAAATCTTTTGGGCAGAGTGGGAGACAGTATGGTTAAGCTGTACGAGGACGGCATCTACCTGCGCGGTGGCAGCGAGGTCGTGCCCGCGGCCGAGGCTGCCGAGCGCGGTATTACGCAGACGCCCGAGGATGCCAAGCGTGGCACCATCGAGTATTCGATCCTTCAGGCACACAACACATACGGCGACCCCGAGGCGCTCAAGATACGCTTCGACGCCATGTCGAGCCACGACATCACCTTTGTCGGCATCATCCAGACGGCGCGCGCCTCGGGCATGGAGCAGTTCCCGCTGCCCTACGTGCTCACCAACTGCCATAACTCGCTGTGCGCCGTGGGCGGCACCATCAACGAGGACGACCACGTCTTTGGCCTTTCCGCTGCTAAGAAGTACGGCGGCATCTTCGTTCCGCCCCATATTGCGGTCATCCACTCCTTTATGCGTGAGAACTTCGCCGGCTGCGGCAAGATGATCTTGGGCTCCGACTCGCACACCCGCTACGGCGCCCTGGGCACCATGGCAGTGGGCGAGGGCGGCGGCGAGTTGGCAAAGCAGCTGCTGCGTGACACCTACGATGTCGCCTATCCCGGCGTTGTCGCCATCTACCTCACGGGCGCCCCGCGTCCCGGCGTCGGCCCGCACGATGTGGCGCTCGCCATCATCCGCGCCGTCTTTGCCAAGGGCTACGTCAAGAACAAGGTCATGGAGTTTGTGGGCCCCGGCATCGCGAGCATGACGACCGATTACCGCAACGGCGTCGACGTCATGACCACCGAGACCACCTGCCTGTCGAGCATCTGGGCCACCGATGAGGATACGCACGCGTTTTTGACCATGCACGGCCGCGGCGACGACTACCGCGAGCTCAAGCCCGCCGATGTCGCCTACTACGACGGCTGCGTCGAGGTCGATCTGTCGAGCATCAAGCCCATGATCGCGCTGCCGTTCCATCCTTCTAACGGCTTTGAGATTGACGAGCTCAACGAGAACCTCGAGGACATCCTGCACGAGGTCGAGCTCGAGGCTGCCAAGATCGGCGAGGGCAAGACGCACTTTAGCCTGCTCGACAAGATCGTCGACGGCAAGCTGCACGTGCAGCAGGGCGTTATCGCCGGCTGCTCGGGCGGCAACTACGACTCCGTGGTCCAGGCTGCCCGCGTGCTCAAGGGCGCCAACACCGGCTGCGGCGAGTTTTCGCTGTCGGTCTATCCCACGAGCCAGCCCGTGGCGCTCGAGCTCACGCGTCGCGGCTACATCTACGACCTTATGGAGGCCGGCGCGATTGTGCGCACGGCATTCTGCGGCCCGTGCTTCGGCGCCGGCGACACGCCCGCCAACAACGGCCTGTCCATCCGCCACACAACGCGCAACTTCCCCAATCGCGAGGGTTCCAAACCGGGCAACGGCCAGCTGAGCGCCGTGGCCCTGATGGACGCCCGCTCCATTGCGGCGACGGCGGCCAACGGCGGCATCCTGACGCCGGCGACCGACCTGCCCGAGGAGACTTGGGACGAGGCCTGCGAGTACACCTTTGACGACGCGCCGTACAAAAAGCGCGTGTACTGGGGCTTTGGCAAGGCGGAGCCTGCCGACGAGCTGGTCGAAGGCCCCAACATCAAGCCGTGGCCCGCGATGGAGCCCCTCGGCGACGATATCCTGCTCAAGGTGTGCTCCAAGATCATGGACCCGGTCACTACGACTGACGAGCTCATTCCCTCGGGCGAGACGAGCTCATTCCGCTCCAACCCGCTAGGCCTGGCCGAGTTTACGCTCAGCCGCCGCGATCCGGCCTACGTGGGCCGCTCCAAGGAGGTCGACGCGGTGGAAAAGCGCCGCGTTGCCGGCGAGGCAGCAGGCGACCTGGCGGCGCTCGATGCTGAGCTTGCGGGCGTGTTTGAGGCACTGGCAGGCGCGGGTGTCACGGCCGATGCCAAGGCGACTGAGTACGGCTCCATGCTCTATGCCAAGAAGCCCGGTGACGGTTCCGCCCGCGAGCAGGCCGCGAGCTGTCAGCGCGTGATCGGCGGCCTGGCCAACATCGTCCACGAGTACGCCACCAAGCGCTATCGCTCCAACGTGATGAACTGGGGCATGGTGCCCTTCCAGATGGAGGCCGAGCCCAACTTTGAGGTGGGCGACTACGTCTTTGTGCCGGGTATCCGCGCCGCGCTCGATGGCGACCTAAAGGACATCGCCGCCTACGTGGTGCGCGTCGACGGTGCGGTCGAGCAGATTGAGCTCTACATTGCCGATATGACGGCAGAGGAGCGTGCCATCGTCAAGGCCGGCTGCCTGATCAACTACAACAAGTTCAAGGCCGCTGCCGAGTAACGCACTTAATTGTCCGCCCGGGGCTTACTCTTTCCCGCCCGCTCACGCGCTTCGCGAGGGTCGCGTTCGGGAAAGGGTAAGCCCCGGACTACATTTCTGCGTTCTCGTTGGGTCTTGAGGGACGCTAATAAATAGACTCGCTTGATACCGCCCCTGTTATCGGGGCGGCTTCTTTTGTCGAAAACCACCATGAAGGGGTAGGCGCCTTTGCGGTGGTTCCGTTTGTCTCGACCTGTAACATCTGGGCCCCTATTTGACGAGCGGCTGTTACAGATTGAGACAAACAATCGCCGCCGATCATTTCATCTCGATCTGTAACATCTAGGATTGAAAAGGGCCGCTAGATGTTACAGATCGAGACAGTGGAACATCGGAACCGAAACCACCACAAAGGTGCCTGCCTGGCGGGTCCTTATTTCGATGGGGCCCAGGTTATTTCATCGTCAAATAGCCAAGTGCGTGCTGAGCCACTGTCGCGCGCTGTCTGTGGATCGGGCTCGCAAGTTTGTTCGTAGGCATCCTCGGTACACCGATCCATAAAATCGACGACTGCCGTCTGGTCGCCTTCCATGACGTAGATCACGTTGCCATCCGAGATATAGACCCCCGGTCCTTCATTGTCCACGCAGCCGGGGTCGTATGAGACGTTGCACAATTTGCTCCCGTTTGCCGCATCGAGCTCAAGGGTCGAATGATACCCGCCAACCATTTGGCCATTCTTGGCTCGATATATTGCGGCGCCGTACCATCGCTTAAACGTCTTGCCTTTGAGTAAACTGGTTGCCTTGCCGATAAGCTGCTCATCTTGGGTATAGCGCGTGGCTCCAAGTTCGATTCGGGGATAGTTACTGACCCCAAGCGCTGCGGGCGTACCGTCGAAATCGACGGTGATCGAATCGGGTTTGACGATATCGGTGAGGATTTCGATGGGGTAGCTTACGGTTTCAACCGCCGCCTGCGTTGCCGAGGCAGGGAGAAATGCGAGATAGATAATGCCCACGCCGACTGCGGTAATTGCAAACGCTAAGACGAGCAGGCCGATATAGGTGGAGCGTTTCACGGCGGGTACCTCGCAAACAGTATGCATTCATTAAGATAAGTGATACCAGCTTACGACAATATTCAAAAGAAAGCGATCGGTCGAAATGACGGGGCGAAAAGGCCCTATTGGGCTTCGATTTGACCTCTAATAGGAATATTTGCCCCACTCATTCTGGGCGAGAGGTCAATAATTCAGTCCACGAGTCTTGAGCGATACTATTCTCACTAAACTCACTATTTTCACAGTAAGCACTATAAATACGATAGGGAGGACGACGAGAACATTGTGACGTGCGATAGCTAAGCCGTTTAAGCCGGACTCTGACCTTGAATCTCCGCCTCTATCTGTGCGAACGGGCTATTGTCGGTTCTCGATTCCATCGCTGCGTTTTCGTTGGGTCTTGAGGGGCGCTAATAAATAGACTTGCTTGATGCCGCCTCTGTTAATGGGGCGGTTTCTTTTTGTCGAAAACCACCACAAAGGGGACAGGCACCTTTGTGGTGGTCCGCGGTTTGTCTCGTTCTGTAACAGGTAGACCCTTATTTGCCGAGTAGTTGTTACAGATCTAGATAAACGGGCACCGCTGAACAATTCATCTCGATCCGTAACATCTGGACCCAAAAACGGCCGCTAGATGTTATGGATTGAGATGGTGAACGCCGGGGCCGAAGATCACCACAAAGGCTCCTGTCCCCTTTGTGGTGGTGGGGGGCGAGCTCGATGTTGCCGCGCTCGTTGAACGACATTCTAATGAGCGTCCCTACAGGATTTCATCCGGGCTGGCGGGTTTGGTTGTTTTGGGGATGCCGAGTTTGGATGACGCGAAATCGTCAACATTGTCCTTAATTCCGTCTTTGGTGTAGACAGTGACCATATAGGTGCTGTGTCCGAATTCGCCCTTGTCGCGTGTTGCCCAGGCATCCCAGTAGGCGGCCCCGTTTCGCCCTTTGATTTTTCCGACACGGCGGAGTTCTGTTCGCTTTAATTTCCGGTTGCTATAGATGGTTCGACCGGCTTCCGCGGTGAGCCCGCACTGTCCAAGCAGCTTGTCGAGGACTTGGTTCATGTGGCGCTCATCGGTGTTTGGCGCGTAGTCGTAGGCGAGGGTGATGGAGTCGAGTGGCTGGTCGTCGATCAGATAGTTTAGCGCCTGAGGTTCAAGGCAGAAATAGGGGGAGCATCCGTCGACCTTGCCGAGCAACGGTAACTTGGACTGCCAACTTCCGGTGGGAATTGCATATTCGTAGAACACGCCACGGCAGACAAAGGAGAGCGAGGTGGCACGCGAGCCGGCGTCGACCATTCCGCATAAATCGAAGGGCGAGGCGATGCCAAGGGAAAAAGGCGTGATGGCGATAAGGAAGAGCATCACGATGGGTACGGCGAGAATGGCGATGACGTTGCGACCGGTGGAATGAGGCGGCTTCATATGCGCTCCTCGAGACAAAGATCTGTTGAGGATAGGCAGAAATGGATATGTTCAGAGAACAATTCAAGTTTAATCTCATGGCGCGAGATGGTCGACCGTTAGCGTCGAAAACCACCACAAAGGTGCCTGTCCCCTTTGTGGTGGTGAGGAGCGCGCGGCTTCTTTTGGTGATAGTGTTAGCCGGCGGTATCATTAGTGCAGGTGGCGAAGGTTTGCATTGTGGGGTGTTTTGCCGTGAGCCGTTCTGCCCGTATTGGATTGATTGTCTTGGCGCTTGCGATCGCTGTGGTTGGCGCGGGCGCTGTCGGTATGGCATTTCTACCTGCTGCGGTGACGGAGCCGTTGGTCAAGCCTGTGGCTCAATCTGTCGAACTTCTGACCGGCGACGACAAGCCCGAGACCATTACCGTTGATTTTGATGAGCAGCCGGCTGTGCTGGGTATTAGCAATTATCCGAGTATTCAGCTTGGGGCCATGCGCTATACCACGGATACAAGCCTGATCGATAGGGCGTCCGAGCTACTCAAGGGCAAAACATTTAAGCGTTGGTACGGATATGCGTCCTATCGGGCAAAAGCGAACGACATGGTTGGCGGATGTCACTCTTCCATCGAGCTGGACACTGCAAACGGCGCAAAGTTATGTGATGTCTCGTACGATCCGGGTTACGAGGGCAATGAGGGTCCGGGTATTTACATCATGGCCGGCGATGCAGCCTATGTCATGGAGGGCGACCAGGCCGAGCTCAACGATTTTATGGGTCAGTGTATCCAAGATGCCTATGAACAGACCTGCTTGCCCGACCCGCAGACTGCACGCGATAGTGGGTCTGCCCGTATATGGCTCTTCGAGGATGAGATGCCCTGGAGCGGCGAATCGGGAAGCACGGGTTCGGCAAGTAAATAGAGACTGCAACCACCACAAAGGTACCCGTCCCCTTTGTAGTAGTTCTCGGTTTGTCTCGATCTGTAACGTCTTGGCCGCTAAAAGTGGGCCTGGTGTTACAGATTTAGATTTTCGATTCGGGTGTCTTCTGTTTGTCTCAATCTGTAACAGATAGGGCCCTATTTGCCGAGTAGTTGTTACAGATTTAGATAAACGGGCGCCGCTGAGCATTTCATCTCGATCTGTAACACCTAGGACCAAAAATGGCTGCTAGATGTTACAGATCGAGATGGTAGTGCGCCTGGGCAGCGGCGGGCTGACATCTCAGTACCCTATCCATCAATCACTCAGAAAATCTTATATATAGAGACTTAGATTTGTGTATAAGATCGCGCAAAGCTGGCAACAATACTTCTCGAACAACGTGAAGCCGCCCCGTAGGGCGGCCACCCCAAGAGAGGTGATTCCATGAGAATCGATAAGCTAGCAATGACGTCGCGCGAGGCGTTGCAGACCGCCATGAGCACGGCCGCTGACGCGCAGGCCGGCGCGGTGGAGCCGATTCACCTGCTGTCTGCCCTGCTCGGTGCCGGTGAGCGCAATATCTCCGTGATTATCGAGCGCATCGGTGCCGACCCGGCCCAGCTCGCACGCTCCACACAAGACGCCATCGACCACGCGCCCAAGGTTTCGGGCGAGGGCCAGCAGATGGGCCTGTCCAACGAGCTTGTCCGCGTCATCGAAAAGGCCGAGAAGAAGGCCACCAAGATGGGCGACAGCTTTGTGGTGACCGAGCATCTGCTGATGGCACTTGCCGAGGACAAGGGCGAGGCCGGCCGCGTGCTGCGCGATGCCGGCGTGACCAAGGAGCGCATCGAGCAGGTCTACGAGGAGCTGCGCGGCGATGACCGCGTGACGTCTGCCGAGGACAAGACCCAGTTTGAGGCCTTGGAGCAGTACGGTCGCAACATCTGCGACCTCGCCCGCGCCGGCAAGCTCGACCCGGTCATCGGCCGTACCGACGAGATTCGCCGTACCATCCAGGTCCTGTCCCGCCGCACCAAGAACAACCCCGTGCTCATCGGTGAGCCGGGCGTCGGCAAGACGGCCATCGTCGAGGGCATCGCCCAGCGTATCGTGGCCGGCGACGTGCCGAGCACCCTGCGCGACCGCGACCTTATCGAGCTCGACATGAGCGCGCTGGTCGCCGGCGCCAAGTACCGCGGCGAGTTCGAGGACCGCTTGAAGGCCGTACTCAAGGAAGTCCAGAAGTCCGAGGGCAAGGTCATCCTGTTCATCGATGAGCTCCACACCATCGTGGGCGCGGGTGCCACCGAGGGCTCCATGGACGCCGGCAACATCCTCAAGCCGGCGCTCGCCCGTGGCGACCTGCACGCGATCGGCGCGACCACGCTCGACGAATACCGCAAGTACATCGAGAAGGACGCGGCGCTCGCCCGTCGTTTCCAGACCGTTATGGTGAGCGAGCCTACCGTCGAGGACACCATTTCGATCCTACGTGGTCTGAAGGAGAAGTACGAGATCTTCCACGGTGTGCATATCACCGATAGCGCGCTCGTGGCAGCTGCCGACCTCTCCGATCGCTACATCGCCGACCGCTTCCTGCCCGACAAGGCCATCGACCTGGTCGATGAGGCGGCAAGCCGTCTGCGCATGGAGCTCGACAGCATGCCGGTCGAGATTGACGCCACCACGCGTCAGCTCACCCAGCTGCAGATCGAGGAACAGGCGCTCATGAAGGAGACCGACGACGCCTCCAAGGAGCGTCTGGAGGCCCTGCGCCAGGAGATCGCCGAGGTCCAAGAAAAGCTCAACGTGCAAAAGGCCGGCTGGCTCAACCAGAAGAACGCCATCGACCACGTGCAGGAGCTCAAGGGGCAGCTCGACGAGGCCAAGAGCGAAGAGGAGCGCGCGACGCGCAACGGCGATTTGGGTCGTGCGTCCGAGCTGCGCTATTCCGTGATCCCGGGTCTGCAGCAGCAGATTCAGGAGTCCGAGGCCGCGCTCGAGGCGCAAAAGCAGCAGGACGGCGAGGGCCTCAACGAACAGGTGACCTCCGATGAGATCGCCGAGGTCGTGAGTGCCTGGACCGGCGTGCCCGTATCCAAGATGATGCAGGGCGAGCTCGACAAGCTGAAGGGCCTGGAGGGCGAGCTGCATAAGCGCGTCATCGGCCAGGACGAGGCCGTCTCCGCCGTTGCCGCAGCTGTGCGCCGCAGCCGTGCGGGCCTCTCCGATCCGGACAAGCCCATCGGCAGCTTCTTCTTCCTGGGCCCCACCGGCGTGGGTAAGACCGAGCTCGCCAAGGCGCTTGCCGAGTGCCTGTTCGACGACGAGCGCGCGCTCGTGCGTATCGACATGTCCGAGTACATGGAGAAGTTCAGCGTCCAGCGTCTGATCGGTGCGCCCCCGGGATACGTGGGCTACGACGAGGGCGGCCAGCTCACCGAGGCCGTACGCCGTCGCCCCTACTCCGTGATCTTGCTCGACGAGATGGAGAAGGCCCATCCGGATGTCTTTAACGTGCTGCTGCAGGTGCTCGACGACGGCCGTTTGACCGACGGTCAGGGTCGCCAAGTGTCCTTTAAGAACACGATTATCATCATGACGTCTAACGTGGGCTCCAAGGCCATCGCCGATCTGTCCGGCAAGGACGAGGAGGAGATGCGCCATCAGGTCGACGCCGCCATGGCTCAGACCTTCCGCCCCGAGTTTCTCAACCGTATCGACGATATCGTGGTGTTCCATCCGCTCGGCATGGCGCAGATCGAGAAGATCGTCGACATCCAGCTTGCCGACGTCCGCGCACGCCTGGCCAAGGAGCGCATGACGCTTGCCATCACCCCGGC
The DNA here is from genome assembly GCA_048248475.1 of Collinsella sp. Taxonomy (GTDB): domain Bacteria; phylum Actinomycetota; class Coriobacteriia; order Coriobacteriales; family Coriobacteriaceae; genus Collinsella. The sequence goes on along the minus strand of DBFBEA010000140.1, from coordinate 7,250 downwards.
GGCCAAGCAGATGCTCGCCGTGGGCGGCCTGGACCCCGTGTTCGGTGCCCGTCCGCTCAAGCGCCTGGTCCAGCGCGAGGTCGTGGACGCCATCGCCGCCGCCATCATCGACGGCACGGTGCGCGAGGGCGATCAGGTGACGGTCGATGTCGACAAGGACGGCGGCTTTACCGTCGTGTGCGACAACACGCCGGCGGCCACCTACGAGGTTCCCGACGCCGAGTAGATTTTGGGCCATGCCTTAAAATCTGTCAGTCGTCTCTAAACGCCAAGGGCGGCGGATCCAATTGGGTCCGCCGCCCTTTTTCGTGCGACAATCGATGATGTTGAACACGATTGCATGGCAAGGAGATATGCAGATGAAAGACGAGATCAAGACAAGCGCGCCGGCGACCGATGCCGCACCCGCCGCACCCAAGCCTGCGCCTAAGCCGGCGCCCAAGCCGCGCGACCCCTACATCCGTGCCGAGAACGAGGACGACGACGGCTACGATCCCTACAGCGATCGCCGCCCCGAGCGCGAGCCAATGTTCGAAGCCGATCCGTGGCGCTGAGTGCCACCCAAAAGGCCACCAATAAGTTGCGGTGAAATAGGGACTGTTTTGCGGTTTGACCAGCAAAAACAGTCCCTATTTCACCGCAACTGCGTTAGGGATTTTTCTGCAGGGGAGGGCAGTCAAAAAAGCCCCGTCCCAAATTGACTGCTCGGGGAGTCGCATTCGAGCTCGGTTGTCCTCTTAGCCACTCGATATCCTTCGGTGCAATAACGGTGATAAAACTTGCTTAAGTGTTAATCAAGCTACACACAATCTTGCTCTCTAATTAATCAAGAATCAGTATAATTTTGATTAGATAGAGAGCAAGATTGGAGAATCATGGCATTCAACGACTTGATCGCCCAGAAAATAAAGGACTTTGAACAGCAGGGGGTTCCGCAGGTCTTTGAGCGAGACCTTGATCTGGAAAACCCACAGGAGCCAAAGCGCGACAACATCGTAAATGTGGTTGTGGGGGCCCGCCGTTGTGGAAAGACGTATCGCCTGTATCAGGAGATGCAGCGGCTTCAGAGCCGGGGCGTCGAGCTTGACCGGATGCTTTACTTCAATTTTGAGGATGAGCGCTTGCGCCCGTATGAGCCATCGCTGCTGGCGGACGTGCTCGACACGTTCTATGCGCTGTATCCTGCTGCTCGAACCGAGGGCGCTTACATTTTCTTTGACGAGATCCAGGAAATTCCCGAATGGGGTGCGTTTCTGCGGCGTGTAGTCGATACGGAGAAAGCGACCGTCTATGTGACGGGATCTTCTTCCAAGATGCTGTCCTCAGAGCTTAAGAGCGAGTTCAGGGGTCGTTCTCTTATACGGGAGCTTTTTCCGTTGAGTTTTTCGGAATACGTTCGATATAAGACGGGGAACGTTTTCGAGCCAGATGCGACCTTTTCCCCAAGAGATGCAGCGCTGCTTCGACATCACCTGATCGGATATCTTGAACGAGGGGGATTCATCGCGACGCTTGAGCAGACGCCCACAGACGCGATTCAGCTGCTACAGGAATATGCTTCGCGAACGGTCGCTATGGACGTCGTTGAGCGTTACGACGTCAAGAACCCTCGCTTGGCATCGCTGTTCCTAACGCGGTGTATGGCATCTTCGGGACGAGAGCTGTCAGTGAACAAAGTGTACAACGAGTTCAAGAGCAGACAGATACCCGTCAGTCGTAATTCGCTCAGCGATTTACTTGAGTATTATGAGGACGCCTACCTGTTATTTTCTGTGCCGGAGTTCACGCGTTCACTGGCAAATAACATGCGGTCTGCGTCTAAGGTCTACGCTGTCGACCCTGCGATGTTTGGAGCATTCTCTCCCGCATCAGCATTGGACCAGGGCCAGAGGCTCGAGACCGCAGTGTTCAATGCGCTAAGAAGAAAGACTCCCGCGGTGAGGACCGGCTCGGTCTGCCGCCTGCTGATCAAAGAGAAGAGCAAAAGCCATGAGGTGGACTTTGTGGCTGGGGACGCGCTTCTCATGCGGGCTTATAGCCTGATTCAGGTGAGTGCGGATATGGCACGTGAGAAAACGCGCGAGCGCGAAATTGCCGCGCTTGATGCCTCGATGGCCCAGTTCGATCTTGGCGAGTCGGCAATCGTTACCATGGATGAACAGACCGATATTTCATGCGAGCACGGTGTGGTCCACGTTGTGCCCGCATGGAAGTGGCTCCTTGCCTAATCATCTATGGACCTGTGGGGTCAGGACCTCCTGGCTCCCTCATCACGGTTGGGGAGCACCTTGCTGCGCCAGGCTAGTCCTGGGCTTTGATACTCGGCATCAGAATCTGGGCGAGGTAGTCGGTCTCGAGTTTGGTCGCGGTGTCGGCCTTGCCGTCTTTGCCGACCAGCACGTTCTTGATCTGGCTATAGGTATAGCGGTTGCCGGTCGTAAGCTCGACAAGCTCAATGGCCGTGTCCATGGGGTAGGTTGACACGGGGTTCTGCGTCTGTCCGTTGATGGTCTGGGGCACCACGTACGGATAGACGGGGCCGCTGGCGTAGACGGTATAACCGTTGCCTAGATTGGCCGCGCCCAAAACCGTATCGCCTTCATCGGGCGTAAAGCTCTCGCCCTCGCGCACCGCGACGAGCGTCACGAGCGGCGTATTGGCGTCGTCGCCCAGATAGATGCATAGCGTGCTGCCATTTTGCCAAGTTGCGACCTTGCCGTACCACTCGACGGGAATATCGAGCTGGTAGAGGTCGGTTGCCTTGTGGCGAGCGTCAGCATCACGGGACGCCTGTGCCTTTTGCGCGCTCACGGCATTGACGGCGGCGTCGCGCCGCGCGGTTGCTGCCTGCTGGAGCACTTTGGCAGCCGCGGCGGAGCTCGCACCGCCCTCCTCGGCATACTTGGCGGCGGCATCGATCTGGTCGTCAGTCACCGTGTCGGCCGAAGGCACCTTGAGCTTAAAGGTGGCCTGGGCACTTAAATCCTGTCCATCGCTCTTAACGGTGACCTGCGTCTTGGTGGTCGGGACGGTATAGATGGTGCCGTCGGCCGCGATGGGGGAGGCAGCGATGGAGAGCGTGTAATCGCCGGGCAGCAGTTTGATGCCGCGGCCGTGCTCGTCAACGTAGAGCGTTTCGCTCACGGAAGAACCGTCGGAATCTTGTCCGCTCACCTGCACGGGAATCTTGGAGCCAGTTGAGCAGTCGAGGCCCGCGGCATGCACGCCAATCTGCACCGACATCATGGTATGGGCGTTTGCGGCAAGCACGGCAGCCTGCTCTTGTTGATATCCGTTCCAGGCAGCATAGCCTGCGCCGCCGGCAACAAGCGCGACGGCTACGACGCCGGCAACCATCAGATTGCGGCGCTTGGGCGACATTTTGCGATGGCGAACCTCGGCCTCGCGTGCCGAGGGAACGGACGGCAGGGGAATATCGCCCATGGCGATGGTCTCGTCCACGGCAGGCGCGGAGCCCAGGCCAGGAAGCTCGCGGGTCAGCGAATCCTCGGCCGGCAAGCTGTCGAGCAAGACGGTTTCCTCACCCGTGTCGGATTCGGGCTGATTGCCGGCCTCGCTCTCGGTGTCTTCGTGATCTGCCCCATCCTCGGCAGGCTCAACGTCGCCTGCATCCTGATCATCGGATTGCGCCTCGGTTTCCGGCTCATCCTGCACATCAACGCCCGAATCGTCAAACGCAATCTCATCGAGTGAAATCCGGTCTAAGCTCTCCAAGGCCTCAGCGCAAGCTTCTGCATCTTGGGCCGCATCCTCTTGGCCCATCGTCTCATCATTCATACATCCCCCAAGCTCAATATCGGGACAACAATGTACCCAAAAACAGAGTCATATAGAGCTGTCAGGCGATCGGAAATCTGATTTTATCTGTGCGAGAGGTTTTGAATATGTGCGTGGATGCGCGCAACAACAAAAAGCCCCCGGAAAGCGGACGAATCGCTTTCCGGGGGCATGCAATACGTTGCATTGCGCGGAGTCGGCCAGGCGGCTTCACATTCAAGCGGCGTTTGCGCCGGGTATGTTACTCGGCGTGCGCGTAATCAACCTCGGCGCGGCGAGCGGTAGCCTTCTCCCAATCGCTGGTGCCCTCAAAGACATCCTGCTTGTAGGGATTGCGGCCGAGCTTCTTGGCACGGTAGGCGATGTAGATGATCGCGGCGACGTTGGCGACCAGTGCGGCGATTGAGACCGCGGTAGCGGCGCCGGGGTCGAGCGTGGAGTGGGTCACAAAGATGGACTCCTCCTGGAAGTACGGGAACACCTGGGCAAACATGCACCAAATGGCCAGCGTAAAGGCGCGGTTCTGGATCCAGCCACCCTTGTTCCAGATAAAGGCGGCGACGGTGGGCGCCAGCAGCAGCGCAAAGCCGCAGAACCAGGAGTGGGTGGGCAGGCAGTTGTAGGTGTAGCAGAAGTTCCAGATATCGTAGGCGATGATGTAGACCCAGGTCATATCGGGCCACAGCATGTCGGTCTGGTCCTCGGAGGCGTAGACGCTCCACCAACCGGTCATGCAGAAGATGTTGATGATACCGGCGATGCCGTTGAACACGTTGTTCCAGCCGGCCAGCTGCGTAGCACCTTCGGAGGTGACCCAGGTGGACTCGCCCAGGACAAAGAAGTGATAGGCGCTCTCAAAGTCGGACACGACGGCGATCATGATGTTGATGGCGACGATCACAAACGGCCACGCGCGGAACCAATGCGCCTTGCCGATCTTTCCCCACTGGTACTTAATGGCAATGAAGCCCCAGCAACCGGCCAGTGCCGCGTATACCTTGGCGTAGTGGAACCAGCTGTTCTGGTACACATGGGTGGGGTTGGTGAGCGCCCACTCGGCGCCCTGCGAGACGCCGATGGCGATGGCGACGCAGTAGATGGTCATGGCCAGCGGAGCCACGCCAAAGATGATTGCCGCGCCCAGCTTGGTGCGGCGGCCGACCTCGTTGAGCACGATCAGGCCAATAAAGACCATGGCCCAGCCGGCCCAGTGGATAAGGGTATCGCTACCCCAAACATCGAACAGCATGCTACTCTCCTTTCACACGCCCGCGGCCCCTCTTCTGATCGCGGGCAGTTTGGCCAAATGTCGTCAGTTCTGGGGCTTGCGCTCCGGATACTTGGCGGTATAGCCCTCGATGTGGAGTGTCGAGGCGATGATTTCCTTGACCGTCTCGTCGGGTACATCGGGGTGCGTGCGGATATACATCAACAACCCCATGATGAGGGTGTAGAACGTCTCGTAGACATGATCGATGCGTAGCTCATGATGGGCGACAAAATCCACCACGGTGGTGTCGCAGATATACTGCGCCACGCGCTGGACCACGTTGTGCAAAAAGCCGCCGTAGAGCGCGCCACTGCTCGAGGTGAGCGTGCTCGGCAGCTCGTGGCCGCTGGCGACCAGGCGCTTAAAGAGCGGGGCGACGGTGTCGAGCGCGCCCTCGATATCGCCGACGGTGCGGTCGGCGTTCCACTGCTCGAGTTCGGAGATAAAGCCGTCGATCGCCTCGTCCATAACAGCGGTGACGGCGGCGTCCATATCGGCGAAGTAGTGGTAGAACAATGAACGCGTGCAACCGGCTCGCTTGGTCACGGCCGATACCGATAGGTGGGACACGCCCAGCTCGGAGCTTACGGTGCGCACGGCATCGAGGATCTCGCGACGGCGTTCGTCGCCCGTCAGGCGCTTTGCCGCGCTATCGTATGCGGGGACGGCATCGACCACAGAGGTATCTGCTGCGTTGTTGCCCATGTTTTGCCGCCTTTCATCCTCTTTTGCCTGACCGTTCGCCTAACAGTCTTGAATATTGTTGACGGTTCGTCAATACTATTTTTGACACAATGTCAACAATGGCGGGTGAACGGCATGGGGGCATGCCCGGCCTGCAAAAAGAGGGGCGCCGCGGCCTCGTCGGGCTGTGGCAAGAGAAGGGACAACTATGATTCTCAACGGACCGGGGATTAGTTACACCGAGCCCGACATCGGTTCGGAGTTCGTGCCACCGCTTCCGGAGCATCCGCGCGAGGCAATCGTCAAGCTGTGCGAGCACTGCACCAACCGTCTGCTGCATCGCGATGAGCTGCTGGGCTACGAGTACTGGTCGTTTGCCGAGGCCGCAACCGACGAGCAGGCCGAAGTGCTCTGCAAGATGAAGATGCGCCGTCCCTATACGCTGCCCGAGATGGTCAAGCTCACCGGCATGCCCGAAGCCGATATCGAGAAGATGCTCGACGACATGAGCTACACGGGTCTGCTTGAGTACAACTGGGAAAACCCCGAGCGCGCCAAGCAGTGGGTGCTGCCCATGCTGGTGCCGGGTTCCGCCGAGTTCCTCAACATGCGCGTGAGCCAGCTTGAGGAACATCCGGTCTATGCCAAGTTCTTTGAGCAGGCGTCCAAGGGACCGCTGTCCAAGGCCACGCCGATGGTGCCGCCCGGAGGCGCCGGCATCGGCATGCACGTCATTCCGGTCGAGAAGGCCATCGACGCCGCGAGCACCTCGGTGCCGATCGAGCATATCGAGCATTGGCTCGACAAATACGATGGCAAATATGCCGCCAGCACCTGCAGCTGCCGCGCGAGCCGTCGCGTGATGGGCGAGGGCTGCGCCGACGACCCCGCCGACTGGTGCATTGCCGTGGGCGATATGGCCGACTATGTGGTTGAGACCGACCGCGGCCATTATGTAACGCGCGACGAGGTCTACGACATCCTGCGCCAGGCCGAGGACAACGGCTTTGTGCACCAGATCACCAACATCGACGGCGAGAACAAGATCTTCGCCATCTGCAACTGCAACGTCAACGTGTGCTACGCCCTGCGCACCTCGCAACTGTTCAACACGCCCAACCTGTCGCGCTCGGCCTACGTCGCCAAGGTCGAGAAGGACAAGTGCGTGGCCTGCGGTCGCTGCGTTGAGGTGTGTCCGGCCGGCGCCGCCAAACTCGGCCAGAAGCTCTGTAGCAAAAAGGCCGGCGGACAGGTGCCCGAGTATCCGCGCCAGGAGCTGCCCGATGCCACCAAGTGGGACCACACCAAGTGGTCGCCCAACTACCGCAACGACAACCGCATCGAGACGCATGAGTCTGGCACCGCTCCCTGCAAGACGGCCTGCCCCGCGCACGTTGCCGTTCAGGGCTATTTGAAGCTCGCGGCGCAGGGTCGCTATGACGAGGCCCTAGCACTCATTAAGCGCGAGAACCCGCTGCCCGCTATCTGCGGCCGTGTG
>DBFBEA010000139.1:0-4086 GCA_048248475.1 Collinsella sp. | reverse complement strand
CTTTATACTGGTGCGGTTAGACATCCATCCTGCAATCGAGGAGATTTCCATGGCATCAGACGTTCGCGTCCGCTTTGCACCCTCACCGACGGGCAAGCTGCACATCGGCGGCGCCCGCACCGCTATCTATAACTGGGCTTTCGCCCGCGCAAACGGCGGCACGTTCATCCTGCGCATCGACGACACCGACCCCACCCGCTCCACCGACGAGAACACGCAGATCATCCTGCGCGCCATGCGTTGGCTGGGCCTGGACTGGGACGAGGGTCCCGAGGTGGGCGGCGATTTTGGCCCCTACGCCCAGACCGAGCGCTTGGACCTGTACAAGCAGGCCGCCCAGAAGCTTTGGGACGAGGGCAAGGCCTATCCCTGCTTCTGCACCAAGGAGCAGCTCGACGCCGACCGCAAGGCCGCGCAGGAGCGCAAGGACCCCTTCCAGGGCTATCAGCGCCGTTGCCGCGATCTTGATCCCGAGGAGGCCCGCCGCCGCATCGAGGCCGGGGAGTCCTACGTCCTGCGCATCAAAGTGCCTGAGGACCGCGGCGACGTCGTTATCCACGACGCCGTCCACGGCGAGGTGACCTTCGACGCCAAGGAGCTCGACGACTTTGTCATCTTCCGCTCCGATGGCACGCCCACGTACAACTTCGCGACCGTCGTCGACGACGCCATGATGAAGATCACCCATGTCATCCGCGGCGACGATCACCTGTCCAACACCCCGCGTCAGGTCATGGTCTACGAGGCCCTCGGCGCGCCCGTGCCCACGTTCGCCCACATCTCCATGATCCTGGGCGCCGACGGTAAAAAGCTCTCCAAGCGTCACGGCGCCACCTCGGTGGAGGAGTACCGCGACGCCGGCTACCTGTCCGATGCCTTCGTCAACTACCTGGCGCTGCTCGGCTGGTCGCTCGACGGCGAGACCACGATCATCCCGCGTGATGTCCTGGCCAGCAAGTTCTCGCTCGACCGCATCTCCAAGAACCCGGCGACCTTCGACCCCAAGAAGCTCGATTGGGTTAACGCCGAGTACATCAACGGCATGTCCGATGCCCAGTTTGCCGACGAGATCATGGTCCCCGAGCTGCACGAGGCGGGTCTCATCGAGGGTAATGTCGAGTACGGCGAGGACTGGATCGACGCGCTTGCCGCCATCGTCAAGCCGCGCACCAAGATGCCGGCCGACGCCGTGACCGTCGCCGCTCCCATCTTCGCTACGGCCGATACGCTCGAGTATGACGAGAAATCCGTCAACAAGGGCCTGGCCAAGGAAGGCATGGGCGCCATCCTGGACGCCGCCAAGGCCTCGCTCGAGGGTGTCACCGAGTGGACCGCCGCGAACATCGACGCCGCGCTTGAGCCGCTGCCCGAGCAGATGGACCTTAAGAAGCGCGTGGTGTTCCAGGCCGTGCGCGTCGCCGTCTGCGGCAACATGGTGAGCCCTCCGCTGGGCGAGACCATGGCGCTCGTCGGTCGCGACGACTGCCTGGCGCGCATCGACCGCGCCCGCACGATGGCGCTGTAATCGCTGCGTAAACGTATGTATCCGAGCCCCGTTCACCCCGAGCGGGGCTCTTGTTTCTGTAGATGTATGGGATAGGAGGTGCTGGGGCCGTGGCCGAGCAACTGTCGCTGTTTGGTTCGCCGGAACCGGAGGAGGTTCCGGTGAAGCCAGCGCCTGCCGCTGCCTCGGCTCAGCCTAAGCCTGCACCTGAGCCCATCGCCGCCTATGCGAGCGTGGTCCTCGACATCCCGACGCGTGCGCTGTCCGAGCCGTTTGCTTATGGCGTTCCGCAGTCACTCGCCAATGATGTCCAGATCGGCTCCACCGTCCTAGTTCATTTTGGCAACCGTGCGGCCGCGGGCTACATCGTCAACATCGCGCCCGAGCTGGCCGACCTGCAAGGTAACGACGCCCTCGACCCCGCGCGCATTAAAGCCATCGAGGCTATCCTCAGCAAACCGCTCTTTACCGCAGAGGCTGCCCGTATCGCACGCTGGATGAGTTACGAGTATGTCGCGACGCTTTCCGAGTGCCTGCGGCTGTTCTTGCCCCCGGGTGGAAGCCCGCGCGTGGTCAAAGGCGACGACGGCGTGTGGACGGTTGAACGTCCCGCCGTCAAGCCTATCCAAAACCGCTGGGTCATGCTCACGCCCGAGGGCTTTGACTATACGCCGCCCAAGACCGCGGTCCGCCAGCGTCAGCTCACCGAGGCACTGCAGTGCGGCCCGGTCACGACGCGCGACCTCAACCTTCTCTATAACAGCATGTCGGCGACCATCAAGGCGCTCGAAAAACGCGGCGTCGTCGTGGTGGAGGAGCGCCGTGCGTGGCGTGGCTGCAATGAACAGACCACGCTCTCCTCGGCAAGCGGTAAGGCACCAGTCGCGCTCACCAACGGCCAGCAGCAGGCACTCGCGCAGATTGAGCACGCCCGTCTGGACGCTCATGGAGACGTGGTGCTGGTCGACGGCGTCACCGGCTCCGGCAAAACCGAGGTTTACCTTTCGGCGATTGAGCGCGTGCTGGCGGCCGGCCGTTCGGCCTGCGTGCTCGTGCCCGAGATCTCGCTGACGGCCCAGACCGTCGGCCGCTTTCGCTCGCGCTTTGGCGAGACGGTTGCCGTGTTCCATTCGCGCCTTTCGGCTGGCGAGCGCCTGGACCAGTGGGATATGGTCGCCAGCGGTGCGGCCCGCGTGGTTGTCGGCGCCCGCTCGGCGCTCTTTTGTCCGCTCAGCGACTTGGGCCTCATCATCATCGACGAGGAGCACGAGACCAGCTACAAGCAGGGCTCCAGTCCGCGCTACCACGCGCGCGAGGTGGCGGCCGAGATGGCGCGACGCTACCGCTGCCCGCTCGTGTTGGGCTCCGCCACGCCTTCTGCTGAGGCCCTCGATCGCTGCCGCCGCGGCACGTATAACGGTGTCACCTGGACGCGCGTCGAGATGCCCGAGCGCCCGGGACACGCCGTGCTGCCCACGGTCCGCATTGCCGACCTGCGCCGGGAGTTCTCGCACGGCAGCCGCTCCATGTTCTCAAAACCCTTGATGGAGGGCTTGGAGCGTGTGGTCGAGCGCCGCGAAAAAGCCGTGCTGTTGCACAACCGCCGCGGCTTTGCGCCGTTCCTGATGTGCCGCGAGTGCGGCTGCGTCCCCACCTGCAACCACTGCTCCACCGCGCTTACGTATCACGAGCGCACGCACACGCTGCAGTGTCATACATGCGGTTCGTCTTGGCGCGTGCAGCCGTATCCGGCGGCCACGAGCCGTTGCCCCAAATGTGGCAGTCGCTACCTGGCAAAAATGGGCCTGGGCACTCAGCAGATCGAGGACGCACTGCACCAGATGCTGCCCGACGACGTCGCCATCATTCGCATGGATGCCGATTCCACGCGCGGCAAGGACGCGCACAAAAAGCTGCTCGAGCAGTTCGATGCCGCCGATTGCGCGGTGCTGCTGGGCACCCAGATGATTGCAAAGGGCCTTGACTTTCCCGAGGTCACGCTGGTGGGCGTGGTCAATGCCGACTTTGCGCTAAAGCTGCCCGATTTTAGAGCGGGGGAGCGCGCCTACGATCTGCTGGAGCAGGTTGCAGGCCGTGCCGGCCGCGGCGATCGCCCCGGCGAGGTTATCATCCAGACCTACCTGCCCGAGGATCCGGTCATTCGCGCCGTCGCTGAGCACGATCGTTCGATCTTTACCGACTACGACCTGGATCAGCGCCGCGATGCGCTGTACCCGCCGTTTGTTCGCCTGGTCAACATCTTGGCGTGGTCGGCGAACCGAGACGACGCGCAGAACTACATCGGACGTATCGCAAAGCTTCTTAAGCGCCGCTGGCATGCCGCCGCGCCCGACTTTTTGCGGGCGGGGAGTGCCGTGCCGCAGGTGCTGGGCCCGGCTTCGTGTGTAATCGAGAGAGCCAAGGACCGTTACCGCTTCCATCTGCTTGTGAAGTCGCCCGTGGGGTACCATGTCTCTGATGATATCGACGCCTGCCTCAAAGAGGTGGGCTCCGTGCGCGGCGTGAGCGTGAGCGTTGACGTCGACGCCTATGATTTGATGTAACAACCCGAAAGGATGGCC